>NZ_JBAPRN010000037.1:0-14257 GCF_049281135.1 Mycobacterium sp. | reverse complement strand
GTATGTGACCGTGTCACTGCCGTCGGCCCGCGACTTGGTCGGGCTGGGAGTGGACACCGAGCGCATTGCGGTGGTGCGCAACGGCCTCGATGAGGCGCCGGCGTCGTCGTTGAGTGGGCCGCGGGCGGTGACGCCGCGGGTGGTGGTGCTGTCACGGCTCGTGCCGCACAAGCAGATTGAAGACGCGCTGACCGCAGTGGCTCAGCTGCGATCGTCGATACCCAATCTGCATCTCGATGTTGTCGGCGGCGGGTGGTGGTCGCATCGGCTGACCGATCACGCGGCGTGGCTGGGCATCAGCGACGCGGTGACGTTTCACGGGCACGTCGACGACACCGCCAAACACCATGTCATGCAACAGGCTTGGGTGCATGTGCTGCCGTCGCGCAAAGAAGGCTGGGGTTTGGCGGTCATCGAGGCGGCCCAGCACGCGGTGCCCACCATCGGTTACCGCTCGTCCGGCGGGTTGGCCGACTCGATCATCGACGGAGTGACCGGCGTGCTGGTCGACGGCCAGGACCAACTGGTGGACAAGCTTCAGCAGATGCTTACCGATCCGGTCCTGCGCGATCAGCTCGGCGCGAAGGCGCAAGCGCGTAGCGCCGAATTCTCTTGGAAGCAAAGCGCGGACGCGATGCGCACGGTGCTGGAGTCGGTCGTCGCCGGCGATCGAGTCAGCGGAGTGGTGTAGCGCCATCCGAACAGGTAATCGACCGGAGGAAGACGGACCGGGATGATGCGATTCCTGCTGATTCTGCATACGGTTGCGCTATTGGCGGCGGCTGCGACCGATGTCGGACCCGCAACCGCAACTCCCCTTGGTGGTTGCGGGGTGAATCTGGCCGCCCCGGAGGTTGTCGCCGCCATCAAGGCCCTTCCGCCTTACCCGGGTACGGATTGGAAGTGGTCGAGTGCCCCGGCGACTCTCGAGGGCAACTTCAATCCGTGCGTGAGCCTTTCGACCGCACTCGTCACTGTGGAGGGCGCAACAGCCGGCTCCCCGACTACCGCGCTGATGTTCAACAATCGCCGCCGTGACGAGTGTGCGGTATCAGTGGCGAAACGATCACGTGGTGATGCTTGATCCAACGCCACCGTCATAGCGGCGTGGTTTTCGGTCGGCACGGCGGCGCCGGTTGACAATCGCGCCGACCGCTCCGGTGATCAGCATGGCCAGCCATGCCAGGTGGGCGATCACAACCGTCGTCCGCCGGCCCATCGACGCACCGGCTGTTGCGCCGCCAACGCGATACAACACCAGGTCGCGTCCGCGGTAAACCACCGGTAAGCGGCCGAATGTCTCTGCGGCCGAACCTATATCGCCGGGTGTGCCCAACTCGACCACCAGCCATCCCACCCCGGCCCGACGGAGATCGGCCGAATCGCCTCCGGCCAGAAGTAGTTGCTGCACATCGCGGGCCCGGTTACCCTCGCCGAGAACCGTCGCCCCCGAAATGGTCAGGTCGCCCGTAGTCAGGACGTCAGCGCGCAACCAGCGCGGCAACGGATCCAGCACCGGCGCCGGACCGGACCAGGTGAATCGCCGCATGGTGTCGGCCGGCAACACCGCGACGTCTGCGGGCTCGTGGTTGATAGCCGCCGCGACGGCCGGCCAGTCGCTCGGATAGCGCACCGACTCGACCATTCCCCCTACGCCCCAAGCCAAGTCGGGCAGCGACAGCACCAGCGCGGCGCAACACAGCAGCGCGGCGGATGTGGGCCGCAACCAGCGCCGCAACGTCAGCACCGCGCCCGCGGTAGCCAGCGCGTAGCCGGGCATCGCCAACGCGACCCACTTCTGCCCGTCGCGCAGCACGCCCAGGCCGGGTGCGGCGTCGACCAGCGTGTGCAGGACGGCCAGGCCGGGGCCGGTGGCCATCGCCGCGGGCATCAGCACCGACGCCATCGCAAGTAACAGCAACGGCAGCGCCGTCCGGTGACGCCTCAGCGTGACGACTCCCGTCGCAACCACGGCGAGCAGCACAATCGCCGATAGAACTGCGAAAAGCGTTGCCCGCGAGGCTGGCACGGAATCGCCGTTCCAGATCCCACCCAGGCTGGCCAGACTGCCGAGCGTGCCCATACCGGGCTCGGCCCGTGCCGCGAACGCGGCAATACCTGGCGGACGACCCCACACGTGATCCGTCGACGACAGACCCAGTGCCGCTGCTGTCAACCACGGTAGCGCCGCTGCCACCGCATCGGCGATAGCGATCACGACGCAACGCCAGCGGGGAGTTCCGGTACCCGGCACCGCGACGCACGTCAACGCGACCGTGGCGCCGAGCAGCAGACCGGTCGGAGTAAGTCCAGCCAGCGCAATCCAGAACGCCAGACCGAAAATGCTTGGCCAGGCCGTCTTTTCGCTTGACCGAAGTGTCAGCATGCTGGTAGCTACCCACGGCAGGCAGCCGTAACCGAGCAGCAGGCTCCAGTGTCCCTGCAGGAGCCGTTCGCCGACGTAGGGATTCCAGATTGCGAGCGTGATCGCTGAAAACTCGCCGCCTGCGGCGGATTCCGGCAACACCTGCGCGACCAGTCGAGCCGCGCCCCAGCCCGCCAGCCACAGTCCAATGACGAGCAATGCCTTTACCACTAGGCCGCCGTCGATACAGCGCGAAGCCAGCGCGATCGCGAAATCCTGTGGCGTGGCCCGTGGCGCCGCAAGCAGCCCGAGGGCGCTATCGGACAGATAGGACCGCGGTGTGGAGACGGCGTCGCGCAGCAATAAATAGCCGGGGCTCAGCAGCGGCGCCACCACCAGCAGCGCCAGTGCCAGCGCATACCCGGGACGGGACCAGCGCAGAGCCCAGTGGGGTGCAGCCCGCACGCGCCCAGCTAGCTAGGTCAGGTCGGGTGGACCCGGCGTCGAAGGACCTCCCGAACTCGACGGGCCCTGATCTCGCTTGACGTCCTTGGGCTGAGTGGGAATCTTCTCGGTCTCGGCTTCGGCGCCGGGTACTCGCGCCGGCGGCGGCTCGCCGCGGCCGAAGAAGCCACCTTGGTCGGCTGAGTCCAGATCGGGTTCGGCCAGCGCGGTCTCGGTCCGCAAGCTGAACGAGCCGAGCAATAGGCCGCCGATCAGTGCGATCACACCGGCCGCAGTGAAGGTGATGGGCAAGACACGGGACCACAGCGCCAACCGGTCGCGTTCGTCGCGCGCGGCGTTGACCTGTGATTCGACGGACCCCTCGTTGGAGGTGATCGTGTAGTCGACCAACGTCACCTCGGGCTTCAACGCGTCGCGGGCGTAGTAGTGATTGGCGCGCTCTTTTTCTTTGACGATGGTCCCCGACTCCGGGTCCACCCAAAACGTCCGTTGCGCCGCGTAATAGCGGGTCATGGTGATCTTCTCGTCCGGATCGCCCGGCAAGCCCCACATATATGCGGTGTTGGTGACCTTGCTGTCCGCATCGTCGGCGTACAGCGACGGGTATCTGATCGGCTCAGCCAGCTTACCGTCGGCGTCGTAGCCGACGTCCTGGGTGAACTTGTACGCGCTCAGGCCGTTGACGTCTTCTTCACCGGTGTAGTTGGCCTCGAAGGCCTTCTGCGCGATGGGATCGAAGTACGAATACGAGCGCTTCTCGGTATGGAACGGGAATCGATAGGACAAGCCGTCGTGCGGCAACGCGATGTTGGTGGCCGGGCTTTCATCCTTGAACCCGCGCGGCTTCTGCACCGCGCCGCCGGGGTGAGTGTCGTCGGACACCGCTGATGCGGTTTTCCGGTTGAGGGTGACGGTGTCGACCAGGGCGAGCAGCAGGCCGGAATCCTTTTGCTTGTCGCTGCGCCGAATCGAGCTACCGACTTGCAGCGTGACGACATCAGCGTTGGCGGGAGATTCGACGTCGATCTGTTGCTGCGAGACCAGCGGCACGTTCTTGTCAACCACGAGTTTCGGGCTGTACAGCGAGGCGGGGTCCACCGCTGTCCCCGTGCCTTCGCCGATCACCGTCGCATCCAGATTGAGCGGAATTTTGGTGATCCTGCTGCCGGTGTAGGTCCACAACAGCAGCGCGGCGATCAACAACGCGGCTCCGAGTCCCATGATCCCGCACGCGGCCATCCGCAACATGACTGCTCGGTTCACGCTGCCGTGACCTCCTTCTGGTCTCGTTCGGTTCAGGCCACCAAACCTGTTGCATCCCGAACCCCCGCGACCTGGGGTTCTACCCGCTTACGCTGCTGCAGCCAAGCAAAACTCGTTCGACCCTAACAGCATTATTTAAGGTCACCGTTTATCTCCCCATGGTGGGTAAATCGGGGTGTACCCCATTCACCGGGCAGACTGTCACCATGACGGCCGCCGGCGACGATGCAGTGCGTAGCAATGGGAGAAAGCGGCGCAAAAACCCTGGCGAGCTGGTCGGCGGCACCCGCCGCTTCCTGCCCGCCGTCGAAGGAATGCGGGCCTGCGCGGCGATCGGCGTCGTCATCACCCACGTCGCGTTTGACACCGGGCACTCCAGCGGGATCGACGGTCGGCTGTTCGGTCGCTTCGATCTGGCGGTGGCGGTGTTCTTCGCGTTGTCGGGGTTCCTGTTGTGGCGCAGTCATGCCGCGGCCGCGCGCGGTCTGGCGCCGCGCCCCTCCACCGGTCACTACCTGCGATCGCGGGTGGTCCGCATCATGCCGGCCTACGTGGTTGCCGTCGTGGTGATACTGACTCTGCTGCCGGACGGCAATCACCCGAATGTGACCGTGTGGCTGGCGAATCTGTCGCTCACCCAGGTGTATGTCCCGTTGACGCTTACCGCCGGACTGACTCAGATGTGGAGCCTGTCGGTCGAGGTCAGTTTCTATCTGGCGTTGCCGATCCTTGCGATGCTGGCAGCGCGACTACCAGTTCGGTTCCGGGTGCCGGCGATCACCGTGTTGGCGGTCGCGAGCTGGTTCTGGGGCTGGATCCCGTTCGCCGCTCCGGCCGGTCTCAACCCATTGACGTGGCCGCCGGCGTTCTTCTCCTGGTTCGCCGCGGGGATGCTGCTGGCAGAGTGGATCCACACCCCGCTCGGATGGCCGCACCGCCTGGCCCGACGCCGACTGGTGATGGCCGTCACGGTGGTGGCGGCCTACCTGGTGGCCGCTTCGCCGATGGCCGGCCCGGCCGGGCTGGTTCCGAGCAGCGCCGCGCAATTCACCGTGAAGACCGCGATGGGGGCGCTGGTGGCGGCGGGTCTGGTGGCGCCGCTGGTCCTCGACCGGCCCGACGAAAACCATCGGCTGCTGGGCAGCGCCCCGATGGTGACGCTCGGACGCTGGTCTTACGGCATCTTCATCTGGCATCTTGCCGCGCTGACGATGGTGTTCCCGGTGATCGGTCAGTTCTCGTTCCGGGGACACATGCCCGAGGTACTGGCGCTGACGCTGGTGTTCAGTGTCGCGATCGCCGCGGTGAGTTATGCGCTCGTCGAATCACCGTGCCGGGAAGCGTTGCGGCGCTGGGAATCCCGCACCAAGCAACCACCTACCCCGGGAGGTGGCGATGCCGTCAGCCCGCGTCAAGAAGACGCAATCGCGCCATGATCTCGTTGCGGACCGCGGAGCGGCGTGCCTTGCCGGCGTCATCGCGTAACGGGGTGTCGACGAACTCAACGGTCTCGGGCACCTTGTAACCGGCGATGCGCTCGCGCAAAAACTCTTGAACCGTCTGCTCGTCCAATGCCGGCCCGGCCTGAACCAGGGCGTACGGTACCTGCCCCAGATCCTGGTGTGGCACACCAACAACCAAACAGGACAGCACATCCGGATGCTCGGAGAGGGCGGCTTCGATCTCGGCGGGGTACACGTTGCGGCCGCCGACGGTGAACATGTCGACGCGGCGGTCCGAGATGTACAGAAACCCGTCGGCGTCGAAGTAGCCGAGATCGCCGAGCGAATCCCAGCCGTCGCGCGATTTCGCGGTGGCGCCGACGTAGCGATAGGTGGGTGCGCTGCCTGGGCTGGGTCGCATGTAGATCTCGCCCACTTCGCCGGGTGGGCACGGGTTGCCGTCGTCGTCGAGCACCTTCATCTCGCCCGCCACGACGATCCCGACCGAGCCGCGGTGAGTCAGCCACTGGTCACCGGAGATGAACGTCAACGCCTGTAATTCGGTGCCGCCGTAGAGTTCCCAGACTTTCTCGGGCCCGAGCAGGTCGATCCACGCCTGTTTGACGGCGGGTGGGCACGGAGCGCCCAGGTGCCAGAACCGGCGTAGCGACGACAGGTCGTAGGCGTCGGGTTTGTCGTGGTAGACCGGCAGCGCGCGCTGCATGATGGTCGGCACTGTTGTCAGGAAGGTGACACCGTGATCGTTGATCAGCCGGAGGAATTTTTCCGGCTCGAACCGGCTCATCAGCACGAGGTGGTGCCGCATCAGCAGAGCGATGGTCGCGGTGGTGAAGCCGGTGTTGTGCGACAACGGCACCGGTACCAACGTAGTGTCGCCCTCCTGCGCGCCCAGCGGGTAGCCGATGGCGGCGGGGATCCGGCTGTCGCCGCCTGATTCGATCAGTTTGGGCCGACCGGTGCTGCCGCCTGACCCCATCGCCTTCCAGACCGGCGACACCGCCTCCGGGAGTGCCTCGTCGGACAATTCCGGGTCGGGAGTGAAACCGGCTGGAACGCTTGTTATCTCGGGGTGCTCGCGGCCGACCAGCAAGGTCGGCGGCCGCAATTCCAGCAGGCCGGCCAGCTCGGCGTCGGGCAGCCGCGCGGACAGTGGCTGGGGTACCGCGCCCAGCTTCCAGCACGCCACCGCGGCCTGGATCCACTCGATCGAGTTGGGTAGCACCATCGTCACGTAGTCGCCGACACTGACACCGCGCGCGGCGTAGGCGCGAGCCAACCTGTTCGTCGAGCGGTCGAGCTCGCCGCGAGTGAGCGTGCGCCCGTCACATGTGACGGCCGGTTCGTCGGGAGCGAGCGCGGCCAGCGCGGAGATCTGCACACCAATCGGCGGGACCAGCTCGGCTCCTGTCACTGGTAAGAGCCCTGTCGCTCGAAGATGCGGCGTGGATTGTCGACGAGCATGGTGTGCAGTTGCTCGTCGGTGACACCGCGTTGTTTGAGCGCGGGGATCACGTCGTTGTGGATGTGCAGGTAGTGCCAGTTCGGCGCCATCTGCGGCACCAGCTCTTCGGGAATCGCGTCGAAGTAGCAGTTGGCATCGTGGGACAACACCATCTTGTCGGCGTGCCCGCGCTCGCACATCTGCGCGACGATGTTGACCCGGTCCTCGAACGGCGAGATCACGTCCAGGCCGAAACGATCCATCCCGAGGTAGGAGCCGGGGGCGATCAGCTCCTCGAGGTAGCCGATGTCGGTGCTGTCGCCGGAGTGCCCGATGATCACCCGGCTCAGGTCGACGCCCTCTTCCTCGAAGACCTTCTGCTGCTCGAGTCCGCGCCGCAGCCCGGCGTGGGTATGCGTGGAGATCGGCACCCCGGTCCGCTTGTGTGCCTGGGCGACCGCGCGCAGCACCCGCTCGACACCGGGTGTGACACCGGGTTCGTCGGTGGCGCACTTGAGGATTCCCGCCTTGACGCCGGTGTCGGCGATGCCCTCTTCGATGTCGCGGACGAACATGTCGGACATGATCTCCGGGCCGCCCAGCATGCCGCCGGGGCCCTCGTAGTGGAACCGGAACGGTATGTCGTTGTAGGTGTACAGACCCGTCGCGACGATGATGTTCAGGTCGGTGGCCGCGGCGACACGGGCGATGCGCGGGATGTAGCGGCCCAGCCCGATCACGGTGAGGTCGACGATGGTGTCGACGCCGCGCGACTTCAGCTCGTTGAGCCGATCGATGGCATCGGCCACCCGTTTGTCTTCGTCGCCCCATGCCTCCGGGTAGTTCATCGCGATCTCCGTGGTCATGATGAACACGTGCTCGTGCATGAGCGTGACGCCGATATCAGTGGTATTGACAGGTCCCTGAGCGGTATTCACTAACGACACGTAGCCGACTCTAGGACCACGAATCGGCCTCCGTGGCGGGGTTTCGGGAATCGCGTCCCCCCGGGTTCGCGGCGGGCGCCGCCGACGATTGTTTTGCGCACACCCTTGAGAAGTGACGTGGCTCACAGTAAAGTGACCAGTGGTCATCCAACACAGGAGGGCAGATGCCGACGGTGACGTGGGCCCGCGTCGACCCCGCACGCCGCGCAGCGGTGGTCGAGGCTGCGGAGGCGGAATTCGGGGCGCACGGTTTTTCCGGCGGCAGCCTGAACGTCATCGCCCGACGTGCCGGCGTGGCCAAAGGCAGTCTGTTCCAGTACTTCGCGGACAAGCGCGACCTCTATGCGTTCATCACCGACGTCGTCAGCCAGCGGGTACGCGCCTATATGGAGGACCAGATTCGCCAGCTGGATCCGAACCGGCCGTTTTTCGAGTTCCTGACCGATTGGCTCGACGTATGGGTCGCCTATTTCGCCGATCACCCGCACGAACGCGCGCTGCATGCGGCGGCGAGCATGGAGGTCGACACCGATGCCCGCGTCAGCGTGCGCAGCGTCATCCACCGTCATTACCTGGAAGTACTGCGGCCGCTGGTGCGCGATGCCCAGGTTCGGGGTGAATTCCGCAAGGACGCCGACACCGAGGCGCTGATGTCCTTGTTGCTGTTGATCTTTCCGCATCTGGCGTTGGCGCCGTACATGCGCGGGCTGGATCCGATCCTCGGGCTTGACGAACCCAGCCCGGAGCAGCCGGCGCTGGCGGTGCGCAGGCTGGTGGCTGTGTTGAGCGCGGCATTTTCTCCAATTTCCGATGACAGCAGAACAATTCGTTCGCAAAAGACCTGAGGAGGTCTGATGACACGCACACATTCAGGATCACTGGCTGCCGGCGGCCTGAACTGGGACAGCCTGCCGCTCAAGCTGTTCGCCGGTGGCAACGCGAAATTCTGGAATCCGGCCGACATCGACTTCTCGCGAGACCGTGCCGACTGGGAGCGACTGAACGAGGACGAACGCGATTTCGCCACCCGGTTGTGTGCGCAGTTCATCGCCGGCGAGGAAGCGGTCACCGAGGACATCCAGCCGTTCATGTCCGCGATGCGGGAAGAAGGACGGCTCGGCGACGAGATGTACCTGACTCAGTTCGCCTTCGAAGAGGCCAAGCACACCCAGGTGTTCCGGCTGTGGCTCGACGCTGTCGGGATGACCGAGGACCTTCAGACCTACCTGGAACCGCTTCCGGCCTACCGGCAGATGTTCTACGACGAGCTGCCGGACTGCCTCAACGCCTTGTCATCGGACTCGTCACCGGCGGCCCAGATTCGGGCATCGGTCACCTACAACCACGTCGTCGAGGGCATGTTGGCGCTGACTGGCTACTACGCCTGGCACAAGATCTGCGTGGAGCGCAACATCCTGCCCGGTATGCAGGAGTTGGTCCGGCGGATCGGCGACGACGAGCGGCGGCACATGGCGTGGGGCACCTTCACCTGCCGCCGTCACGTTGCCGCCGACGACGCCAATTGGGACGTCTTCGAATCGCGGATGAACGAGTTGATGCCGCTCGCCATCGATGCCACCGCGCAGGGTTTTGCACTGTTCGACGTGTTGCCGTTCGATCTGGTCCAGGACGAGTTCACGCAGTACGCCGCCGACAAGGGGATGCGCAGGTTCGGCACCATCTCCAGTGCGCGCGGTCGCCCACTTGCCGAGATCGACCTCGACTACTCGCCGGTGCAACTGGAGGACACCTTCGCCGCCGAAGACGAAAAGGCACTCGCGGCCGTCTAGTCTCGGCGAAATCGACGCCAGCGCGGGAAAGGTCGAGAAGAATCCGCGCTGGAGTCAATCTCGCTGCGATAGCCGACCGCCGTCAGCCCACCCACACCGTCTTGGCGTTGCAGAACGCCCGGATGCCGAGGCCGGCAAGCTCGCGGCCGTAGCCCGACCGCTTGACGCCGCCGAACCCGAGTTCGGGGTAGGACACCGTCATCCCGTTGATGAACACCTGGCCGGCCTCGATGTCGTCGATGAAGCGCTCCTGCTCGGCCTCGTCGTTGGTCCACGCGTTGGACCCCAGCCCGAAGGTGGTGGCGTTGGCGATCTCGATGGCTTCGTCGATACCCGACGCGCGATACATCGAGGCGACCGGTCCGAAGACCTCTTCGGTGTAGAGCGCCATATCCTTGGTGATTTCGGTGACCACCGTCGGCGGGTAGAACCAGCCAGGCTGGTCTGGGGTCTTGCCGCCGAGGCGGACCTTGGCGCCCGCGGCGACGGCGTCGTCGACTTGCTGGGCGATCTCGTCGCGGCCCGACTCGGTGGCCAGCGGACCCACGTCGGTGTCCGGGTCGGTCGGGTCACCGACCTTGAGGGCCGCCATCCGCTCGACGAACTTGTCCACGAACGCGTCGTAGATGTCGGTGTGCACGATGAATCTCTTTGCAGCGATACAGGATTGGCCGTTGTTCTGTACCCGTCCGGTGACCGCGGTCTTGACCGCCTCGTCGAGATCGACCGACGGCATCACAATGAACGGGTCGCTGCCGCCGAGTTCCATCACGGTGGGCTTGATCTCGTCACCGCAGATTGCGGCGACGGACTGGCCGGCCGGCTCGCTGCCGGTCAGCGTGGCCGCCTTGACCCGAGGATCGCGGAGGATGGCTTCGACGGCTTTGGACGACACCAGCAGCGTCTGGAAGCAGTTCTCCGGAAAGCCGCCGCGGGCGATGACGTCGGACAGATACAACGCCGACTGCGGCACGTTCGAGGCGTGCTTGAGCAGACCGACGTTGCCGGCCATCAATGCGGGCGCGGCGAACCGGACGGCCTGCCAGAGCGGGAAGTTCCACGGCATCACGGCCAGCACCACGCCGAGCGGCTGCCAGCGGGTGTAGGCCCGTTTAGCGCCGACCTTGGACGCCTCGGCCGGCTCATCGGCCAGCAGCTTCTCGGCGTTCTCGGCATAGTAGCGAAAACCCTTGGCACACTTGATCGCTTCGGCCTTGGCCGATTTCAGGGTCTTGCCCATTTCGAGCGTCATCATCGCCCCGACCTCGTCGGCCTCCTTCTCCAGCAGGTCCGCGGTCGCGTTCGCCCACTCGGCGCGTTGAGCGAACGTGGTGGAGTGCCGATAGTCCAGGAACCGCTCGTGGGCACGGGTGATTGCCGCCTCGACTTCCGCGTCGGTTGCCGCGGTAAAGGTCTTGACCGTTTCGCCGGTGGCGGGGTTGATGGTGGCGATCGCCATACTGACATCCTTCGCTTACGAGGTTGTGAAACGTCCAACACTTAGCCTGCCACTATCGTTCCCCTAAGGGAGGTGCCGGATGAGCAAAGCGGCCGAGTTGATAGTCAAGTGCTTGGAGAATGAGGGCGTCGAGGTGGTCTTCGGGCTGCCGGGTGAGGAGAACATCCGCTTCATGCAGGCGCTGGCGTCGTCCAACATTCGCTATGTGCTCACCCGGCACGAGCAGGCGGCGTCGTTCATGGCCGAGATGTACGGCCGGGTGACCGGGCGGGCGGCGGTGGTATCGGCCACGCTGGGTCCGGGGGCGATCAACATGCAGTTGGGCGTGGCCGACGCCACCACCAACAGCACGCCGATGGTCGCGATCTCCGCTCAGGTGGGCCAGAACCGGCAGTACAAAGAGTCGCACCAGTACGTCGACCTGGTGTCGATGTTCGCGCCGATCACCCGATGGGCCGCCGGTATCCCGACCGCGCAGGCGATACCGGAGATGGTCCGCAAAGCCTTCAAGCTCGCCGAGACCGAACGTCCGGCTGCGGTGTATCTGGCCGTGCCCGAGCACATCGACGCGGACGAGGCCGATTATGAGCTGGGTCCGTTGCCGCGCAACGTCGTTCGCGCCGACGCGCCGGCGGTCCGCCAGGTGGCGCGCGCCGTCGACATCCTGCGTGAGGCCGTGCGCCCGGTGCTACTGGCCGGACACGGCGCGGCTCGTTCCAGTGCGACCGATGCCTTGGTGCGCTTCTCGGAGAAGTTCGGCATCCCGGTGGCCAACACCTTCCACGGCAAAGGTGTCATGCCCGACGACCACCCCAACAGCATCGGGGCGCTCGGGTTCATGCGGCACGACTACGTCAACTTCGGGTTCGACAACGCCGACGTCGTCATTGCGGTCGGCTATGAGCTGCAGGAGTTCGACCCGGTTCGAATCAATCCCAAGGCCGACAAGAAGATCATCCACATCCATCGGTTCCCGGCCGAGGTCGACGCGCACTACTCGGTCGACGTCGGGATCATCGGCGATATCAGTGAGTCGCTGGACGCGCTGGCCGAAGGGTTGGACGACCACGTGTTCGTCGCCGATCCGGAGATCCCCGGTGCTGGCCTGCTCGACGAGGAATTCGCGCGCGGACAACAGGATTCGCGATACCCGCTGGCCCCTCAGCGGTTGGTCGCCGATATCCGTGCGGCGCTCGGCCGCAGCGATGTCGTGCTGGTCGACACCGGCGCCACCAAGATGTGGATGGCCCGGCTGTATCCGACCTACGAACCCAACACTTGCCTCGTATCAAATGGCTTGTCCACCATGAGCTTCGCGCTTCCCGGAGCGCTTGGAGTCAAGCTGGCGAAGCCGGAGTCGAAGGTACTGGCGGTGGCCGGCGACGGGGCCTTCCTGATGAACTCGCAGGAGATCGAAACCGCTGTGCGCGAGAAGATACCGCTGGTCGTGCTGATCTGGGAAGACGGCGGCTACGGTCTGATCGAGTGGAAGATGGATCTCGAACTCGGCGAGCACCACTACGTGAAGTTCGGCAACCCTGACATCGTCAAGTACGCGGAAAGCTTCGGCGCCAAGGGTTATCGGATCAACAGCGCCGACGAATTGCTACCGACGTTGAGAGCTGCTCTCGATGACGATGGGGTGTCGCTGATCTGCTGCCCGGTCGACTACTCCGAAAACCTGCGGCTGACCGACCGGCTCGGTGAGCTCGACGAGTCGCTGTAACCCAGTGCTGCCGCGGGCAACCCGTTTTTGACGAAACGACACTGTGCCAGTCCTGCTATGACTACGAGCGCGAACCCTGCCGCAATCGCGGCACTGCTTCAAAGCGACGGGAACTGTACCGGCAGGTCGATTTTGTTCAGTGGTGTCAGAGTGCCTTTGGGATAAACGTTCACATCGACGTACTGCGCCTTGGTGATATCCATCGCGTAGTAGTCGTGGGCTGAGTCGTCGTCTTTCGACATGTTGCCTCGCTCGTCCTTCGCGCGGCACCTCAGCGTGTATTGACCCTCAGTGACGTTCTCCCAGGTGAATGACCAACCGACCCAGGCCCATTTGCCCATTGGCTTATCGAGTTTTGCGTACGACCAGGTATTTCCGCCGTCGATGCTGACCTCCACGCTCTCGATGCGAAGACCGCCGGCCCAGGCGCGACCGCGCAGCTGGACGGCCGGTGTCTCCTCGAGGTGGCGGATCCGGCAGAGGAAATCGGGGATGCCGGGTGGGACCATCAACGCCCGGACCTGCTGGAAGGTGGCGGGGATGCGGTTGGGGTCGTTGTCGTTTTGGGCGTAGCTGTACCACTTCATCTGGCGCTCGGTGAGCCGGGTGGAGGTCGCTTCGATCGAGTCGATCCATTTGACATTCGTCATCCCCAACCAGCCGGGCACCAGTAGCCGCAACGGGAATCCGTGCTGGGGTGGCAATGGCTGGCCGTTGATCTCGTAGCAGAGCAAGACGTCATTGTCGGGGTTCATCACGTAATCCACGGTCAGGCTGCGCTGGAAGTACTGGACTTCGCCCCCCTGGATGCCCTTATCGAGCCCGGTGAACAGAATCTCTACCGCGTCGTCTTCCAGGCCGGCTTCCTCGAGTACCCCACGCAGCGGCGTGCCCGTCCATTCGGCGGTCCCGATCGCGTCGTGGTTCCACGGGACGTGCGCCCAGAGACGCCACCGCTGGCTCGCTCGGCCATTGCCGCAGCATTCCATCGTGGCCGGGATGGTGACCTTGGGCCGGCTGCGGAAGTAGTCCATGTCCAGAGTCAGCTCGTTCTTCACCCGGCCGTCGACCTTGACTCGATAGGTCTTCTCATCGATCTCGGGGATGTCGTAATGGATCAGCAGGTAGTGCATCCCGATCGGTGTGATCGGGTAGGCCAGACCCTCGAGTTGCATTCCGTGGCAGCGGCTTTTGCCGTCAACCTCCATGACGGTGAAATTGTCGAGACGGTCGGTGTGCGCCCAGTCTTGGTAAGCGGGTACATCGGCCTGGGTGTCCACATCCAGGGTGAAGCGCTTGCCGTTCGCGGTCGGATAGTTGCCTTCTGACGTCATGGTC
>NZ_JBAPRN010000036.1:0-20249 GCF_049281135.1 Mycobacterium sp. | reverse complement strand
AAGACGATCTGACAGGTCACTCAGCGCAGTGTCGTAGGTCTGCCGCAGCGAGTCGATGTACGACGGTAGGTCCATCATCTCCAGCCGCTGGTTGTCATGCGACCACCCCCAATAAGGGGTCACGGTTTGGACGCTGCGTCCGGAGTGGCCATGGCCATGATGCCGTGTCTTGGAATGGCTCTTCCCGTGAGACATGGTTGCACTCATGGTTTGTTCTCCTATCAAAGTGAGGTCGCGGCAGAACGCGGGCGAAACCACCACGCTGCATTGGGATTAGGTGTGTGTTGTTTATGAATGTTGCAGTTTCGCCCGGCGTCGGCCCAACTGCCGGTGCCGACGTCATCGGCAATCGGCCCGGCCGCAACAAGGGCATTACCGCTGTTGACGGCAACCATTTGGTGCGGAAAGGTCGAAGATGCGGTGATGCTTGTGAACACGATCGAGACCGTCGAGTATGCCGAATGGATCAGAGAGATTGGCCATCTGGCGCCTTTCGCCGTACGGATGGGCCTCGGCCCTGGGAGTTTAACAAGCGCGCGCAACCGGTTTCAATAGTTCGTTGTGCGGGCGCGTCGTTTTTCGGGTAATCGCGGACGCGAAAACCCTTGAGAATCAGCTCAACAAGACGTTATGGTGTGGCTGGTATACGCGGGGGATGCGAATTCGAGGAGTGTTTGTGTCCGCGCGAAAACTTCGCTCAGAAGTCGGCCCGCTGTAGGCAATCTGATGTCGCCGAACCCCACAGCGTTGAACGCGGAATTCAGCACATCGGAGGGTGGTGCGCAGCCCGATGCCACCGACGCCGTCGGATCGACTGTTGAATGGGCAACGAAATTCGCACATTACCTTGAGCTTTCGGCAGAGCGCCTCGGCGAAACCGCCGAGCTGAACAAAGAGCTCACTAAGCGGATCGCTTACGGTGACGTGCCACCGGTGATCGTCGAGAGTCAACTGGCTGCGTTCCTGGCCACCAACGCGGATTCATACGCCGCTGAAGTAGCCGACCTTACGATGAATGTCTTAACCCGGCTGATCGGTCTCAGCTCAGACTATGTTTGTGCGCTGGCGCACGGCATCGCCCCAGACTTGTCCGCGCCGGCGCGGCCGACACCGCCACGATTCGACCCAACTGACCCTGTCGACTGGTTCGAGCGCCTCCACCAATACGCGACCGCAGAAGCTTCGGTAGCCAACGCAATTCTCCGCTCGGCCGTCGACCGTGGGCCCGCCGAAAACCCGGGTACGGAGCCATTTTCGATCGTCGCTGCCAACACAGCCGACATCGTTCTCGAGCTGTTGGTCCGCTTGGAAGACGTCAACACCGACTATGGACGGCGTTACCTCACCTCGGTGCTGGGGTTAACTCGCAACAGCGAGAAAGCCGAGGCCACTCTGCAGGCGGTGGCCCCGCTCGGTCAAACGGCCACCATGCGATTCGCGATCTCCAACAACTCCGATGCCGATGCCACGGTGCGATGTTTGTTGACTGATCTGCGCCGCAGCGACGGCGTGGGACCGGCGTTCGAGCCCGACGCCACGCTCACGCCCAACAACTTCCGTCTTCCGGTCGGCGCGGAGGAGTTCATCCAACTCTCAGTTCGGTTGGCCGAGTCTGACTTTGAGGACGGTCCCGTCTACACCGGGGGCGTGCGTGTGCTGGGGGTCGGCGATGCCGTGGTGGAGATACCGCTAAACCTGAGGGCGTCGATCTCGGCGGACCGCCGCCAATCTGTCGCCGAAGTGCCATGAATGCCGAATCCGGCGGCGAGCCGGGCGGCATTGAGCCGATCGCAATCGTGGGCCAGCGGGTCCGGGTGCCCGGTGCTTATGACGTCGATCAGTTCTGGCAGAACCTCGCCGACGGGGTCGAGTCGATCACCTTTCTGTCCGAGGACGAGATGCGGTCGGCCGGCGTACCCGATTCCGTCATAAACCTGCCGGGATACGTCAACGCTGCCCCGCTTCTCGGTGATATCGACCGGTTCGATGCGGGCTTCTTCGGATTCTCGGCGCGTGATGCAGCTCTGACCGATCCGCAGCATCGGATATTCCTGGAAACCGCGTGGGAGGCATTGGAAGACGCTGGATACGACCCGGCAGCATTTCCGGGGTCGATCGGAGTCTTCGGCGGCTGCGAGATGAGCACCTATCTCTATCAGCTGTACCAGAATCCTGATGCCCTCGGCTATGTGGATGGCATGCAGCTGATGGTCACCAACGACAAAGACCATCTCTGCACCCAGGTGTCGTACCGATTGGATCTGCGCGGACCCAGTGTCGTCGTACAGACCACCTGCTCGACCTCGCTGGTCGCAGTCGCTCTTGCCTGCGAGAGCCTTCGCGGCCGCCGATGCGACATGGCGCTGGCCGGCGGCGTCACGGTCCGGGTACCCCAGCGCGGCGGCTACTACTACGTCGCCGGCTCCATCCTCTCGCCGGATGGGCACTGCCGGCCCTTCGACATGAATGCGCAGGGAACGATCGTTGGAAGCGGGGTCGGCATCGTCGCGCTCAAGAGGCTCGAGGACGCACTGGCAGACCGAGATTGCATCCACGCGACGATCCTGGGTTTCGGGCTGAACAACGATGGTCACGACAAAGTCGGTTACACCGCGCCCGGCATTCGCGGTCAGGTCGCGGCGATCGCCGAGGCTTACCGCACCGCGGGCATTTCGCCGGAGTCGGTCGGATACGTCGAGGCGCACGGGACGGGGACGATTCTCGGTGATCCGATCGAGTTGTCCGCCCTGACGGAGGCGTTCACGAAATACACATCCCGTCGCGGATTCTGTGGGATCGGTTCGGCCAAGTCCAATTTCGGCCACCTGTCCTGTGCATCTGGCGTGGTCGGGTTGATCAAGTCAGTGCTATCGCTGGAGCATGCGGCGATACCGCCGACCGTGCACTACCGTGCGCCAAACCCCGCGATCGACTTCGTGTCGAGTCCGTTCTTTGTGACGCGGACGCTTCACCCTTGGTCGCGCAACGGTAGCCCACGCCGCGCAGGGGTGAGTTCGTTTGGCGTCGGGGGCACCAATGCCCATGTCCTGCTTGAGGAAGCCCCCCAGCTCGACGCCCCAGCACACCGGCGGCCACACCAGGTCCTGACGGTGTCAGCGCGCAGCAACGATGCCCAACACGAGGCCGCCCGGCGTCTCGGCGCGTACCTCAGCCGCCATCCGGAGCGCGACCTCGCCGACGTAGCGTTCACCCTGCACCTGGGTCGGCGGGCGTTTGCCCACCGCAGAAGCTATGTCGTGGAGGTGGACGACCGCGCCGGCGCGGTCGCAAGGTTGTCATCGCAGCGCGAGGACATCGAAGCCGTCTGTAGCAGTGCAGAACCCGAGATCGTTTTTATGTTTCCGGGTCAGGGCTCCCAATACCCGGGTATGGCCGCCGATCTGTACAACAGCGAGCCGATCGTGAAACGCACCATCGATGCGTGCTGTCGAAAGCTGAAGCCCGAACTCGGATTTGACCTACGTCGGGTACTTTTCCCCGGCCCACGCCGGCGCAAAACTGCCGCGGCTGAACTGCGGGACACCGCACTGGCTCAGCCGGCTCTGTTTGTCATTGAGTACGCCGTCGCCCAGTTGTGGCGCTCGTGGGGTGTACAACCAGCGGCGATGATCGGGCACAGCGTCGGCGAATATGTCGCTGCCACGGTGTCGGGCGTGATCGCGTTGGACGACGCACTGCGGCTCATGGCCCTGCGCGGCAGGCTCATCTCGGACCTGCCGCCCGGCTCGATGCTCGCCGTGATGGCGCCGGCCGACGAGCTGGTCGACTACATCGACGACGATCGGGTGTGCCTCGCAGCGCTGAACGCGCCCCAACTATCTGTGTTGTCGGGAGCAGAAGAAGCGATCGCTCCGGTTGAAAAGGCACTCCTGGCGCGGTCCGTTCCTGCCCATCGCCTGCACACGTCGCACGCTTTTCACTCGTCGATGATGGACCCGATGCTCGACCGCTTCGAAGAGCTTGTCGATCGGATTCCGCTCGCGATGCCGGACATTCCGTACGTTGCGACCCTCACCGGTCTTTGGGCGGATGCCGCGGTCACCAAGCCTGACTACTGGAGTGCCCAGATCCGTTCGACGGTCCGCTTCGCCGACGGCTTGCGAACGTTGAGGGGTGACAGGTCGCCGTTGACCACCGAGCCCGCTCTGCTCGAGGTTGGTCCGGGGCGGGCGCTGTTGACCGCGGCCCAGAACAACAGCATGCAAGTCCGGTGTTCGCTGGCCTCACTCCCCGCGGCCGAGGACCCCAAACCGGACACCGAAGTGATCTCAACGAGTCTGGGCCGGCTATGGGAACTGGGTCTCGACGTCGACTGGGAGGGCTTTCATCAAACAGAGCCCCGCCGGCGCGTGAGCCTGCCGACGTATCCGTTTGAACGTGAAAGCTATTGGATCGGTCGGGCGAACCAGCCGGGTGGTGCCGATGCAGCCGGGCCGCGGGACGTCGCCGACTGGTTCTACGTGCCGGTATGGACCGAATCCGAGCTTTCCGGTGAAGGGGCGAACGACCTCAGCGACGCTCACATCCTCCTGCTGGACGAAGGGTCGGGAGTGGGGGCGCACATCGCGGCGACATTGTCGGCGTTGGGCGCCGTCCCGGTGATAGTTCGACTCGGTGATCGTTACGAGCGGATCGGCGATGCCGAATACATCCTCGACCCCGCCCAGGAGCTGGGAGTGGCTGACCTGGTCGCCGACGTGTGCGCCGACCGCACACTGCAAGGAGTCATCCACTGCTGGGGCGCCGAACCTCCGGCCGACACCGATATCGAGGACGCTGCGCTGAGCACTTTCTTGACACCGATGCGCCTGGCGGTCGCACTCGGCGCTCACACGACGGCGCGTCCCTTGCCGGTTGTGCTCGTCGCCCGGGGGACCGCCGACGTATGTGCAACCGAGGTCCTCGATCCGGGCCGGGCATTCGGAATCGGGGCCGCGAAGGTGCTGCCGCAAGAGCTGACCGGCTTGAGCCTCACCCACATCGACGTCGACGACGACCCGACCGTCGCCTCGATGATCGTTTCGGAACTGGCTGCCGGCGCGCCCGAATCCGAAATCGCATATCGGGGCGGTGCCAGGCATGTAAGAGGGTATGAGCCGCACTCGATCGCCGACGCCCGGCCGCCGGCATCGTTACCGTCTGATCCGGTCATCCTGATTACCGGCGGGCTGGGCTACATGGGTCTGCTCATCTCCGAGGTGGCTTTCCAGGCATTAGGGGCCAAGGTGGTGCTGCTCGGGCGTTCCGAGCTGCCGCCGCCGGGGGAGTGGAGCGCCGCAAGCGAAGACAAGACGATCGACGCGTCGGAACGGGCGCTGCTACGTCGACTCGCCGTCATGCAGGTGCAGCGCGACGACGTGCTCGTCGTGCAGGCAGACCTCGCCGATGCTGCTCAAGTCCATGCGGCGATCGATGCGGCGGTTGAGCGCTTCGGGCGGGTGGACGTCGTTGTTCACGGCGCGGCCAACGTCGGACCGCAAGCGTTCGGTTCGGTTGTCGAGACCGGAAGCGCCGTCGTCGCCGCGCAGATAACGCCCAAAGTTCAAGGACTGCTGCACCTTTTGGCAGCAATGAGCGGCCGCCACCCACAGCGTTGGATAGTCCACGGTTCGATATCGGCAGAGCTTGGCGGCCTCGGCCTGGCCGCGTATGCCGGCGCCAACGCCGTCCTCGACGGTATCGCTGAGCGAGGCGCGCGAGCTGGGCAGGACTGGCTGAATATTGAATGGGACGCCTGGGATAACGCGGGCGAGGCAGCGGCCCACGCGCTGAAATCCGCGCCGATCAAGGGACCCGAAGGTCAGGATGTATTTCTTCGCGCGATTGGCACGCCGCTCGGATCGCGGGTCGTCGTCGCTGTTCATGACCTCGAGGAAAGGTTAGACACCTGGGTCCGCTTTGCGAACGATGCGCGACCGAACGACGCCGGAGGCCACCCACGTCCCAACCTATCCACGGCCTACATCGAACCGCGGACAGACACCGAGCAGAAACTTGCCGCCATCTGGTCGGCCCAACTCGGCATCGACACAGTCGGAGTGCATGACCATTTCTTCGAATTAGGTGGGCACTCCCTGCTGGCAATCCAAGTCGCCTCCGAGATTCGCAACGCATTCGCGACTGACCTACCCGTACTGGACCTGTTCAAGGCCCCCACGATCGCCGAGCTCGCGGTGCTCGTGGACAACACCGCCGGCACCTGCACCGAAGCCGCACCCGCACCCACGCGGCCGAGCGTTGATGATCACAACGACGATGACCTGTTGACCGGAGAGATTGACGGACCGGGAATGGCCGCAAAACTGCGTTACCGGCGGTTCTACGACGACATCACCAAACGTCTTGCCGCCACTGGAATGGGAGACGCGTCCTTCTTCCTCAACTACGGCTACGTCAGCCTCGGCGATGGCGACGAGTCGGCGTTAGCGGTGGAAGACACGGCGTTCAATGCGAATTCAATTCGCCTTGCCTACGAACTTGTCGGCTCCACCGATTTGACCGGTCGAGATGCCCTGGATATCGGATGTGGACGGGGTGGGACCGCGGTGCTGTTGGCCGATCAGTTTCGCGCGAAGGTTAACGGGGTTGATCTGTCTCCCGAAGCCGTTGCCTTCTGCCGGGAGACGCATGCCGCGCCGAACGTGTCGTTCATGGTTGGTGACGCCGAACATCTTCCGTTCGAAAGCGATTCGTTTGATGCGGTCAGCAACGTCGAATCGTCACATACATATCCCGATATGCGGGCGTTTCTCTCCGAGGTGCGCAGAGTTCTCCGCTCCGGCGGCTGGTTCCTGCATACCGATCTGTTGCCGACTCAGCGTTGGATGGAGGTCCGCGCAATACTGTCGGTCCACGGTTTCACCGTCTCGGTAGACCGGGACATCACCGCGAACGTGCTCGCCTCATGTGACCAAGTCGCGGGTCACCGGACCAAGGCTTTCGGCGAGTCGAGTCAGATGATCGACAACTTCCTCGCGGTGCCCGGATCGACCGTTTACGAGCAAATGCGCACCGGGGCATGGGAATACCGGATAATGAGATCTCGCTTGACGTGACCGCGCCGGCCGGCTTGTCTACTCGTCGATGACGCGGACGCTGATGCCGCGCGGTCGGCCGACGACAGTAGGCGACGCAGATTGGCCCCGATGTTCGTGCCGCTTGCCATGGGTTGCGGCCGGCGGAGTATTGAGAAGCGTTTCGTAGCTCCCGGATGTGTTGAAGCCGAAGAGTTCCACGCCCATGAACGTGAAGCCGAAGTGCTGAGAGTACGGCTGCTCGATACGTGAAGGCGGCAGCGGCGCAAGCTTGATCGTCGTGCAGGAATCGACGGCAACGGGCTTGAGGTCGATCTCCGACTTCGAATCGCTGGTGACGCTGAGGGGCTCGACCTTGAGGTCAACCTTTGCATCGCTGTCGCTGCTCGACTTCGTGACGATCGGATCGGGGACCTTGATCGTCGAGGTCGCGTCGATGGGCGCGATCTCCTTGATGTGGATGTTGTCAAGGTCGGTGTCGAGGTGAGCACCGCCGCCGAGGTTGCTGTTGATCGTCCAGGGATTCGGCATTGGGGGAATTGAAGAGCTGCTACCGCCCATCTGCGGCCTCCTTGGCTTTACGTCGCGTGGCCGGCTTTCGGCCGTAACTTGCGGTGGTGTAGATATCCAGGACAAGGGGCGTGTTGAAGAAGTGGAGGTCCCCGCGATAGTGCTTCAGCGGCTTCAACTCCGGGGGAAGCTCGAAGTGCGCATCTGCCACGATCTTTTCACCGGGATGCAGGGTGACCGGGTCGCGCCGCGTGATGACCGTTCCGGCCTGCAAATCGCCGATATGCAGGAGGACGTTCTTGACCATTGCCTCGACCGTCGACCGATCTGACTCGTTGATGCCTGCAAGCACGGCAGAGGTGACGTCCTGCGTATCGAAGAGGGGGACTTTGCATTCCGCTCCGCCGTAAATGTCAACGTTACCGGCATTCTCCGCGATGAATCTGCGGGTGTATGTCGTCGCACGGTCGGCCAGGATGGTGAGTTGCGTGGGCGTCGAGCGCAGGTCGATAACCTCTTCCACAAGCGCGTAGGCGGCCACTGCCTGCTTACCGATCCTGAGTTCGAACTGATGCTCGCCCGGTGGCGTAGTCGGGTCCAGCGAGATGGTGGCGGGGATGCTCGCCTGTTCGCCGGGATAGAGCGTCGCGTAGAAGGGGATCTCTCGGAGCGGGAGCCCGGCTGGCCCTTTCAGAGTGGCCGACCTGAAGCCGATGCTGCGCAACTTCAGCTTGGTATCCGTCTCATTAATGAGTGGGATAGCTCCGGTTAACGCGCCTGGCGGGCCGGCGAACAAAAGTTGGGTATCTGCCGCGCCGGCAAGTTGCAGCGAATGTTCGGCAACTGCGGTCTGACGAGTATCAGCAGCCATAACGTGACGTGCCTCCCTGATGGGACCCGTGACTAGCGAAAACACTACTTCCGTTCAATTGCGAGTGTCAATCTTGCGCACTGACTCACCACGTATTGTCGCTCCATACCTGCACCAATCGTCACGTGGCTTCGTCCAGAACGGGCGGCGAGTTGTATGTCGGGGTGGTTGCTGCTCGTGACGCCGGCGACCCGGGGCCCTTTGTCGCGTTTTCGGGGCTCATCAGCGTGTCCGTCGCGATATTCAATCCGTCGCTGATCACTGCCATCACAGCCTGATACCTCTGCTCGGCATCAGAAACGGGTATCCCGTCGGCCGCAGTGGCATCCGCACTATGTACCCCCGGCAGGATTCGAACCTGCGACCACAAGATTAGAAGTCATGTGCTCTGTCCAGCTGAGCTACGGGGGCCAAAGACTCCAAGCCCAGGTCAGTGTAGCCAACCGGCGGAACGGGCACTCACGGTCCGCAACGCCGCGGCAAATGTCGTTGGCAGTAATAGTGATTGAGCTAGTGTGAGGCCCGCCACACACGTACGCTACCGACGGCCCGGCCGTTCGCGGGCGGCGTGTGCTCAACGACGAGGAGTGGCATGACCGTTGCCGTAGATGTCAGAGCGCGATACTCGCAGGCGCGCGCAGAAGTGCTGCGCCAGGGGTTGCAGCTTGCGGCCGCGCCGATCGGTGCGTACCGCACCGGCTCACTGCTGCTTCGGGGCTCGCCAACGGTCGCCGGATTCTTGGCGGGATGGCTGTCTGCCGAATTTCCGCCGCAGGTCGTCACCGGGCACGCGCTGTCCGGTGTGGCCCCGCTGTCGATCGGCCGGGTTGCGACGAGTTGGGCGGCGCAGCGCGCAGATCGCATCCTCACTGCGGCGCTGCAGGATTCCTTCGGTGAGCAATACCGCGACTCGGTCTGTCATCCCATCAGCGACCGGCCCGAGCGCCGCGGCGGGATGTTGCATGCCGCCGCCGGCCACCGTCGCTATGCGGCGAAAACGTCAGACATCACATACGGCCCGGACACCCGCGACAACTTGCTGGACATCTGGCGCCATCGGGACATCAAGGCTGGCGACCGGGCGCCGGTGCTGCTGCAGATCCCGGGCGGCGCGTGGACCGTCAACGGTAGGCGACCGCAGGGTTATCCGCTGATGAGCCGGATGGCCGAACTCGGCTGGGTCTGCGTCTCGATCGACTACAGCAAGAGCCCGCGCAAATCGTGGCCGGCGCACATCATCGACGTCAAGCGCGCGCTGGCGTGGGTTCGCGAGAATATCGCCGACTATGGCGGCGATCCCGACTTCGTCACGGTCACCGGCGGCTCGGCGGGCGGTCATTTGGCCTCGCTGATCGCGCTCACCGCCAACGACCCGCGACTGCAGCCCGGCTGTGAGGATGTGGACACCACTGTTCAAGCCGCGGCACCCTTATACGGCGTCTACGACCTCACCGATGCCGAGAAAATGCACGAGATGATGATGCCGTTCCTCGAACTTTTCGTCATGAAAGATCGCTACGCCGACAACCCCGAACTCTTCGAATTGGCATCGCCGATTTCGCACGTCCACCGCGATGCGCCGCCATTTTTCGTCCTGCACGGCGAGAGCGATTCGGTGATCCCGACCGTGCAGGCACGGGCCTTCTGCGGCGCACTTCGCGACGCGGGAGCTCACACCGTGGGCTACGCCGAGCTGCCCAACGCTCACCATGCTTTCGACTTGTTCGCCACAGTCCGATCCCGACTGGCGGCCGACGCCGTCGCTGACTTTTTGGGCGTTGTCTACGGACAGCATTTGCGGTCGCGATCAAGGACGGCACGCAAGTACGCCTCACCGACCGGCTGAGTCGGTCCCGCGCGCAACCAGTTGCTCATTTCGAATTCAGCAGCAGGTCAGGGCGTTTCGCAGTGTACCCAGAGCGCGTTTGATCTGGCGTTATGATCCGGACAATCGGCTACCGCCACCGCGCTTACCGGACTACGTTGGAGTTGCCCGCAGCGTCCTGACGAGTGGTCGCGGGCCTGTCTGAAACAGGAGGCTTGAGTGGCGATGGCGGCGTTGGCCGGATGGGGGAGCTGCGGTGGCTGAGCAGGTCGATGCGGCCGGAATGCCCACGGCGCTGGGGCCCGTCGACTACCTCTTACATCGCGGAGAGGCGAATCCGCGTACCCGCTCGGGGATCATGGCCCTGGAAATTCTGGACACCACGCCGGATTGGGAACGCTTCCGGGTCCGCTTCGAGAACGCGTCTCGGCGGGCATTACGGCTGCGGCAGAAGGTGGTCGTGCCGACGTTGCCGACAGCCGCGCCGCGCTGGGTGGTCGATCCCGACTTCAATTTGGACTATCACGTGCGCAGGATGCGTGTCTCCGAACCCGGCACGCTGCGACAGGTATTCGACCTTGCCGAGCTGATGCTGCAATCGCCGCTGGACATTGCCCGGCCGCTATGGACGGCCACGCTGATCGAGGGTCTGTCCGACGGCAAGGCCGCGACGCTGCTGCACCTGTCCCACGCGGTGGCCGACGGTGTCGGCAGCGTGGAGATGTTCTCGCACATTTACGACCTCGAGCGCGATGCGGCGCCTCAGCCGACGCCCGACCAACCAATACCCCAAGATCTGACCGCCAACGATTTGATGCGCGAGGGGTTCAACCACCTGGCCGCGAACGTGGTCTACGGGGCCGGCGGGGTGCTGTGGGGAGCGGCGTCGATGGTCGGGCGAGCGGTGGCCAATCCCGGCAAGGCGGTGTCGGGTGTGTTCAACTACGCGCGCTCAGGGACACGGGTGGTCAGCCGGGCCGCCGAACCCTCCCCGCTGCTTCGTCGACGCAGCTTGACCACCCGCAGCGAGGCCATCGATATTCCGCTGTCCGACCTGCACCGGGCTGCGAAAGCCGGCGGCGGCTCGATCAATGACGCCTATCTGGCCGGCCTGTCCGGTGCACTGGGCCGCTACCACGCGGCACTCGGCGTACCGATCTCCACGTTGCCGATGGCGGTGCCGGTCAGCTTGCGGGCCGAGTCCGACGCCGCGGGCGGCAACCGGTTCACCGGTGTGAACCTGGCGGCCCCGATCGGCACCGCGGATCCGGTTGCTCGCATGCAGAAGATCCGCTTGCAGATGACCCAGCGCCGAGACGAGCCCGCGATGGACATCATCGGTTCGATCGCACCGGTATTGAGCGTGTTACCGAGACCGTTGCTGGAGTCGATGACGGCCTCGGTCGTCGGGTCCGACGTGCAGGCCAGTAACGTTCCGGTCTATCCCGGCGACACGTTTCTCGTCGGTGCAAAGGTCCTGCGGCAGTACGGTATTGGTCCGTTGCCCGGTGTGGCGATGATGGTCGTGCTGATCTCCAGGGGCGGTCATTGCACCATTACCACCCGCTACGATCGCGCCTCGATCCGTGACGAGGCGTTATGGGCCCGGTGTCTGCTGGAGGGTTTCAACGAAGTCCTCGTGCTGGCTGGTGATCCTGCGCCTCAGGCGGTGGCCGCGACATTCGATGCCGACACGTCTGGTTCGACCGAGCGATCGGCGTTGGGTTCATGAGCAAGGAGAACGGCGAGTCGAAAAAACCGCCCCGTGATCTTCGGCTGCCGGGCTCGGTCGCCGAAATCATGGCCAGCCCGACCGGGCCCAAGATCGGCGCCTTCTTCGACTTGGACGGGACCCTGGTGGCCGGCTTTACCGCCGTCATCCTCACCCAGGAGCGGTTGCGGCGCCGAGACATGGGCGTCGGCGAGCTGGTCGGCATGGTCACCGCTGGGCTGAATCATCAATTCGGGCGCATCGAATTCGAAGAGCTGATCAGCAAGGCCTCGGGAGCGCTCCGTGGTCGGATACTGAGCGATTTGGATGAGATCGGCGAGCGGCTGTTCGTCCAGCGAATCGAGTCGCGGATCTACCCCGAGATGCGCGAATTGGTGCGCGCTCACTTGGCTCGCGGGCACACCGTGGTGCTCAGTTCGTCGGCGCTGACCATCCAGGTCGCCCCGGTAGCCAAGTTCCTCGGCATCGTCAACACGCTCACCAACAAGTTCGAAACCAACGACGACGGGATTCTGACCGGAGGTGTGGTCAAGCCGATTCTGTGGGGACCGGGCAAGGCCGCGGCGGTGCAGAAGTTCGCCGGCGAGAACAAGATTGACCTCAAGGACAGCTACTTCTACGCCGACGGTGACGAAGACGTCGCGCTGATGTATCTGGTCGGCAATCCGCGGCCGACCAACCCGGAAGGCAAGATGGCGGCCGTCGCCAAGCGGCGCGGCTGGCCGATTCTGCGGTTCACCAGTCGCAGCGGCGGCGGCATTACCGCGCAACTGCGCACTCTGGCCGGCGTCGGCTCGGTGATTCCCGTCGCCGCCGGCGCGCTGGGCATTGGCCTGCTGACCGGAAGCAGGCGCCGTGGTGTCAACTTCTTCACGGCGACCTGGTCGCAGCTGTTGTTGACTGCCAGCGGTGTGGAACTCAACATCCTGGGCGAGGAGAATCTGACCGCCGAGCGGCCCGCGGTGTTCATCTTCAACCACCGCAACCAGGCCGACCCGGTCATCGTTGGCGCGCTGGTCCGCGACAACTGGGTGGCCGTCGGCAAGAAGGAGCTCGAAAGCGATCCGATCATGGGCACGCTCGGCAAAGTCCTGGACTCGGTCTTCATCGACCGGGACAATCCGACCGCTGCGGTGGAGTCGCTGCACCAGGTCGAGGAGCGCGCCCGGCAAGGGCTGTCCATCATGATCGCGCCGGAGGGCACCAGGCTGGACACCACCAGCGTCGGGCCGTTCAAGAAGGGGCCGTTTCGGATGGCGATGGCGGTCGGAATACCCGTCGTGCCGATCGTGATCCGCAACGCCGAGATCATCGCCGCGCGCAACTCCACAACGATGAATCCGGGCACGGTGGATGTTGCGGTGTTTCCACCGATCTCGGTGAGCGACTGGACAGTTGAGACGCTGTCGGATCGGATCGCCGAAGTGCGCCAGCTCTACGTGGACACGTTGGCCGACTGGCCGGTCGATGAGCTGCCCGACCATGATGTGTACCGAAAGAAGGCGCCGCGCAGGACCGCCAAAGCCGTGCCCGCGAAAGCCGCCGCCAAAGCTGCGCCGGCGAAGGCTGTGCCCGCGAAAGCTGTGGCAAAGAAGGCTGCGGCGAAGAAGGCTGCGCCCGCGAAGGCCGCGGCCAAGAAAACGGCGAAGGCGGCCCAATCCGAGGCGGCGCCGCGCAAGGCGACCAAGGCCCAACCGAGTACACCTCGGCCGAAGGGGAGATCGTGACCCCCCCGGCTGCCGACGAGGGTTCGTTCAGCACCAGCGACGACACCTTGGTGTTGGCGTCGGCGTCGTCGCCGATCGAATCGGAATTGCTTGCCACGTGGCTGGATCAACAACGTGCCCGCCATCCGGACACCAAGCTCGAGGTGCTGCCGCTGCCCGAGCGGGACGCATCACCCGGCGCGATGGCCCAACTCGTCGAGCAACTCGAGTTGGACGAGGACCGGTCGATTGTGCCGGTGCGCGTCTTCTGGATGCCGCGTGCCGACGCGACCGCGCTGAACCGGGTGACGGCATTGCTGCCCGGACGAAATCCCTACCAGCCCAGCGAACGTCAGCAGCGTCACATTCTGCGGACCGACCGTTCGCGCGCCCAAGTGGTGGCCGGTGAATCGGCCAAGGTATCCGAGCTTCGTCAGCAGTGGCGTGACATCACCGTCGGCGACAATCCCCGCGAGTTCGCGCATTTCGTCACCCGCCGGGCTCTGCTGGCGATGGAACGCGCCGAATATCGGATCCTGGGGCCGCAGTACAAATCGCCGCGACTGGTTCGGCCAGAGATCATGGCGTCCGCGCGCTTTCGCGCCGGCCTGGAGAAGATCCCCGGCGCCGACCTCGAAAAAGCAGGCGAGATGCTCGACGAACTCGCCACCGGATGGAGCCGAGTTTCCGTCGACCTGGTCTCGGTCCTGGGCAGGTTGTTCAGCCGGGGATTCGACCGGGAAATCGACTACGACGAGTATCAAGTGGCGGCCCTGCGCACCGCGCTGGAAGCTCATCCGGCGGTGTTGCTGTTCTCGCACCGGTCCTACATCGACGGCGCGGTGATGCCGGTGGCAATGCAAGAAAATCGGCTGCCGCCAGTGCACGTCTTCGCCGGTATCAACTTGGCCTTCGGGGTAATGGGACCGCTGATGCGCCGCGCCGGAACGATTTTCATCCGTCGCAACATCGGCAACGATCCGCTGTACAAATACGTACTTCGGGAGTACGTCGGCTATGTGGTGGAGAAGCGTTTCAACCTGAGCTGGTCCATCGAGGGCACCCGTTCGCGCACCGGGAAGATGCTGCCGCCCAAACTCGGACTGATGAGTTACGTGGCCGACGCCTATCTAGACGGTCGCAGTGATGACATTCTGCTGCAAGGCGTTTCGATCAGCTTTGACCAGCTGCACGAGACCGCCGAATACGCTGCCTACGCCCGTGGAGGCGAGAAGCGTGCGGAGGGCTTGAGCTGGATGTACAACTTCATCAAGGCCCAGGGTGAGCGCAACTACGGCAAGATCTACGTCCGCTTCCCCGAAGCGGTCTCGATGCGAGAGTATCTCGGTCCGTCGCACGGCCCGATCGCCGAGGACGAAGCGGCCAAACGGCTTGCCCTGCAGAAGATGTCGTTCGAAGTAGCCTGGCGGATCCTGCAATCGACTCCGGTGAATGCCACCGGCCTGGTGTCGGCGCTGCTGCTGACCACGCATGGGGTGGCGTTGACGCTGGGGCAACTGCACCACACCCTGCAGGATTCGCTGGATTACCTCGAACGCAAGCAAACCCCGATGTCCACCAGCGCGTTGCGGTTGCGCACGCCCGAAGGCGTTCGCGCTGCGGTGGATTCGTTGTCCAATGGCCACCCCATAACCCGGATCGACAGTGGCCGCGAACCGGTGTGGCGCATCGCCCCGGAGAACGAGCACACCGCAGCGTTTTACCGCAACTCGGTGATCCACGCATTTCTGGAGACCGTCATCGTCGAACTGGCGCTGGCGCATGCCGGCCACGCCGACGGTGATCGGCTGGAGGCGTTCTGGAATCAGGCCATGCGGCTGCGCGACCTGTTGAAGTTCGACTTCTACTTCGCCGATTCGGCGTCATTCCGGCAGAACATCGCCGAAGAGATGGCGTGGCATGAGGATTGGGAAGCCCACGTCGCCGGTGGCGCTGCCGAGATCGACGCGATGTTGTACGCGAAGCGGCCGCTGATGTCGGACGCGATGTTGCGGGTGTTCTTCGAGGCTTACGAGATCGTGGCCGACGTGCTGCGCGATGCTCCGGCGGATATCGGCGAAAAGGAGCTGACTCAGTTGGCGCTCGGCGTCGGCAAGCAGTACGTCGCGCAAGGTCGGGTGCGCAGCAGTGAGCCGGTGTCGACGTTGTTGTTCGCCACCGCGCGCCAAGTTGTCGCCGATCAGGATCTGCTCAAGCCCGGTCCCGATCTGGCCGAACGCCGAATTGCGTTTCGCCGTGAGCTACAGGCCATCCTTCAGGATTTCGACCATGTCGCGAAGATCGCGCGCAGCCAGTTCGTCGCTCGCGAGGTCCAGGCACGCAGTGCAGATCGCCCGTAGGGGGCGCGACCGTACGCTTTGTCTATGACGGATGCTCCGGCCGCTAGCCGTCGCGCGCTGGCGTGGCCGCTGCTCGTCGGGGTAGCCACGTTAGCCGGCTGCACCGCGGCGGGCGTCGGTGCGCTGTCGCTGGCAGCCGCGCTGACCGCCACCGGCTTACCCGATCCCGGACCGGTGACCACGGTTGGCCTGCCGTTCGTGCGGGCCGCCGGTGAGGTCGCCGCCGTCGTAGCCGTCGGATCCTTCCTGTTCGCGGCCTTTTTGGTGCCGCCGCAGAACAACGGTGTGCTCGATGTCGACGGCTATCGCGCGTTGCGGGTGGGAACGGTGGCCGCCGGAGCATGGGCGGTGTGCGCCGGCCTGCTGGTGCCGTTGACCATTTCCGACGTCTCCGGCCAGCCGATCACCGCCCACCTGAACCCGGCGACGCTGTGGTCGTTGGCCAGCCTGATCAACATTTCGACGGCGTGGCGGTGGACCGCGCTGCTGGCCGCCGCGCTGACGGTGGCCAGCCTGCCGGTACTGCGCTGGTCGTGGACGCCGCTGCTGTTGGCCGGCTCACTGGCCACCCTGTTACCGCTCGGGCTGACCGGTCACTCGTCGGCCGGCGGTTCGCACGATCTGGCCACCAACAGCCTGCTGATCCACCTGGTCGCGGGCAGCCTGTGGGCCGGTGGCCTGCTGGCGTTGCTCGTTCACGTGTTCCGCGGCGGACAGCACGCCGACCTTGCGTCGCGGCGATTCTCGGTAATCGCATTGTGGTGCTTTGTCGCCATGGCGGTCAGCGGGGTCGTCAACGCGCTGGTGCGGATCCTGCCGTCGGACCTACTCACCACCACCTACGGACGGCTGGTGATCGCGAAGTTTGTCGCGCTGTGTTTGCTCGGCCTCGCCGGTTGGCGGCAGCGGCGCACCGGGGTCGTTGCGCTGCAAGCAGATCCGGGCTCGCGGGCCGGCCTGCTTCGGCTGGCGCTGATCGAGGCGGTGCTTTTCGGCTTGACGTTCGGTGTCGCCGTCGGCCTCGGTCGCACGCCTCCGCCGCCACTACCGATCGGCGTGCCATCGATTTCCGACGTGAAAATCGGCTATGACTTCCCCGGGCCGCCGACCCCGGCCAGGGTGCTCTTCGATTGGCGATTCGACCTGATCTTCGGCACGGCGGCCATCGTATTCGCCGCGCTGTACGTGGCCGGGGTGCGCCGGTTGCGGCGCCGTGGCGATGCGTGGCCGATGGGTCGGACCGCGGCCTGGCTGCTCGGCTGTTCCGCGCTGCTGTTCGTCAGCTCATCGGGTGTGGGCCGGTACATGCCGGCGATGTTCAGCATGCACATGGCCGCGCACATGCTGCTGTCGATGTTGGTCCCGATCCTGCTGGTGTTGGGCGGTCCGGTCGGCCTGGCGTTGCGGGCACTTCCGGCGGCCGGCGGCGACGATCCGCCGGGGATGCGGGAGTGGCTGCTCGCCGCGCTGCACAGCCGGATCTCGAGGGTCCTGACCAACCCGGTGGTCGCGACCGCCCTGTTCGTCGCGGGGTTCTACGGGCTGTATCTCGGCGGCCTGTTCGATGCCGCGGTCGGTAGCCACATCGGGCACGTGGTGATGAACGTGCACTTCCTGGTCAGCGGCTATCTGTTCTATTGGGTGGTCATCGGTGTTGACCCGACGCCGAGGCCGATCCCGCCGCTGGCGAAGGTGGCGGTGGTCTTCGCGTCGCTGCCGCTACACGCCTTCTTCGCGGTGATCCTGATGAGCATGCCGAAGGCGCTCGGCGAAAGCTTTTACCACTCGCTGCACCTGAGCTGGCACACCGACCTGTTGGGCGATCAGCGGCTCGGGGGTGGAATGGCTTGGGCCGCAGGGGAAATCCCCCTGGTCGTCGTCATGATCGCGTTGCTGGTGCAGTGGTCACGCAGCGACCAGCGAACCGCGCGACGATTGGATCGCGCGGCCGACCGCGACGACGACGCCGAATTGGCGGCCTACAACGCGATGCTGGCCGAGTTGGCCCGCCGCGATACGTCAGGGCAACGCTGAGCGACCACCGTTACGCCGGTCGCAGCGAAAGTCTGGCCACACGATTTGCCCGCCTCTGAGCATCAACTCCTCGGCACGCGCGGTTTGTCGCTCGAAGGCGGCCACGACACGGAAGCGTGCGGCCAGGGGCCGATGTGGCGGATGTGACTTCTTTATCCACACCCAACGCTTTCTCCACAACGCCGACCGGGTTCGCGCGGAATCGGGTCGAGCTGTCGGCGGTCGCGAGCTGAATGGCCTGCAGCACCGGTTGCGGTGCGATACAAGAAAGGTGATTAAGAAATGTTCGAAACACCGCTGACCGTGGTCGGAAATGTCGTCAACGATCCGAAACGCCGCAGGGTCGGCGACCAGGAAGTACTGAAGTTCCGGGTCGCCAGCAATTCGCGGCGCCGGTCCGCTGACGGCACCTGGGAGCCCGGCAACTCGCTGTTCGTCACTGTCAACTGCTGGGGTCGGTTGGTCTCCGGCGTGGGCGCGTCACTGGGCAAGGGCTCGCCGGTGATCGTGTCCGGGCAGGTCTACACCAGCGAATACGAGGACCGCGATGGTATCCGGCGGTCGACCCTGGAGATGCGCGCCACCGCCGTGGGTCCCGATCTGTCTCGCTGCATCGCGCGGGTCGAGAGGACGGTTTCCTCCGGATCGGCAACCGGAGCGACCGATGCCGAGGAGGAGAAGGAACCGGACAGCGCCGAGGCCGCACCCGATGCCGAGGCCGCGTAGCCGCTGTCGGCTTAGCTGCATCGATGTGGCGGTGCCCGTCCGGTGACGATGCTCGCCGCCCAGCGGCGTGGGGAGGAGCCGGACAAGTGCCTAGGATGGGGCGCGAGCAATCCCTCGCACCAGAAAGGCAACACCGCCACATGGCTGAGTTCATCTACACGATGAAGAAGGTCCGCAAGGCGCACGGCGACAAAGTCATCCTCGACGACGTCACCCTGAGCTTCTATCCGGGCGCCAAGATCGGTGTCGTCGGCCCCAACGGGGCGGGGAAGTCGAGCGTCTTGCGGATCATGGCCGGGCTGGACAAGGCCAACAACGGTGAAGCCTTCCTGGCCACCGATGCGACGGTCGGCATCCTGCTGCAGGAGCCTCCGCTGAACGAGGAGAAGACCGTTCGCGGCAACGTCGAGGAGGGCCTCGGCGACATCAAAGTCAAACTTGACCGCTTCAACGAAGTTGCCGAACTGATGGCCACCGACTACTCCGACGAGCTGATGGAGGAGATGGGCCGGCTGCAGGAAGACCTCGACCACGCCAACGCGTGGGATCTCGACTCGCAGCTGGAGCAGGCGATGGACGCCCTGCGCTGCCCGCCGCCCGATGAGCCGGTGACGCATCTGTCCGGCGGGGAGCGGCGCCGGGTGGCGTTGTGCAAGCTACTGCTGTCCAAGCCGGACCTGCTGCTCCTCGACGAGCCGACGAACCACCTCGACGCCGAGAGTGTGCAGTGGCTCGAACAGCACCTGGCCGAATACGAGGGCGCGGTTCTGGCGGTCACCCACGACCGGTACTTCCTGGACAACGTGGCCCAATGGATTCTGGAGCTCGACCGCGGCCGCGCCTACCCCTACGAGGGCAACTACTCCACCTATCTGGAGAAGAAGGCCGAGCGGTTGTCGGTGCAGGGTCGCAAAGACGTCAAGCTGCAGAAGCGGCTGACCGAGGAGCTTGCCTGGGTGCGTTCCGGCGCCAAAGCCCGCCAGGCCAAGAGCAAGGCGCGCCTGCAGCGCTACGAGGAAATGGCCGCCGAGGCGGAGAAGACCCGCAAGCTCGACTTCGAGGAGATCCAGATCCCCGTCGGCCCGCGCCTGGGCAACCTGGTGGTCGAGGTCGAGCACCTCGACAAGGGTTTCGAGGGACGGACGCTGATCAAGGACCTGTCGTTCACGTTGCCCCGCAACGGCATCGTCGGTGTCATCGGTCCCAACGGTGTCGGCAAGACGACGCTGTTCAAGACCATCGTCGGCCTCGAACAGCCGGACAGCGGCATCGTCAAGGTCGGCGAAACCGTGAAGCTGAGCTACGTCGACCAGTCGCGGGGCGGCATCGACCCGAAGAAGACCGTCTGGCAGACCGTCTCCGACGGGCTGGACTACATCCAGGTCGGGCAGAACGAGATCCCGTCGCGGGCCTACGTCTCGGCTTTCGGT
>NZ_JBAPRN010000035.1:0-3086 GCF_049281135.1 Mycobacterium sp. | reverse complement strand
TCACCACCGCGGCAGCCGAATTCGACAACGACCCCGGCATCGGAGCGATCATCATCACCGGCTCGGCGAAGGCGTTCGCCGCGGGCGCCGACATCAAGGAGATGTCCAGCCTGGCGTTCTCCGACGTCTTCGCCGCCGACTTCTTCGCGCCGTGGGCAAAGCTCGCCGCCGTGCGCACGCCGACCATCGCCGCGGTCGCCGGCTACGCGCTCGGTGGTGGCTGCGAGCTCGCGATGATGTGCGACGTGCTGATCGCCGCCGACACGGCGAAATTCGGCCAACCGGAGATCAAGCTGGGCGTGCTGCCGGGCATGGGCGGCTCGCAGCGGCTGACTCGGGCCATCGGTAAGGCCAAGGCGATGGACCTGATCCTGACCGGACGCAACATGGGCGCGGAGGAGGCCGAGCGCAGCGGCCTGGTGGCGCGGGTCGTCCCCGCCGACGATCTGCTGACCGAGGCCAAGGCCGTCGCCACCACGATCTCGCAGATGTCGCGGTCGGCGTCCCGGATGGCGAAGGAAGCGGTCAACCGCGCCTTCGAATCCACGTTGACCGAGGGTCTGCTCTACGAACGTCGGCTATTCCATTCGGCTTTCGCGACCGACGACCAGTCCGAAGGAATGGCAGCGTTCATCGAGAAGCGACCGCCGAACTTCACCCACCGCTAAGGAGTCGTGGTGAACGAAGCTGCCACTGCCGAACCCGAGCAAGCCGTCGAGCCGCAGCGCCGGGAAGCGTGGTGGGTTCGGCACTACACCTTCACCGGCACCGCGGTCGGGCTGGTATTCATCTGGTTTTCGATGACGCCGTCGCTGTTGCCGCGCGGCCCGTTGTTTCAGGGGTTAGTCAGCGGCCTGGCCGGCGCAATCGGTTATTCCATAGGCGTTTTCGCGGTATGGCTGGTGCGCTTCATGCTCTCCCGAGATTCCAGCCCACCGGCACCGCGGCGGGCGTGGCTGGTGCTGATCGTCGTCGGCGCGATCGGCATGGTCGCGATGGTGATCTGGTTCCACGTCTGGCAGGACCGGGTACGCGATCTGATGGGCGTCAAGCACCTGGTGTGGCTCGACTACCCGCTGACCACTGCACTGTCGTTGGTCGTGCTGTTCGGCGTCGTCGAAACCGGCCAGCTCATCCGTCGACTAGTCCATTTTCTCGATCTGCACCTTGATCGGATTGCGCCGCCGCGGGTTTCGGCCGTGATTGTGGTATCGCTACTGGTCGCTCTGGCAATCGCGTTGCTCAACGGCGTCGTCGTGAAATTCGCGATGCGGACCATGAACAACACCTTCGCCACGGTGAACAACGAAATCAATCCCGATACCGCCGCGCCGCGGACACCACTGCGGTCCGGCGGACCGCAGTCGCTGGCGACCTGGGAATCGCTGGGGCACCAGGGCCGGATATTCATCAAGGGCGGGCCCACCGTCGACCAGCTCACCGCGTTCAACGGCGCGCCGGCGACCGAGCCGATCCGCGCCTACGCCGGACTCGACTCCGCCGACGGCATCACCGCGGCCGCGGAGTTGGCCGCACGAGAGTTGGAGCGCGAGGGCGGATTACGCCGCGCTGTCGTCGCGGTTGGAACCACCACCGGCACCGGCTGGATCAACGAGGCCGAGGCCGACGCGCTGGAGTACATGTACAACGGCAACACCGCAGTGGTGAGCATGCAGTACTCGTTCCTGCCCAGCTGGCTGTCCTTCCTGGTGGACAAGGAGAACGCGCGCCGTGCCGGCCAGGCGCTGTTCGAAGCCGTTGATCGGCAGGTGCGTCGGCTGCCAGAAGCGCAGCGCCCCAAGCTCGTCGTGTTCGGCGAGAGCCTGGGCTCCTTCGGCGGCGAGGCTCCGTTCATGAGCCTCAACAACGTGCTCGCCCGCACCGACGGCGCGTTGTTCTCCGGGCCCACATTCAAGAACACCATCTGGACCGATCTGACCGCGACCCGCGACCGCAAGTCGCCGGAGTGGCTGCCGCTCTACGACCACGGCATGTATGTGCGATTCGTGGCACGTCCTGAAGACCTCAAACGCCCTGAATCGCAATGGAATACGCCGCGCGTCGTGTATCTGCAGCACGCCTCGGACCCAATCGCCTGGTGGGATCCCGGTCTGCTGTTCCGCGAACCGGACTGGCTGCGCGAAAAACGTGGCTACGACGTGCTTCCCGAGACCGAATGGATCCCGGTGGTGACGTTCTTGCAGGTGTCGGCGGACATGGCGGTGGCCGTCGATGTGCCGCAGGGCCACGGTCACGTCTACGTCGCCGACGTCGCCAACGGCTGGGCGGCGGTGCTGCAGCCGCCGGGATGGACGCCGGAGAAGACCGCGAAACTTCGCCCACTGCTGCACGCCAGTGACGGCTAACGTCAGGTGAACGGACGCTGTGAGTGTCTAAGGGTTTTGTACTACTAGCTAGCCCGTCGAACCATCAGGTGGCAGTATCAATATCATCGGATCCCCTAGGAGGGAGTAATCGATGAAGACCATTGCGAAGATCGCGGTGGCGGGCGTTCTTTTTGCAGCGCCTGCCGCGGCCTTCGGTCCAGCGGCGTTCGCGGCGACTGGTTTCGGCGGTACGGCCAGCGTGCTACCCGCGCCGCCGCCCGCGGATCCACCTCCGGCTCCGGAGCCGCCGGCCCCGCCGCAACACAACTACGAGTACTACAACCCCAATGACTACAACGACCAGTGGTACAACACTGGCGCAGACGGTGGGGGTGGCGGCGGAGGCGGCGGCTAGGCCGTCGTTATCAGACCCGCCGCGAGCAGCGCCTGGTAACCACCGATGACGTCCGTCGCGCGGTGCAGGCCTAGGTCCTGCAACGCCACCGCGGCCAGACTCGACGTGTAGCCCTCCGAGCAGAGCACCACCCACTCGACATCGTCGTCGACGGCTTGCTGCAGCCGCGCGTCGCTGGTCGGGTCGCAGCGCCACTCCAGCACGTTTCGCTCGATGACGAGCGCCCGCAACGACTCTGGCACTTCCCCCTCGCGAGTGCGCTGAGCCTGCGGCCGGATGTCGACGAGCAACGCGCCGCGCCGCAACGCCGCCGGCACCTCGCCGGCCGCCAGGCGGTGCAGCCG
>NZ_JBAPRN010000034.1:0-6603 GCF_049281135.1 Mycobacterium sp. | reverse complement strand
GCACACGACTGCGCGCGGTGCTTCAGGACGCCAGGCTAGCGGCCCGGGACGCACCTGGGGTTGCCCGGGCGCTTGTCACGGCACCAAGACTGGTCCGCCTTGGCCGGCCCGAAAATGTCGAGTCACCGGAATCGCAACCCGTCCGTGGAGACGACGGGCATGAGCCTGTCGTCGTGCCGGGTATAACAATCAGCGTCGAGCTCGATGAATGGGATGCCCGTGCGGAGGCTCTTGGTGGAACGAGTAACACACTGGCGGCCGGGTTGGCCGCTAAGTTCGGGGAGCGCCTGGGGCACCGGCATAGCGATGACGGCGCCGTGACCGTGCAACTTGTTATGAGCGACCGCACCGAAGGCGATACGCGTGCCATCGCAGTCTCCCTTGCTCGCGTCCATCTCGACCCGAGGTACGTAACCACGGATCTGTGTGATGCCCGTGTCGCCATCAAGCAAGCGTTGAAAACTTTGCGGGAAACGCCAGACGAGTCATCGCAGCTCACGTCGTTGACCCCGTTCACACCGCAATGGGCGTGGAAACGGGCGGTCGATGGGGCGTTCGCCGACCCGGATCACCCGGTGGTTTATTCCAACCTCGGCGACGTCGGCTCGGTGGTAAGCCTTCTCGATGGCACACACTGCGATTACGCCTTCGCGCGAGGCACGAGGCAGCACGTAACCCGACAGTGGCTTGACCGAATAGGCGGGCAAACGCAGCTGCTGTCCTTCCGCCTGCCGGTGCGCGGCAAGATTTTCATCCACGTCCTCGCCTACCAACCGGGCGCGGAGAACACAAAATCCGCTTTGCGCGAGCTGGCCGCGCGCACGCTGGCTGAGTTCGACCTGACCGGGCAGATCGACTGACGAATCGTCCCCATCCGGCCTGAGCTACATTTCCTCAGCGTCGATGGCGTCCTTGACTTTCTGCGCATGCGCCACCTGTTGTGCGGTGTAGCCGATGAGCAACCCGGTCCCGCAGAGCAGGATGACCACGCCGGCCAGCCACAGCAGGCCGAATGTGTAACCGTGCTCCAGCGCATGCAACTGAGCGGCGTTCATCGTCTTCACCGGCCCGCTGATACCGCCCAATTGCAGCGTGCGCGACGTGATGACGACCTGAATGACTACCAGCACCAGCGGCCCGCCGAGGCTCTGCAGCATTACGGCGATCGCCGAGGCGGGCCCGATGCGGTCGACGCCCACGCTGGCGATCATCGACAGCCCGAGCGGGACATTGATCACGCCGAGACCGATAGCGCCGACGACCATGGGCAACACCAGGTTCGGGAAGTACGGGATGCCGGCGTTCAGCGTCGAGACGTACAGCGTTGAGCCCAGCAACATGATGCCGCCAGCGATCACCATCACTCGCGGTGAGAACCATACGACCAGCCGCGACGACACAGCCGTCGCGATAGCCATCGCGACCGCGAACGGGATGAATCCAACAGCTGCGCGCAGCGGACTGTAGCCCATGATGTTCTGCACATACATGGCGAGCAGCACGGTCACGGTGAAGCCGATCCCACGGGACAAGAACATCGCCGCGAACATGGCCACCCGGTTGCGGTCGAAGAACAAGTTGAAAGGCACGATCGGGTTCTCAGCCGTGCGCTCCACGGCAAGAAACGTCACGAAGGCCGTCATGGCCACCAGAGCTGCACCGATCGCGGTGGCCGACAACCAGCCCTTTTCCGGCCCCATCGTCAGGCCGAAAACCGCGGCGGTACAGATCAACGTGGCCAGCAGCGCCCCAGTGGCGTCGAGCCTCGTTCGCTCCTTCTGCGTTTCGGGTAGCACCGTGCGGGCCAGGTGGATCACGAGCAACCCGAGCGGCACGTTCACCAAAAACGCCAGCCGCCACGACACCCCGGTGAGCGCCCCGCCCACCACCAGACCGAGCACCGCGCCGATGGCGCCCATCGCGCCGAACACCGCCGTCGCTGTATTGCGTGCGGGTCCCTTCGGGAATGTGGTCGCTACCAGCGCCACACACGTTGGCACGACGATCGCGGCGGCCGTGCCGTGCAGTAGCCGGGCCACAACCAGAGCGCCCCCGTCCCAGGCGATGCCGCAGATGGTCGAGGCGAGGGTGAACAGGGCAACCCCGGCGAGCAAGGTGCGCTTGCGACCGAAGGTGTCGCCGAGGCGGCCGCCCAGCAAGATCAGGCCGCCAAAGGTCAGCGCGTACGCAGTGATTACCCAGCTGCGCCCGGCATCCGACAGGCCGAGCTCGTTTTGAATCTTGGGAAGCGCGAAGACTACGACGGGGCCATCCATCGAGGCCATCAGCTGGATGCTGCCGATCGCTACAAGGATGCTGACGAATTGGCGAGACGCCAGCCGAGTTGGGAAGTGAGGCGGTAGCACCCGCTCTGTGTTGTCAAGAGCCGCCATAGCGCGCCACCCTACAGTACGTGTGTACAGTAAGGCCGCTGCGCGGCGGCGGAAACCTGCTGAGGGCTTCGGACGTTCTGACCGGTGGCGAAGCCAATTTCGCCGAAACACTGGATCAAGCCTGTAACCCGTGAGTATGGTTTGGAGCTGTTCGACTCATGTCGAACTATGCGGTCTGCAAGAACCGGTGAGCATAAATCCGTTGACGGCGATTTTGGTCTTGGTCAGCGGGTGAAAGGTTGGGCGCGGTGATCGAACCTGGCGTGCGCGACGTTGACGTCGCGGAAGCCTGGTCCGATGTCGCTACAGCGGACCTCCGAGACGTGGGCCGACGCCTTGGCCGCGAAGTCGCTCCTCTGCCAGCTACTCGCCAAGCTTCGCCAGCACCTCGACCACAGGGTAAGTTTCGAAAGAGTCGTCGAGTTCTGGGATTTGCGATTTTCCGGGCTATGCGGCGGCTGTGGATCCCGCTGGTCATCCTGGTGGTTGTCGGCGCCGGAGGATTGACGGTGGCGCGGCTGCACGGCATCTTCGGCTCTGAGAAACTCCTCTCGTACGGCGACACAAAAGTCGACACCAAGCCCTTCAACCCCAAACACCTGAGGTACGAGATCTTCGGACCCCCGGGGACCGTCGGCGACATCAGCTATTTCGACGTCAATGGTGACCCCGCGCATGCCGATGGAGTCAGTCTGCCGTGGTCGTTGGAGTTCGCGATGACCCCGCAAACGGCCGCCGGAGATATCGCGGCACAGGGCGATAGCGACAGCATCGGCTGCCGCATCATCGTGGACGGTGTGGTCAAAGCCGAGAAGATCACGCATGGCCCGAGCGCCTTTGCCTCCTGTCTGCTGAAGGCCGATGAGTAACCATCAGCTGCGCGACAGCGCGCCATTCTTAGCCCGGACGATTCATCGATTTTCGGTGCCCATCATCTTGGCCTGGTTGGCGGTGATGGTGGGGTTGGGTGTCGGCGTCCCCTCGCTGGAACAGGTCGAGAAAGAGCATTCGATAGGGCTGAATTCCACCGATGCGCCGACGTTCAAGGCCGTAACGCGCTTGAACGAGGACTTCAAGGAATCCAGTTCCGGCGGCGGTATCGCGATGATCGTCTTGGAGGGTCAGCAACCCCTCGGCGACGATGCCCACAAATACTACGACCGCTTGATTCGTCAGTTCAACGACGATCCGGAGCATGTGACGCACATCCAGAATTTCTGGGGCGATCCACTCACGGCGGGCGCCGCGCAAAGCACCGATGGTAAGGCCGCATATGTGCAGTTGAGTCTCGCCGGCGTCCAGGGCACAAGCTTGGGTGCCGAATCGATCGAAGCCATCCAGCACATCGTCGAGCAGACGCCGGCGCCACCGGGCGTCAAAGCGTATGTCACTGGCCCTTCGGCCATCGCTGCGGATATAGGCCACAGCGGCGACCGGACGATCCTCACAATCACGGCGGTAAGCCTCGCGGTCATTTTCATTACGTTGCTTTTTGTCTACCGCTCGATTGTGACCGTAATTCTCTTATTGCTGGTGGTCGGGATAGAATTGCAGGTGGCCCGAGGCATAGTCGCATTCCTGGGCCATCACGAGGTTATTGGACTTACCACCTTCGCCGTTAATCTGCTGGTATCTGTGTGCTTGGCGGCCGGAACCGATTACGGGATATTTTTCATCGGGCGGTACCAGGAGGCACGTCAGGCCGGCGACAGTCGGGAGGCGGCGTACTACGCTGCCTACCACGGGGTCGCCAAGGTTGTTTTGGCCTCCGGTTTGACGATCGCCGGGGCCTGTTTCTGCCTGACCTTTACTCGGCTGCCCTTTTTTCAAGCGCTAGGCGTCCCTTGCGCGGTGGGCATATCGATCGCGGTCGCGGTAGCACTCACGTTGGTTCCTGCAGTTCTTACTGTCGGAAGTCGTTTCCATCTATTCGAGCCGAAGCGGAAAATCAAGGTTCGCGGATGGCGCCGGATAGGCACGGCGACCGTTCGGTGGCCCGCGCCGATTCTTGTTGCGACATTCGCGATCGCGCTGGTTGGGCTGTTGACGCTACCGGGATACAAACCCAGCTACAACGACCAACAGTATCTCCCGAAGAACATCCCGGCCAATCTAGGCTTCGAGGCCGCAGCGCGACATTTTCCTCAGTCTGCAATGATGTCGCCCGAGATCATGTTGGTCGAGGCCGATCACGATCTGCGCAATCCGGCAGATTTTCTGGTATTGGACAAACTGGCCAAGGCCGTCCTCGCTGTTCAGGGCATTTCCAAGGTGCAGGCCGTAACTCGTCCCGAGGGAACCCCGATCGCGCACACCACGATACCGTGGATGCTGAGCATGCAGAACGCCGGTATGCAGCAATCTATGCACTTTCAGAAACAACGCATGAACGACATGCTCAAGCAGGCCGAGATTATGACGGAAACGATCAACATCATGCAGCGCATGTCTGGCCTGATGCAACAGTTGGTCGCTACGACTCATCACATGGTCGGCGAAACGCATGAAATGCAGGAGGTCACGAACGAGTTACGGGATCACATTTCGGATTTCGAGGATTTCTGGCGGCCGATCCGCAGCTACTTCTACTGGGAAAAGCATTGTCACGACATTCCCATCTGCTACTCGATAAGAAATATCTTCGATACGCTCGACGGTGTCGACGAGGTTACTGATAAGTTGCAGGACCTGGTAGCGAATCTCGATCAATTAGATGTAATCATGCCGCAGCTGATCGCGCAGTTCCCGGAGATGATATCGATCATGCAGGGCATGCGGACCATGATGCTAACCATGCATAGCACCATGTCCGGGGTCTTCAACCAGATGGACGACAATAGCGGCAATGCGACCGCCATGGGAAAGGCATTCGACACAGCGAAAAACGACGATTCCTTCTACCTGCCGCCGGACGTTTTCAAGACCAAAGACTTCAAACGGGTCATGAACATATTCCTGTCGCCGGACGGGAAGGCCGTCCGAATGCTCATTTCCCAAAAGGGCGATCCCGCGTCGCCCGAGGGCATCTCGCGGGTCGAACCGATAAAAAGCGCGGCCGAGGAGGCGCTCAAGGGAACTCCGCTAGAAGACGCCAAGATCTACCTCGCCGGCACCGCGGCGGCGGTGAAGGACGTGGTGCAGGGTTCCACATACGATCTTGTGATCGCGGGAATCGCCGCGCTCTGCCTTATTTTCACTGTCATGCTGATCATCACGCGAAGTTTTGTTGCCGCGCTGGTTATTGTGGGCACGGTATTGGTGTCGCTGGGCGCGTCTTTCGGGTTGTCCGTGTTCGTCTGGCAGTATCTGGCCGGCATCCAAATTCACTGGGCAGTGCTCGTGATGTCGGTGATCATGCTTTTGGCGGTGGGGTCGGACTATAATTTGCTGTTGGTCGCCCGGATGAAAGAAGAAATAGGTGCTGGCATAAACACCGGCATCATTCGCGCAATGGGTGGTACCGGCAAGGTCGTCACGAACGCGGGGCTGGTGTTCGCGTTCACGATGGGGTCCATGGTGGTCAGCGACCTGCGCACTATCGGTCAGATAGGGACGACGATCGGTCTGGGTCTGCTGTTCGACACGCTGGTGGTGCGCGCGTTCATGACGCCATCCATCGCTGCGCTGCTGGGGCGCTGGTTCTGGTGGCCGCTACAGGTACGGCCCCGCCCCGCCAGTACATTACTTCGGCCGACAGGACCCCGGCCAGTGGTACGTGCCTTACTGCTGACACAGCAGCGGTAACTGGCGGATTTCAGTGAGTCCCGAACACCCTCGAGTTCCTTTCGTCGCGCGGATGATCCGCAGGCTTTCGGTGCTCATCATTTTGGCGTGGGTGGCGCTGACTCTAGTTGTGACTCTGGCAGTCCCATGGCTGGAGCAGGTCGGCCGAGAGCATTCCGTACCACTGAGTCCCCGAGACGCGCCGTCGGTACAGGCCATGACCCGCATGGGAAAGGTCTTCAAAGAATCCGATTCGGACAGTTTCGCGATGATTGTCCTGGAGGGTCAACAACAGCTCGGGGACGATGCCCACAACTATTATGACGAATTGGTCCGCAAGCTAAGAGCCGACCCCAAACATATCGAGCACGTGCAGGATTTATGGGGAGATCGACTCACTGCGACGGGCGCGCAAAGTCCCGATGGCAAGGCCATCTATGCGCAGTTGTACCTGGCCGGCAACCAGGGCACGACTTTGGGGCAGGAA
>NZ_JBAPRN010000033.1:0-18884 GCF_049281135.1 Mycobacterium sp. | reverse complement strand
GGCCAGCAACAGCAGATCCTCGATCAGCACCCGCATGCGGTGCGCCTCGGGAAGCAGGGTGTCGACGGCCAATTCCGCATCAAGCAATTCCGGATGCGCCTCGGCGACTTCCAAACCGGAGATGATGGTGGACAGCGGGCTGCGCAGTTCGTGCGAGGCGTCGCTGAGGAATCGCTGCTGCGCTTGGTGGCCGGCCTCGAGGCGTGCCAGCATTTCGTTCATGGTGACTGCGAGGGCTGAGATTTCGTCACGGCTCGTCGGCACGGGTACTCGCTCGGCCAAATCGGAGGTTGAGATTTCAGCCACCCTGCTGCGGATGGCGTCTACCGATTGCAGTGACCGGCGAACGAGCCGGTAACTGGCGGCTGCCGCTACTCCGGTGATGATCGGGGCGGTGCCGGCCACCAGCAGCGCGACGGTCCGCACGGTCGCCTCGACCGCTTCGCTACCTCCGCCGACGAGCACTGTGTACCGACCGGACGTGGCATTGACCTTCTGACCGCTCACGCGCATGTCGTCATCGGCCACCGCATCGTCGGGCATACCGCGTCGCAAGTCGAAGTCAAACTCGTTGATGGGTATCAGAGGTGTCGCAGGCGCAGACCCGGCCCGCTTCACGACCGTGCCGTCGGGGGCGATCAATTGGATTGCGACCACACGCTGGGTGGTGGCAAGAAGCGCGCTGTCGAGATTGTCGGGCGAACCCCAATGCAGCGCGTCAACTATGGTGCGAACTCGGCCCGCGGTGGCGTCGTCGACACCCGCCAACAACGACCGGTACAAGATCAGGTCAAAAGCCGCGCCCGCGAACGCAAGAGCGACCAGGACGACCATCGCTGAGGTCGCAGCTGAGCGAGCGGGGATACCCAAATTGGGCAGGCGCATCACACTCGCGAGCTCACTTCGCCGCCGCAGCCAGGAAGACACCCCCACAGTCTGATTCTCCAGGGCTCAAGGCCGGCTGAGAACAGCGAAAGTCCCCATCTCATCCGCGCGGCACCCGACCCGATGACCTTCCTCAGCGGCTTCTCAGCGACCCGCTCATACCGTGGCGTTCCCAGGTTGACAGCGATTGCAAGGGAGGGAAGTTGAGCCACCCCATCGATGTGCCCGCCCCAGCCATGGTGTCCCGACGGACCCCTGATCTCGCCGGCGCCGGACGTTTCGTCGAGTCTGCGACCAGTGTGCTGTGCAAGCCACGGATGCGCGGATGGATCCATCTTTGCTGCGCCTACGCGGCGCTGGTAGCGGGTTCGGCGCTGGTCGCGGCGTCGTGGGCAGCGACATCGACGCGAGCCGGGTACGCGGCGTTGACCTACACGCTGGCGATCGTGGCGATGTTTGCCGTAAGTGCCACGTATCACCGTGTCAGTTGGGGTTCGACGGCTGCCAGGAACTGGATGAGGCGGCTGGACCACTCGATGATCTTTGTGTTCATCGCCGGCACATATACGCCGTTCGCCTTGCTGGACATGCCAGCCTCGACTGGGCGTCAGGTGTTAGCGATCGTATGGGGCGGCGCGGTGGCCGGAGTTGCGCTGACGCTGTTCTGGCCCGACGCCCCGCGCTGGCTGGGCGTGGCGCTCTACCTGCTGTTGGGTTGGGTAGCGATTTGGTATGCAGCGACGATCCTGCATAACGCCGGCGTGGCGGCGGCCGTCCTGCTCGCAGTCGGCGGTGCGCTTTACAGCATTGGCGCGGTGTCTTACGCACTACGCTGGCCCGACCCGTGGCCTGCGACCTTCGGCTATCACGAGCTATTCCACGGATTAACAGCAGTCGCTGCCATTTGCCACTTCGTGGCAGTCTGCCTCGTGGTGTTTTAAGACAAGTCGTCTGGCGCGAGGAGGTCCTTGATGCGGATCGCGTCCGTCGTGGCCCGCCAAGTGCTGGACTGCAAGGCACGTCCGTTGGTCGAGGTCGAAATCACCACCGACACAGGCCATGTCGGCCGCGGCGCGTCGCCGACCGGCATTTCGGTCGGAGCGCATGAAGCAGTCGTAATACGTGACGGAAACCGGGCCGAATACGACGGGCTGAGTGTGCACCGCGCCGTCTCGGCAGTGACCGACGAAATCGCTCCTGTACTCGTTGGCGCCGAACTCGACGACCCGCGGTCGTTAGACCGGGTCCTGATCGAGCTCGACGGCACGCCGGACAAGCATCGCCTTGGCGGAAATGCCATCTACTCCACTTCGATCGCGCTGTTGCGCGCGGCGTCCGCGGCGGCGGCCATACCCACCTATACCTACGTCGCTGCATTGCTGGGGCTCAAACCACCAAGTACGGTGCCGGCACCCAGTTTCAACATGATCAACGGTGGCCGCTACGGCGATACCTTCCAGACGTTCAACGAGTTCCTTGTCGTGCCCTACCGCTCCGATTCCATCGAGTCGGCGGTCGAAAAAGGGGTGAGTCTGTTCGGCGTTCTGGGCGAGGTGCTCGCCGAGCGGCTTGGCCATCCAGCGTTGATGGCGTCGTCCTACGGGTATGTCGCTCCGTCCAGTGACCCGCGGGTCGTCATGGAGGTGTTGGCCAAGGCCGTCGAGCGCGCCGGCTGCACCGACGTCATGGCGTTTGCGTTGGACTGCGCGTCCAGCGCGGTCTACGACGAGTGCACGCAGACATACGCATTGAACGGCGAGCGGGTGGTCGCCGAAGCCCTGATCGATTACGCCCGGGCGCTGTCGGAGGACTTTCCGATCGTGTTCATCGAGGACCTGCTTGACGGGGATGACTGGGATGGCTTCGCCAAGGCGGTCCAGACCATCGACCGCTCGATCATCCTCGGCGACGACCTGATCGTCACCAACCCCCGACGTCTGGAACGGGCCGTAAGGACCTCGGCCGTTGACGGGTTCGTTCTGAAGCCCAACCAAGTCGGGACCATCGCCGAGGCACTGGACTGCTTCGAATACGCCTCACAGAACGCCATTCTGGCGATCCCGTCGGGCCGGTCCGGCGGTGTCATCGACGACGTCGTGATGGACCTGGCGGTGGGACTAGGTGCGCCGTTCCAGAAGAACGGCGCACCACGGTCGGGCGAGCGTATCGAGAAACTCAACTTCCTGCTGCGCACGGCCGAACGCATCCCGAACTGCGCGCTCGCGGACGTGGCCGCGCTGGTGCGGTTCTGAGAACTGCCGCCTGCTAGGCGCCCCACAGCAGCGGCGCCGCCACGGCGACTCCACATACCGCGGCGGCGATCGAAAGTGCCACCCAGTCAGCATTTTTCGGCCGCGACGGGGCTGCTGAGATCTGACCCGTTCCACCGCGGGCGGTGATCGCGTCGCCCATCTCGTCCGCACGCCGTAGCGTCACGGTGATCACCGCGACGATCAAGTCGACCGCGTCCGTTACCAATTGCCTGAGACGGGGCCCGCGAGTCCGCGGTGTCGATTGGAGCCGCAACCGGCGAGCGGCATACAGCACCCGGAACTCGTCGATCAGCATCGGGAAGGTACGCAAACCGAGCGCCAGTGCGACAGACCAGTCGTCGACCGGGATGTGCAGCCGTCGCAGTCTGCGCCCCAAAGTGGCAACCGCAGGAGCGATTTCGGCGACGTTCGTCGTCCACGACACCAGCGCGCCCATCCCGAGCAACACCGCCGACAGCGCGGTGAATCGCAGGAATTCCAATAGGCCGCCGAGACCGAGCGTGACGGTGCCCACCTGGATCTGCGGACTACCACCGGCCAATGTCGCAGTGATACCGACGATTAACAGCACGGCCGGAAGCCAGCGCGGCAACGATGGGAGCGCACCGCGGGGAATACGCGCCAGCCGCACTCCCGCCGCGACCAACGCGGCAACGAGCCCGATCGTCAGCCACCCCGGGAACAACGTCAACAACACCGAAACAGCGAAAGCAACAAGCAGTTTGGTGCCGGCCCACAGCTCGTGGATGACGGAGCGTCCAGGCACAGGCCGCAGCAACACAACGGGTCGACGTGGGCGGCGACTCGGGCGCTGCGCCGGCAGCTCACTAACCTCGGCCGCGACGGGCGTCGCCTCCAGCAGGCCGTCACGCAGGTGCAGCGTGCGCGGGCACAGCTCCTCCAACCCGGCGAAGTCGTGCGAAATCACCACCACGGTCAGACCGGTGTCACGGCGCCGGTCCGCGAGCAGCCGCACAAGCCCGCGCCGGCTGGCGGCATCCAGCCCCGCCAACGGCTCGTCGAGTATCAATACCCGCGGCGACCGCGCCAGCAATCCGGCCAGCACCACGCGCCGCATCTGGCCACCGCTGAGTTGGTCAATGGGCCGCGTCGCCAGCGCGGCATCCAGCCCGACAGCGGCCAGCGCTGCGATCACTCGGGCGTGGTCGTCAGGCGAAAAGCCGCCCGCCGAGGCCACTTCCAGGTCGACACGACTGCGCATCAACTGCAACCGGGCCGCCTGGAACTGGAGCGCTACCGCGCCAACCTGCTCGGAGGCGAGCCGCTCGTCAAGCAGACAGGTGCCGGTGGTGGGTACCGTCAATCCGGCCATGATCCACGCCAGGGTCGACTTACCGGAGCCGTTGCCGCCGTGGATCAGAAGTCCGTCGCCCTCATTCACGACGAAGCTGACATCGCGAAGCGCGGTCCGCGCCCAAGGGGTGCCACCAGCGTATTCGTGGCCGACGCCTGCGAGTTTGAGCACCGGCGCGTGAGAGTGGTGGCCCACCGTAACCGTCGGCGCTGGCGCGGGCGCGGTCTCGACCATGGCTGTGTTATCCAGCGAGTCGCTGAGATTGATTGTGCGGTCAGCGTATTGAGCTTCGTTGTTGTAGTGAGTGATGTGTACCAGCGCGGTTTGGTGCTGGTCGGCGAGACCGGACAGCACGGCCAGCAGAGCGTCCCGGCCCTGCTGGTCGACCATGCTGGTGACCTCGTCGGCAATGAGCAGCGCCGGCTCCCGTGCCAGCGCCGCGGCCACGGCGAGTCGCTGGAGCTCCCCGCCCGACAGGCTGCCGGTGTCGCGTTCGGCGAGGCCGTCCAGCCCGACTTCACCGAGTAATCGGTCGACATCGATGGTCCTACCGGGTGGTAGTCCCCAGACCACGTCGTCGGCGACCCGCGTACCCAGCACTTGGCTTTCCGGGTGTTGCATGACGACGGCGGTGCCACCGAGTTGACCGAGACCCACCGCACCGAGGCGCTCTACCGTGCCCGAGGTGGGTTCGCGGCCGGCCAGGATCAGCATCAGCGTCGTCTTGCCGGCGCCGTTGGCTCCTGTTACCGCAACGTGTTCGGCGGGCCGCACACCCAGGCTCACCGCACGCAGGGCGTCGTGGTCGGCGTGCGGGTAGCGCAGACCCACCTCGTCGAGCCGCACCGGGACCGGCTGGATCGGCCCGGTATCGGCCGACGCGTCCAGCTTGTGCACATCGGGAATGCCGCCCAGCCGCTCCAGCACGCGTGAAAGCGCCCACCAACCGATCAGCGAGGCGCCCATCATCGCGACGACGGCCAATCCCAGCACCAGCCACTGCCAGTAATTCAGCGCTCCGGCAACGAAACTCGCGAAGCAACGGGCGACCGCTTGCAGGTGCGGCACCCTCGCCAAGATTGTCGCGACTCCGTACACGGCGGCGGTGATCGCGTGGAACATCAGCTGCCGAAGCTGCGTCAGGACCGTAAGTGCAATCACTACCACGGCACCGATAACGGCACCAGCACCGGTCGACGCCGAGATCACGGTCGACATGCCACGGCGATGCCGCTTCACGATTCCAGCCAGCCCGCCGACGAAGGCGCAGAGCGCGACAGCGCTGAAACCGCTCATGCCGACTACCAAGAAACCAATCACACCGGCGGCCACCGTCGCAGTGATCACAACGCGGACCCGATACCGATAGGCCAACAGCCCCATCGGCACGCTGCCAAGCAGTCCGAGCCAACCGGCGTGCGGGAGCACGACCGCAACGATCGCTATCGCCGCGCACAGGGCGCCCATCACCGATGCATGAGCCAACTCGTGCGGCCGTAGCGATCGAGCCTGATCGGACACCCCGATCGACGGCGTGTGACAGGCGTCGACATCAGCCTGATGACGCAACCCCATCGACATGTGGTGACTCCTAACCGGGCTGTCAACCCGCCTGCTCGGCATGCGAGGCGCTCGGTCCTGCACATGGGAGCGCCAGCGTAAAAACCGGTCACTGAGGAGTCGCTGAGAAGGCGTTTGCTCACGTAGGCCCGATGAAGAAGCTTCCCGACCGCGTCGGAACCTTCTACAGCCGGTTCACGTCATACCTGAACGAATAGGAAGTATTCGTGAACCGCCCTGGTTGTAACCCCGTGGGCTATTAGTACAGGTCGATGATCAGAGACTTGAGGAGTAGCGGCGCATGACGGCTGTGACCGTGAGCAGCGACGTTGTGAAATCAGCACCCGAGGACACCTCAGCATGGGCGCCGCTGAAGATTGCGATTTACCGCAACTTGTTCATCGCGCAGCTGGTATCGAACATCGGCACGTGGATGCAGACCGTCGGCGCCCAATGGTTTCTGGTTGAGCACCACAGCAGCGCGACCATCATCGCACTGGTCCAAACCGCTTCGCTCACACCGACATTGGTTTTGGGGCTCTTGGGCGGTGTGTTTGCCGATCTGTTCGATCGGCGACGGCTGCTCATCGTCATTCAAACCTATGCGGTGCTCGCGGCCGCAGTGCTGGCCACACTGGCGTTCAGCGGGGTCCTGACCCCGACCTGGCTACTGATGTTCACCGTGGCCATCGGCTGTGGCTCGGCGCTGACCGCCCCAGCGTGGCAGGCGATCCAGCCCGAAATCGTTCCGCGTGAACAGATACCCGCCGCGGCGTCGCTGGGCAGCGTCACAGTCAACGTGGCCCGCGCGGTCGGACCTGCCCTAGCCGGGGTTGTGGTGCAGTTTGCCGGGCCGGCCGCGGTATTCGCGCTCAACGCGGTGTCCTTCGCCGCGATCATCGTCGCGTTGCGGTCCTGGAAGCGACCCGGCTGCGCGAAGCTGAGTGAGCGCGAAAGCATCGGGCTTTCGATCCTGGCCGCGCTGCGATGGGTCCGCCACGGACCGGTCACCCGAAGGATCCTGCTGCGGTCAGCGCTGTTCGCGTTTCCCGCCTCAGCATTGTGGGCGCTGTTGCCCGTCACGGCCGCAGACCACTGGCAGATGAACTCTTGCGGTTACGGCCTGGTGCTCGCCACGCTTGGCGTCGGCGCCGTCATCGGAGTGGCCCTCATCGCCCACCTCCGCAGATTATTCGCAGCCAATACCGTGTTGGCAGGTTCGGCCGGCGCCTATGCATTGGGCCTACTCGTGGTAGCGATCGGACCGTTCGGCCCGGCGATCCCGCTTCTGCTGGTGTGCGGCATGGCGTGGATCGCCACCCTCACCACACTGAACGCCGCCGTTCAGCTGTCGCTGCCACAGTGGGTGCGGGCCCGCGGCATGGCGGTGTATCTGCTGGTCTTCAGCGGCTCGCAGGCACTCGGGTCTTATCTGTGGGGTCTGATTGCCGCCCACTTCGGGCTTGCGCACTCGCTGTTGGCGGCAGCCGCCCTGCTGCTGCTGACGGCGGCCAGCGTCGCCGTGCTTCCGCTTCGTCCCGAAACCGGAACGCTGGACCTGACGACTTCGACCGCCTGGCCGACGCCGACACTGGTTTTCCAGCCCGATCCCAGCGATGGGCCGGTCCTGATTTCGACCTCCTACCATGTCACCGACGACCGAATCCACCAGTTCGCCGCGGCGATGCTCAAAGTCGGCAGGTCGCGCTCACGTACCGGCGGCTACCGCTGGCGGTTGTACCGCAGCGGCGAGGACCCCGAACTTGTCATCGAGGAATTCACCGTCCCCTCATGGGCCGAATTCGACCGCCAACACAGCACTCGCTGGCTGGCCTCCGACAATGACGCCCTGTGCAGAGCATTGCGATGCACCGTAGACGGCCGCGCAGAGGAGCACTGGTACTTCGCGCTGGCGGGACCAGCAGGTGTGCTCGGCGGGCCATTGAGGACGAACCCGTCAGCGGGTGCCAAGCGCCGCATCGTCAGCTTGAATGGAATTCTTCCCGCGCCGTGGGCAGATGGACGGGTCTAGTTTCCTTTAGGGCCTCGATTCGATCGAGTTTCCGCGTCGTCAAAACGGCCGAGGTGAGGTCGACCGTGCGCCGCCGTTCCGGTTTCACATCTGTGGTCGCACCTCAGTGGTCAAATGTGCTTCTCTAGCTCGGTGACGACGGACTCAACAGTCTCCGCGAGTTGCCGACGCCGTGCTCGGAATTGAGATGCTGCGGGCCCAGTGCCGATTATTCATGGTCGGTGCGTCGTTATTCGCGATCGGTACGGTGCCGGGGTTCGCAACGTTTTGCGGTGCGGACGCCACCAATCTGCTGTGCTTCATGGGCTCTTGGTTTTTCACTAGCGCCGCGCTGATCCAACTCTTGCTGAGCAAACCGGCGATGAGTCGGACGTGGGAAATGCCCTCGACGCGAGCGGAATGCCTATCGTCGGCGATCCAGTTGCTCGGCACTGTGAATTTCAACCTCAGCACCGGTGCAGCATTGTGGGCACAGCGCGTACCCGCCCGCCGGCATTTTGTGTGGGGGCCCGACGCCGTGGGGTCGGTGGCCTTTTTGGTGAGCGCCGCTCTGGGGGTTGCGGCGGTAGCTCTCGCGGTCGGCCCCGTTCGACTGAAATCACCATTGTGGCTGGCAGCGACGACCAGCATGATCGGCTCGATCGCTTTCGGCGCTTCGGCCGTCGGCGCCTTCATTACGAAAACAGGAATCACGGAAGACGCACGGCTGGCCCAACTGGGGACCTTCGTCGGGGCGCTGTGCTTCCTGGTGGCGGCTTTCTTGAGGCTGCCCAAACGTTTCGCATCTCGACCAGCCGAGTCATGAACTCGCATCTTCAACGTTTGGCCTACGCTGACGAAAAAGAAAGCTGGCCAAGACTTTTGGCCTTGACCAGCTCTTTCTCTGTCGAGTTGCCGGATCGAACCCCGCCCCACATCACCGTGACCTGCGGAGACGCAGAAATCTACTACGGCAAACGACGCCGCACGACCCGCCGGAGGTGTTGATGGCATCAACAGCTCGCGGCCATCACACTTCACTAGCCGCCCGATTTGGCCGATCCGCCCGTGTCGCCGGTTACGTGGGAGTCGGAGTATTTCAGTAGCGGACTACGCACGCACCTCGTGAATAGATCCGCTTTACTCATCTGAGGCGGGCCACCCCGGGCCGCGACTACGCGCAAGGAGCCCCGACATGAGCTACACGGGAATGAAGGCATTGTTTGTGCGTCTCATCCCGGACATTGGCTCGCGGGCGCGGGACACAGGGCACGAACAGTCTGGGATCCTGCCGGGCGCCACGACCGGGCATTAGGGGACGGGAACATGTCCGGGACGGTGGAATCGTTAGGACTGTTCGACCTGTTGAGTCCTTACTTTCTGGCCGGGGTTGACCTCGGTCCGACCTTCCATGAACTCCTGTCGACTGTCCAGGTCGACCAACTGGACACTTGCTTCGACGAAGAAGGCGTCGCGGTTTGGGGAATCGCCCGGCTGAATCCTTCCGCCGCAACATCGTCGTTTTCGCTGACGCCGAATGGAGCCAGTGTCTCCGGCAGCGGCAGCACCGGTGGAAGTAACTCCAGCTCTTCCTCGTCGAGCAATGCGGTCTGGGATTGGCACGACGTCACATTCCAGTTCCGCATTACCGCGCCGCGGTCGCCATCCTCGATGATCGCGTCGGCGATGAGCGCACTGGCCGGCGTACCGAAAGTGACACTTCCTACACTATTCAATACCTGGGGCAGCAGCACCACGGCGCCGTCCGATTATCCGAACTTGCAATTCCAGCTTGACCTGCTCCTGACCATCGCGACCGTGCATTTACCGTTTCTCACCGGCGCGAAACTCGATCCCAATGGACTGCTCGAGGCAGACCCGGCCAATAAGAACGTCAAGCTCGTCCTGCCCAAGATCCTCGTCACCCTGACACAAGACGGCACCCTGGGCCAGCTCGATTTCGTACTAGATTCCTGGGGTGCAGCAACCATTGATGACCCGGACGACACCGGCGAAGCGCAGCTCATCCAGATGCTGCCCCCCTACGCGCTAGTGGGCGACGCGGGTCACTTCGGGTTCGGCTTCGACAAGGCGGTTCTTGACCTAAGCGACAGCCATACGCCCCCCGAACTTCTGTCGCAGTTTGGCGTGGGAGACAACTGGCAGGGCATCTATCTTCCCGATTTGCGAATATTCGTCGCGCCGAGCGGCGCTCAGGGACTTGCGGTCGACGTCTCCGCCCACGATCTGTTGATCGGAGTCGGCAAAAGCTCCGGTGTATCAGGTGATTTCGAACTCGACGTCATCAACGAAGACACCAAGCCGCACATCCAGGTCATCATCTACGACGCGCAGAACAACACTATTGCGGAAGACCAGCAGAACGGTGTGATCAAGGTTGTCTTGCCGCAGAACTGCAATCTTGTCGTCGACGTCCGCCAGGCCATTCCGCCCTACACGATCACGGTGGATGGAACCGACATCACGTCGAACCAAACGTTTCCCATCACCGGGTTCACCGCAGCGCACAAGTATGCAATCGTGGTCACCGATTCGGCCACCCCGCCGAACATCACCAACCTCACCGTGGATGCAGTCCCACAGGCCACCAGCGGGAATCCCCCGCCTGTGGCGCCGGCAGGCCAGTCCGGAATGGCCATCGCCCCGACGGGAGGCGCCACCGACGGCATCCACACCATCACGTTGACCAACGCCCAGCAGGGGACGGTGCAGTTTGCACCCTACGTCGACGGGATCCAGGTCAGCGTCGACAACCAGAACGGCGGCGCACCGCAGACCCTTACCTCCGACACCATCACGATAACTGCGAACACCGGTGACACCGTCAACATTTCGGCCACCTGGCCCGGGACCGCCAGCAACAACAAAGTCGAGCTCAAAGCCTGGTTTCACTTCGATCATCCGCCAAAGCCCACCACACCGCAGGCGCCACCGGCCGGATTGCAAAACACGCCTTCCGCCTACGGTGTTCCGAATACCGGCGATGTGACGCCGACGGATCACATCGAGGTCTCGAACGAAGAAGACGCAACGCGCACAACGACTTCCGTTCCGTTTACTGCACCGATGGTCGGGAGCAGCGATCTGAATCAGTTCATCGCGGGCATGGCCGACAACACGACTACCGACGTGCGGATTGTCGGGTTCGCCAGCTTCGAGCACAACGCGACGCCAACCAGTTACAACGACGATCTCTCTTCTCGTCGTGCGGTCGCTCTGGCAGAAATCATTCAGGCGGCTGTTCAGGGTACGGCAAAACAACCGCAGATCACGATTGTTGCGAAGGGCAACGACCAGGACGACCCAGTGGACGATGCGGTACTGCCTGGAGATGTCTCCGCGCAAACCGCTTGGGGCTCAGGTACATCCCCTGACTCGCAGTATGTGTACGCCGATTACTGGCTGGCACATGCCGTCTATACCAGCACGCAGCCCGGCCCCAGCGCGACCGTTACGGCTAAAATAACTGGCCCTCCTGCCGTCACTCCCACTCCCAGCCCATCGCAGCCGGTGCTGCAGAAACCTCCCGGCGCAGATCAGAATCGGCCGGCGTGGTTTCGGTCCATCAAGATCATCGTTCGCATCGCGCAGAACACTTTTATTGCGCTCGAGATTTCTGGTGAATTCCAGTTCAGCACCGCTGCCCAACAGGGCCTGCAAAGCGCGGCACAGAAAGCCTCGTACGATTCCGGCGGCGATCATTCGATGACCGTGAAGAACCTGCAGCCAGGAAATACCAACCCGGCGGACGGCACCACCGATTTCGACCTGATCATCTCGCACGACGATTCAACGAACACCTGGACCGAACAACTCACCATCGCGGCCGCGAAGAACGACAAGGACGGCCTGATGCGCTGGGGCGATCCGGTGACCAAAGATTCCCCCGATCCCGCAGTAAACCGCTTCCGCGATTTCATGGGCACCCTGCTGGTGTTTTCCCCGCTGCTGCAAGATGTCGCCGCGGCAAGCGCCGCCATGGACACATGGAAAGAAGGCCTGCTCGACGGCGTCGCTCTCGGTGTGGCAGCTGGAATTTCGCAGATCGGCGTCTTGCATGCCGAAACCATCACACTCTACGGCGGCGAGCTGCTGGCGCAAGAAGGAAGTGCCGGGGGTGAAGCCGCGGTCTTCCTGGATGTTGAGACAGACCTGTATGTCGACTTGCTCGGCATCATCACCACCAAGCCGAGCAAGCCGATCAAGGTTCGCTACAAGGCGGTGGGCGTAAAGATCGTCTGGGGCGCGGGCCCGGGAAACACGCTGATGCCCATCGTTTTTGATGCGAGCAAAGGCTATTCGATTGATGTCACCGATCCCGGAACGTTCCATCTGCCGGCGGGGCTCGCGGACATCATCCAGGTGCTCGGTGCCAGCATCGCCCGTACCAACCCGCTCAACCTCGAAGTGGATGTCGGCATCAAGGCCGACCTTGGCATCGTCAGTGTTGATCGCGCGAAGGTGCGCTGGCCGCTGGATCCCCTTGGAGTGCCGACTATCTCCGCGCTCGGCGCTTCGGTCAACATTCCCGGCGCGTTCAAGGGATCGGGATATCTCAACATCGGCAACGGTGGTATCGCCGGCTCGATCGATGTCACCATCGTTCCCATCAGCCTTCGCGCGAAGGCCGAATTCAACATCCAGCAGACCCCGCCCGACGGCTCCGGCAATACTGCGACAGGCGTTGCCATTTCGCTCGAAGTGGACTTCCCTGCACCCATCGTGCTGGGCAGCTCGGGGCTCGGCATCTATGGACTGATTGCGCTCTTCGCGATGCACTTCGGACGCACCGTAGACGACCCCATGACGTGGTATTTGCAAGTCAAGGGGGACCCCACCGACGTTGCGAACGCGCACAGCGACGGCTGGCAGGCAGAAATCGGTCATTGGGCCTTCGGCGCCGGCGCTGTCCTTGGCACCATGGATGGCGGCTTTGTCATGAACCTCAAGGGCATCCTGGTGCTCGAACTGCCGGGGCCGCGCATTTTGTTGTTCATGAACGCAAACGTTCTGGTCCCGTCGCTGCCCGGACTTCTCGGCGACGCTACCGGAACCATCCTGGCGACACTCGATCTCGATATCGGCCGCGGCACCTTGACCATCGGCCTGCAGGTCAACTACAACCTCAGCCCGTTCTTTGCCATCTCCATTCCTGCGGACGCCTTCTTCGATTTCACCGACCCGACAAACTTCTACCTCGACCTGGGCAGCATCGCGAAACCCGCGACCGTTTCCGTCATTAACTCCTTTACCGGCTCCGGATATCTCGAAATCCATGGGCAGGGCATCCCGGATTTTCCGGGCTTCAACCTTCCCACGCACGCGCTCTCCGGTTTTGCCATCGCGACGGGCATCAACGTCGCGCTCATCTGGGGCGATACCAGCGTCAACCTGTATCTTGAAATTGGCGCGACTGCGGCCGTCGGCATCGGCTTCTCACCATTTCTGCTGGCCGGTTCCATCACCATCAGTGGGCAGCTTCACCTATTCATCGTCTCCGTCTCCGCGAGCGGAAATCTCGCTGTTATCAGCGACGGCACCTCCGCAAACACGACGATCTCCGGGAAGATCTGTGGCAGCGTCTCGTTCCTGTTCTTCAGCGTTTCCGGCTGCGTGGGATTCTCACTCGGGCCCGGAACCACGCCACCACCCGCGCCGCCGCTGGTCAATGCGCTGTTTCTGCAAAGCCGTTCGCCTGCGCTGGTGCAGGGCACCGGAGTGGATCGTCCAATCGATGCCAAATTGGCCGATGGGGGTAAGGACCCTAACAACCTGCCCAAGGACAACAACGGCAACGTCGTTACGGTGCCGATCGATTCGATTCCGGTGCTGAAGTTCGCATTCTCCCCTCAGCTCGATCCCGCGTTCACCAGCTTCACGCAATCTCCCGGCAATGCGCCGACGCTGCCGAGCGGCGGCTGGTGCAAGCGCGGTGAAAACCTGTACCGCTACACCATCCAAAGTATCTCTCTCGCACAGGTTTCCGGTCCGGGACCGATGCTGCTGAACGACGCCGCCGGGGTACCCTCCGTGTGGCGCCCGAACGCCGCGGCAAATGGCGGCGACGACCGCGCCGTCGATCTCGCTCTGCTCGACTGGACTCCATTCGCAACACCGCAGGCTGTGGTCGCGGGGAGTGCCTTGACGACCACCGTGACCACGACGTGGAGCTCTGTCTGTGATCCCGCGGCGCCCGCGACATCGGTCTTCTGGTGCTTCAATCGCGCGAACGTAGGAACGTCGCCGGATGGCTGGACGCTGCAGGGCACAGCATGGCCCGACCCGCCGGGCACGGTGCGCTCCGCGCCGCCCCCGCTGGCGCTCAAGGTTAATGAGCTATGGCGCACCGGAATCGGGCTCATCGATTCGTTGCTGCCCGTCGAGCCCGCTTACGTATTCGAGCTGGCGCTGCCGTGCGTCTCACCGAGGCGCACCCAAATGCCGATCCAGACACCCCAGCGAACTGGACTGCTCAACACCGAGCATCCGACCCTGCGCAATCCGGTTGTCCAGAACGAGATCCTGCGGCGCCTGCCACAAACCGCACAATTCGCGTCTCTCTCGCATGCTGCCGATCTGGCGGGAAGCGCCTCCGCCATCCACACTCTTTTCGGCACTCCCTATGCGCAGCGGACAGCTACCCGCAGCCTCGCGGAGACGCTTGCCCGGCTGCAGCCGTCGGAGTCTCGTTGGGCGTGCAGCGGGCGCGCTCTTGCAGCTCCGTTCGCTTCGGACTTGGCCCGTCTCAATGCGGACTTCGAGCTGCTCACCAAGGCGTTGAGTCCGCTCGCGAAGAACAATGCGGATTTGGCCGATGCGCTGCACTTCTACGGCAATCCGCTGGTGCGTGTGCGCCTGTTCCTCTGGGTCACAGTGGAATTGATCCGCTCGAGGACTCTTGTGCTGCGCGCGCTCGATCCGAACGGCAAGGGGATTTCGGACACGGTCATCAATGAATCGATAGTTCACGCCTACACCGACCTACCAGCCACCTGGTACGAGTCGGGAGGAGTCTGGCGCAATGATGCGCTTCTGGATTGGGAGTTGCTGACGGTTTACGGTATTGACGAATCCGACGAGGCACCGGACTACTACGGTTTGAACATTATCGCGACGGTCGACCTTCCCGCGGGGACAGACTCCTTTTTGCTGGGCATTCGCGAGAAGCAAAACTCGGTACCGGCCGTGTTGCCGCCGCCGTACGTGGTGGCGGCTGTTGAGGGTTGGAGCGTCGCCGAAGTCGACCGCGAAACCTTCGATTCGAACACCCAAGTGCAGAACCAGCAGACCGTTGCCGGTGCGCTCAACGGCGATCCCGCCAAGTTGCCGCTGTTCGAGCCAGGCTCGGTCTACGGCATCACGGTCAACTACACGGCAGAATCGGCAACCGATGACGGCAACGGTAATCCGACAGACCCGACCAGTCCGGTCGCGGCATCGCAGGCGCTCTACTTCGCAACCGACAGCACCCCGCCGGTATCCCTGGCGCCCTGGGTGTTGTGCGTCTGGCCCGGCAACGACGAGCCACATTTCTTCTACTCGGAACCGATCACCGTGGTCTTCGCGACCGATGCCGTCGAGCAGCTGCTGACCGCCTACGGCGAAACGCTGCAGGGCCACGCACGCGCGGCAACTTTCCGCCCACCGGCGAGCGCCCCGCCCAATCAGCAGCCTATTCAAAAACTGTTCCCGCTCACTCCAGTGGACGGCGTCGTGCTGACGCCATGGGAGGATGCCATCCGGGCCCTGTTGAACAGCGGTGCGGCGCCTTGTATCAACGCAAGCGGCACCTCGGTGCGGCACGGCAAACAGGTGTTCGATTTCCCTCTCGACGGTATGACGCCCTACATCTTCGATCTCGAGAGCGATCCCGCACCTCCCGTGCCCACCACAAACTGGCAGCCCGGTGATCCTCCACCACCGCCGGTGAACCCGTTGTACCGCACAGCCTTCGAAACGTCGCGGTATGCCTCGCTGGACGAGATGATCGCCGATATCAAGGGAACCAATACTGCGTACCGTCATCTCCCCGCGGGCGCGTCCGCGCAATTGGCGGCGCTGTCCGCGAATCCAACAGACGCGGAAATGCAGGGCGCTCTCATGGCCGCGGGCCTGGGCGCTCTGCCTCTTCCCAAGCAGCCACAAGTCACGGTCTTCTGGGAAGATTCCTCCAGCACACCCGTCCCCGTCGGTGTGCTCATCGAGACTCCCGAGCCCATCCGCCGCAGCCGACAGACGCCGACGCCCATCATGGACTCGAGCACACCCCCCGTCATTACCGAGTGGCAAATGCAACCCGCTGTCTGGCTCGACCTCGTCGAGGGCGCCGGCACACTCAGCGCCACCATCGCAGCGAACAGCAGCGGCAATCGGACGTATGTCGCGCTTAAGAGCGGGACGCGAGGCAATACGCTCCACCTCTCGATGCGGCGGTTCGCCAAAGCGCCGATTGATCCAGCCGACGGCCAGAGCGACACTCCGCTGCTGGACATTGCGCTCAATCAGGCGCCGTGGGAGGACCAATGAGCCGCATCGTTTATCCTCCATGGCTTCACCTCGCCGCGTCTGTGGTCAACTGGCAAGAGGTAGCTCGCCTGAATGGAGCAACCTCTGGGGCCACCGCCTTCAGTCGCCGGAATCCGCTCTCGGAAACGTTGCAGTTGCGCTGGATGGTTCCGCCCTATATCGGCCTACCGCGCAAGCCTTTCACCACTTGGATCTTTACCGGGGAAGTCACCCTGAAACTGCAGCCCGAATCCGGGGCACCCCTGTACGGCGGTGTGCAGCGGATTGACTTCGCCGCTGCAATGGCGATGCTCGTCTTCGGCCTGGATCTCACGGCCGCGGGTGCCTACGTCTTTGCATACTCCGCAACCGGACAATTGCTGACGGGCGCGACCTCTGACGGAACGACGGGCGTCGTAGCGCTCGAAATTCACAGCAGCGCAATCGATTATGTTCTGATCGGCGGCACCGGAGTGGTTGGCGAAATCTTTGGGATCACCGCTGCGGAGTTTGCGAACCTCCCCGGCTGGATTGAGGTCGAAACTGTCGGCCTGCCCGTGGACCAGAAAGAGTTCGCGTCAACGAGTTACTCAGTCGCAAAACAGGGATTCGTGACCGCTCCCGTTTCACCGAAGGCGGCAGCGAAGCGGCGCCTCAAGGAAGGCGCTCCGCAGCTCGGCTGGCAGACTACGCTGCCCGACGGAAATCCTGCTCCCCCATTTGTTCCGCCCACAATTCCCGGATTGTTCAACGACTTTGACGCAAGCGTGCTGCCGAACATCAAGACCATGCTGAACTCAAGTTCGGGGCCCAGCGCGGACTCGTCGGTCGTGGTGGAGCAGAACATACCCACGCCGCAGCAACCGGGCGGGGGCGCGGCTTCCTCGTCCCAGCCATCGAGCGCGACGTTTTCACCCTTGGCCCTGTTGCTGCTCGCTTCCGGCAGCGATCCCTACAACGCGCTGGGCCTTGGCTTCGGCACCGCATATACCCTCGACGAGCTGTCAGAAATACTGGCCGGCCAAACCAACACTACGAACACCAGTGACGTTGCGATATCCAGGGATACAGCGCGCGGACCTGTCACCGTGGAGCGCAATATTTCGGCGCTGATGGTGAGCTGCGAGTACGACATCAGCCTGCTGGGCCTTGAAGTTTCAGGCGAGATGGCCGATGTGATCTTCCTCGACGGACTGCAGCTCGGCGTCACTCCTGCACCGCAAGACCTGGGTGCGAACACCCTCCGGCTGAATCCACCACTCACGGTCGACGCACCGTACACCGCGACGGTCGATGCCACCTGGAGCCGTCCCGCGCCGCTTATCCCGAACCAGACCGTTGCCGCTAGCTATGCCGTGGCGCGTTCGTCCACGGCAGCGGATGTCACGCTGCTCAATGCGCAACGCATCGGCGGCGGATTCATGCCGTTTCTCGCATCGCTGCCGGCAGACGGCGACAGCAGCGCGCCAATCCTGTTTGAGGACAGCAATGTTGCACCGCCGGAAAGCGGAAACACGTTGAACTACTCCGTCGCGGGGCAGGACTGGTTCGGCGTTTGGAGTAGCTGGGCTGAAACCGCCGCCAGTGTTCCTGCGGCGCCGGTGTTCTATGCGTCCGTCACCGACGCGAAGTGGACGATCCCCGACCAGGCCAACTCACCCTATCCGGCGACACTGACCGTGCTGTTCTCATGGGACTGGACGACCCGCCGGCCGGCCGAAGTGGATCTGCTGATTGCGCTTCGTACGTTACCGGATCCCACGTCCCCGCTGCCCTCCGTGCCTGCGCCGGCGGGGACGCAGTACAGCATCGGCGGCGGATACTCGAACGTTAAGTTCATATTCGGCACTGATCCCACCGTTGCGCCGACGGTTCCCGGCGGTTCGGCATACAGCGCGGAGATCGTCCCGGCGACCCCGCCCACACCGCCAGACGGAACGCCTCCTCCGCCGATGCCCGGGAACTTGAACGTCGTCCAGTACGAGGCAACCGTACCTGGCTTCAGCCTCAACTTCGCCGGCGCCGACGAGGCCGCAGCCTTTGTCTACGCCCGAAGCAAAGAACTGTTGAGCCCCACCTGGACAGTGACTGAAAAGCCACGGGTGGCGCGTCTTAAGAGTCCCACGCCACCCCCGGTTCCGCGCTGCGACTCCATCGTGTGGGCCACGTTGCCGGATGCGCTCGGTGTCAGTCGCGTTCACCTCAAGTGGAACAGCAATGGCGCTCCGCCTTCAGCATCTTTCCATGTCTACGAGGCCACTGAAACCGGCTTGTTGGACGTTGCGGGTATGCCGCCCGCTGATCTCACTCACCC
>NZ_JBAPRN010000032.1:0-2011 GCF_049281135.1 Mycobacterium sp. | reverse complement strand
AAATTAAGTAGTCCACTACTCATGTCCTCGGGGCTGGGCGTTGACACAGTTGAATTTCCAGAAAGGTTGACGGCCATGCTTATAACGTCTGCACCGCCGACTGATGTTGCCGAACTGCACTTGGCGCCGAAGAATCCGCTCCGTTATCGGGACCAGCTCAGGGCCGTGCGGTCGCTGATCGACGGGCAGCAGGATTTGGTCGATGCCGGCGGCCCCGTCACCCGAATCGTGTTCGGGCCCAAATGGCTATTCCCGACGGTGGTGTTGATCGCATCGCCGCAGGGCGCGCGGGACGTTCTGAGCCGTACCGACGAGATTGCCGATCGCGGCCGAACGACCACCGCGATTCAGCTGCGCCGGCTGATGGGCGGCAATCTGCTGGTTCTGCCACACCACGAATGGTTGCCGCGGCGGCGAACCCTCCAGCCGATGTTCACCAAGCAGCGCATCCCGCGCTACGCCGGGCACATGGCGGCGGCCGCGCAGTCCGTGGTCGATGCCTGGCGCGACGGTGCCTCAGTTGATTTGGATACCGAATGCCGCACCCTTACTCTGCGGGCGCTCGGCCGGTCCGTGCTCGGCATGGACCTCGACGGCCGGGCCGATGACATCGGGCAGGCATTGCGACCCACCCTTACATGGATCGCGGACCGCGGGATCCGGCCGTTCAATCTGCCGCAATGGGTGCCCACCCCCGGTCAGCGACGGGCACGAAAGGGCAATGCGACTCTGCATCAGCTCGCCGCCGAGATCCTCGCCGCGGTACGAAAAGATCCCGACCGGGATGCGCCACTTGTGCGTGCCTTGATCGCCGCAGCCGATCCGGAAACGGGCCAACCACTTTCCGACGAAGAGATCTGCCACGAGCTGGTGCTGTTCATCCTCGCCGGCCACGACACCACGTCGACCACCCTCGCGTATTCACTCTGGGCGCTTGGGCGCCACCCCCAAATCCAAGAGCGAGTGTTCGATGAGGTCAGCGCACTCGGTGACCGGCCGTTGACCCCAGACGACGTACCCCGGCTGGGTCACACTGTGCGGGTGCTGCACGAGGCGCTTCGACTGTGCCCGCCTGCCGCCGGAACGCCCCGCATGCTCACCAAGGATGTGGCCGTCGATGGCTACCGGCTGCAAGCCGGCACCATGGCGGTGGTCAGCTTCTACGCCATGCACCGGGATCCGGAACTGTGGGACCGCCCGCTGACATTTGACCCGGATCGGTTTCTGCCGGAGCGATCACAGGGCCGAAGTCGTTGGCAGTACCTGCCTTTCGGCGGAGGGCCTCGGTCGTGCATCGGCGACCATTTCGCCATGCTGGAAGCCACCCTCGCACTGGCCACCATCATCCGTGGCGCCCGGATCGAGTCGCTCAAGGGCGACTTCCCGCTGGCCACCCCGTTCACCGTCGTCGCCGCCGAGCCGGTAGATGCGCGTGTTCACGCACGGACGTCAAGCCAGCGGAGATCAGCTTGAGGTGTGCCGCGCCGCCTCCTGGACGAGCTGCACGCGCGAGGTCAGGCCGAGCTTGGCGTAGACGTGGGTGAGGTGGGTTTGCACGGTGCGTGGTGAGACGAAAAGCCTTGCGGCGACGTCGTTGTTGCTGAGTCCCGCGCTGACCAGGCGCACGACGTCAAGCTCGGTGGGCGTGAGTGACGCCCAGCCACTGGCTGGGCGTTTGCGGGCACCGCGGCCGCGCTGCGCGTAGGCGATCGCGTCCTGGGTGGACAGCGCCCCACCCTCTGCCCACGCCGCGTCAAAGTCCTTTTCGCTCATCGTATCTCGGACGGAAGCAGCCCAAGCTTCGCAGCTGGCGTCGTAGATCTTGAAGCGGACCGCGCCCGTGCGCTGCCGAATGTTGTGCGCCGCGCCGAGCAGCCGCGCCGCTTCGCGCTGGCTGCCGGAGTCGCCGGCAAGAGCGGCAAGGCATTCGAGGATGTCGGGTGTGTGTAGGTACGCGCCGGTGCTCGCCGTGAGTGCGAGAGCCTCGTGCGCGTCGAGCTCGGCCCGGTCC
>NZ_JBAPRN010000031.1:0-2546 GCF_049281135.1 Mycobacterium sp. | reverse complement strand
CCGCATAACCCAGCCGTTCACGTAATGGCGCAGGGTGTGCGGCGTGGCGTGTTCGGCCGCCAGGGGCGGGCAGTGGATGGCGGCGGTGGCGACGTGGCGGGCGACGATGGCGCCGACGGTGTAGCGGCTGAGCGGGCGGCCCTGCCGGGTGGGGAACAGCGGCTGGTCCGATTGGCTATGTAACTCCTTGGTCCACGCGGTGGCCGTGACAGCGTTACCTGGCCCCATCGTGGCGGAGGTAGGTGGCCCCACTTTTCGACACGCCGGGCGGTTGTGACGGAGCTATTTGGCCCCCCCGGTGACCGTGTCCCTTGTCGGTTTCGGTGACCGGGAAGGGGCGGGCTGTGAGGTCGAGGGTGGAGTTGTTCGAGGCGATCCGGCGTGATCATCGCCGGGAAGAGTTGTCCATCCGGCAGTTGGCGGATAGGCATCGGGTGCACCGGCGCACGGTGCGGCAGGCGTTGGAGTCGGCGGTTCCGCCGGCGCGCAAGCCGCGGGTGTTCGTGGCGCCGGTGCTGGACCCGCTCAAGCCGCTGATCGACGCGATGCTGCGTCAGGATCTGGATGCGCCGCGCAAGCAGCGTCATACCGCGCGGCGGGTGCTGGCCCGGCTGGTCGATGAGCACGGCGTCAGCGACATCTCGTATTCGACGGTGCGTGACTACATCGCGAAGCGTCGCCCGCAGATTCTGGCTGAGGCCGGCAAGGCGTTGGAGGCGGGATGCGTGCCACAGACTCATGAACCTGCTGCTGAGGCCGAGGTGGATTTCCACGACTTGTGGGTGCTGCTGCGTGGGGTGAAGACGAAGACGGCGCTGTTCACGATGCGGCTCTCGTGCTCGGCTCGGGCGGCGCATCGGGCGTCGCTCTCGCAAGGGCAGGAGGCGTTCCTGGAAGGACACGTCTACGCCTTCGACCGGCTCGGCGGTGTTCCGACCGAGCAGATCCGCTATGACAACCTCAAGCCCGCCGTGTCGCGGGTGCTGTTCGGCCGCACCCGGGTCGAGACGCAACGCTGGGTGGCGTTCCGCTCCACCTATGGCTTCGACGCGTTCTACTGCCAGTCCGGGCATGAGGGCAGCCATGAGAAGGGTGGAGTGGAGGGCGAGGGCGGCCGGTTCCGACGCAACCACTGCGTCCCGATGCCGCGAGTGGACTCGATCGCTGAGCTCAACGCGCTGCTGCAGACGTGGGACGACGCGGACGATGCCCGCCGGGTCGGCAACAGGACGACGAGTGTCGGGCAGCACTGGGCGATCGAGCGGCCGCTGCTGCAACCGTTGCCGGACGAGCCGTTCGACACCACGCTGACGCTCACACCGCGGGTGGACCGCTACGCGCAGGTCATGGTGCGCTGTAACCAATACAGCGTGCCGGCCCGGTTCATCGGGCACCGGATGCGGGTCAAGCTCAGCTCGACGGCGGTGCGCATGTTCGACCGCGACGCGCTGGTCGCCGAGCATGAACGTGCGGTCGGCAAGGGTATGCAGGTCCTCGAGCTGGATCACTACCTGGAGATCTTGCTGCGTAAGCCCGGCGCGCTGCCGGGCGCGACCGCGCTGGTCCAGGCCCGCGCCGCAGGCGTGTTCACGGTCGAGCATGAGGCGTTCTGGGCCGCGGCCCGCAAACAGCTCGGCGACCCGGCCGGGACGCGAGCATTGATCGAGGTGTTGTTGCTGCACCGCCACCTGGACCGGCACGCCGCGCTCGCGGCGAGCAGCCCGGTGATCTCGCCCGGGTCGAGGTAGCTGACGATGCTGGAGTCGTGGCGTTTCGTCGGGATCGCCATCACCCTCGCGATGGTGTGCGCGTGTTCGGGATGTTCCAGCGCCGCGTAGCGGTAGAAGGAGTGGATCGCCCCGAGCCGGGCGTTGCGGGTCCGGGCGGTGTTGCCGCGGTCGTGTTCCAGGTGGGTGAGGAACGCGCCGATCAGCGGGGCGTCGAGATCGTCGATGTCCAACTGGAACGGCGCTTTCCCGGTCCGCTGCTGCGCGAAGGTCAGCAGCAGCCGGAACGTGTCGCGGTAGGCGGCGATGGTGTGCGGACTGGCGTTGCGCTGGTTGATCAACCGTTCGGTGAAGAAGGCTTGCAACGCTGGCGCGAGCGGGCTCATGACAGCACCTCGGGCAGCTGCTCGAGCCGGGCGCTGACAAGTTTCAGCAGTTCGGGGACGCCGTCGAGATACCAAAATGTGCTCGCCGGGTCGGTGTGGCCGAGGAAGGTTGACAGCAGCGGCATCTTTCGGTCGACGTCCTCGCCCGCCCGCAACCAGCCGAGCAGGGTGCGCACCGCGAAGGTATGACGTAGGTCGTAGGGCCGGGGCCTGGCCCGCGCGCCCTGGCCGTCCAGGCCGATCTGGCGGATCAGCGTGGTGAACGCCTGGTTCAGCTCGTGGCGTCCGACCCGTGCGCCGCGGGCGGAGAGGAAGAACGCCGGCGTGGCTGGCTGCGGGTGGCGGGCGTCCCGCAGCCGCGCGTAGTAGGCCAGGGCGGTGATGGTGCTGTCGTGCAGCGGGAGTTCGCGTTGCTTGTGCTGCTTGCCGGTGC
>NZ_JBAPRN010000030.1:0-8955 GCF_049281135.1 Mycobacterium sp. | reverse complement strand
GCTCAAGCTGGTCGGCAAGCTCCCGGCCAGCGTCGGCGTGGAGATTCCGGTGAACAGTGAGCCGCGCACCGGGTTGTCGATGGGTGAGCATCAGGCGATCACCGCCAAGCAGATGGGTATCAAGCGGGTCGACCAGGACGAACTCTCGGCGGCCAGTCACCGCAACATGGCAGCGGCCTATGACCGCGGCTTCTTCGACGATCTGGTCACCCCGTTCCTCGGCCTCTACCGCGACGACAACCTACGGCCGGACTCGTCGGCGGAGAAGCTGGCCAAGCTCAAGCCGGTGTTCGGTGTGAAAGCCGGCGACGCCACGATGACGGCCGGAAATTCGACGCCGTTGACTGACGGCGCCTCGGTGGCGTTGCTGTCCAGCGAGGAATGGGCCGCCGAGCACTCGCTGACCCCGCTGGCCTACTTCGTCGACGCCGAGACGGCATCGGTCGACTACGTCAACGGCCCCGACGGCCTGCTGATGGCGCCGACGTACGCGGTGCCAAGGTTGCTGGCGCGCAACGGACTGACGCTGCAGGACTTCGATTTCTACGAGATCCACGAGGCTTTCGCCTCGGTGGTGCTGGCGCATCTGCAGGCCTGGGAGTCCGAGGAGTACTGCAAGGAGCGGCTCGGCCTCGACGCGGCACTGGGGTCGATCGACCGATCCAAGCTCAACGTCAACGGCTCGTCGCTGGCCGCCGGTCACCCGTTTGCCGCGACGGGCGGACGCATCCTCGCCCAGCTGGCCAAGCAGCTGCACGAAGCCAAAACGAAGAACGGCGGTAAGCCGGTACGCGGCCTGATCTCGATCTGCGCCGCGGGCGGCCAGGGCGTCGCCGCGATTCTGGAGGCCTAGTAGCCGTGTCGCGGTGAGCGAATTGTTCGGGCGTTTAGCGACTGCAACGCCCGGGTAGCCAGATGGCTGGATAGCTCCGTGCTGTCGTCCGACCCCCCGACCCGACGACAGCCCGGGGCGTCCCCGAACTAACGCCCGTCGGTTGTCACGTGCGGGTAGAGACCGGGGCCGCCGACGGCATGAGGGGATTTCGTCGGCGGCCCCTCCCCACGTCCGGGTTTTGAACCGCGGTTTCCAAATCCCGACAGCACCACAAACCACAGCAGCACCCCAGCGCGGGGATAGACACCTTTTCGAAGTCGCATCGCGGGCGATATCAGCGCACGGGCGCACCCGACGGGTGATATCGCATATGCGTCGTTTCCGAAAAGACTGTCGTGGCCCTGAGGCGATGCTGGTGTGACCGGTGTTGCGAAGGATGCTCGACGTCGACCGCCCCTCACAGCACAATCCCCCGTCTCCGAGGAGAACGGGGGATTTTGCCGTGCAGTTTTGGATCAGAATGCGGCTTCGTCGAGCTCCATGATCTCGTTGTCGATCGTCTCCAGCACCTGGCGGGTGCTGGTCAACAACGGTAAGAAGTTCTTCGCGAAGAACGACGCCACGGCGATCTTGCCCTCGTAGTACGAGCGGTCGGAGTCGCTGCATCCGGCGTCCAAGGCCTCCAGAGCGACCGCAGCCTGACGCTGCAGCAACCAGCCGATGACCAGATCGCCGACGCTCATCAGGAAGCGCACCGAACCCGTACCCACCTTGTAGATGCTGGAGATGTCGTCCTGCGCGGCCATCAGGTAGCCGGTCAGCGTCGCCGCCATCGCCTGCACGTCAGCCAGGGCGGTGGACAGCAGCGCCCGCTCGGCCTTCAGTCGGCCGTTGCCGGACTCGTTGTTGATGAACTCTTCGATCTCCCCGGACACGTGGGCCAGCGCCACACCCTTGTCGCGGACGATCTTCCGGAAGAAGAAGTCCTGCGCCTGGATGGCCGTGGTGCCCTCGTAGAGCGAGTCGATCTTGGCGTCACGGATGTACTGCTCGATCGGGTAGTCCTGCAAGAAGCCGGACCCACCGAACGTCTGCAGGCTCTCGGTGAGCTTGGCGTAGGCCTGCTCGGAGCCGACACCCTTGACGATCGGCAGCATCAGGTCGTTGACCTTGACCGCCAGGTCGGCGTCCACACCGTGCAGTGCCTTGGCGACCGCCGCGTCCTGGTAGGTCGCGGTGTAGAGGTACAGCCCACGCAGACCCTCGGCGTACGCCTTCTGGGTCATCAGGCTGCGACGCACGTCCGGGTGGTGGGTGATGGTCACCCGCGGCGCGGTCTTGTCGGTCATCTGGGTCAGGTCGGCGCCCTGCACCCGCTCCTTGGCGTAGGCCAGGGCGTTGAGGTAGCCGGTGGACAGCGTCGCGATGGCCTTGGTCCCGACCAGCATGCGGGCGTTTTCGATGACCTCGAACATCTGCGCGATGCCGTCGTGCACCTCGCCGACCAGCCAGCCCTTGGCGGGCACGCCGTGCTGACCGAAGGTCAGTTCACACGTCGCGGAGACCTTCAGGCCCATCTTGTGCTCGACGTTGGTGACGAAGACGCCATTGCGCTCGCCCGGCTCGCCGGTCTCGAAGTCGAACAGGAACTTCGGCACGAAGAACAGCGACAGACCCTTGGTACCGGGGCCGGCGCCCTCGGGGCGGGCCAGCACCAAGTGGAAGATGTTCTCGAACATGTCGTCCGAGTCGCCGGACGTGATGAAGCGCTTCACGCCGTCGATGTGCCAGGAGCCGTCGTCCTGCTGGATGGCCTTGGTCCGGCCGGCGCCGACGTCCGAGCCGGCGTCCGGCTCGGTGAGCACCATGGTCGAGCCCCAACCGCGCTCGGCGGCCAGCACTGCCCACTTCTTCTGCTCTTCGGTGGCCAGGTTGTAGAAGATCTGGGCGAATCCCGCGCCGCCGGCGTACATCCACACCGCCGGGTTTGCGCCGAGCAAGTGCTCATGCAGCGCCCACAGCATCACCTTGGGCATCGGCATGCCACCCAGCTCTTCGTCCAGGCCGACTTTGTCCCAGCCGGCCTCGATGACCGCGTGCACCGACTGCTTGAACGAGTCGGGGAGCGTCACCGAATGGGTCTCGGGGTCGAATACGGGGGGATTGCGGTCACCCTCGACGAAGGAGGCGGCGACGGGCCCTTCGGCCAGTCGGCTCATCTCCGTCAGCATTTCGCGGGCGGTGTCGGCATCCAGGTCGGTGTAATCGCCTTCGCCGAATGACTTGTCAACGCCTAGGACCTCAAACAAGTTGAATACCTGGTCGCGGACGTTGCTCTTATAGTGGCTCACTGGTTCCTCCTCGATGAGAACGCCACCTGTGGTTGGGTACTTGGGCTAAGTTACCCACCAGTAACACGGCCAAAGTTATACCCATCGGTAACTGCGCGCAAGCGACTGTGAGCTAAATATCAACCAACTAGTTGGCCTCGTGCTGATCAAGACGGTGGCATACCCGTTTAGCTGCAGTAATGATGAATAGGTGTCAACTGTGCCAGGCGTCACCGCGCTGCCGGAAGTGGATCTGCGCCACCCATCCGGCCAACTGAGGACACGCCTGCGCGAGGTGGCCCACGAGGTGGGATTCTTTTACCTCACTGGACACGACGTACCCGACGGGCTGATCGACCGTGTGCTGGCGGCGGCGCGGCGGTTGTTCGCGCTACCGCAAGCCGAGAAGGACGCTGTCGCGATGGTGCGCAGTCCACACTTCCGCGGCTACACCCGGCTGGGCGGCGAGTTGACCCGCGGCGAAGTCGACTGGCGCGAGCAGATCGACATCGGTCCGGAGCGCGAGCCGATCGGCGGCCCGGGCAGGCCCGACTATCTCTGGTTACAAGGCCCCAACCAGTGGCCCGCAGGCTTGCCGGAGCTGCCGGGGATCGTCGCCGAGTGGGATGCGGCTCTGGCCAAGGTGGCCCGCAGCTTGTTGAGTCACTGGGCGGCAGCGTTGGGCAGTCCGGCGGACATTTTCGACGCCGCGTTCGCTGGGGCGCCCGCCACCTTGATCAAGATCGTGCATTACCCGGCGACGGCGACAAGATCGCAGGGCGTCGGTGCGCACCGGGACTCGGGGGTGCTGACGCTGCTGCTCGCCGAGCCGGGCAGTCAGGGATTGCAGGTGCGAACCGGACGCGACGGCGACTGGGTTGACGTTCCCGCACGGGACGGAGCGTTCATCGTCAACATCGGTGAGCTGCTGGAGCTGGCGACCGGCGGCTACCTGCGGGCCACCGAGCACCGGGTGAATCTGCGCCAAGCGGCGGATCGGATCTCGGTGCCCTACTTCTTCAACCCGCGATTGGACGCGCAGGTCCCAACGCTGTCGTTGCCGGCCGAACTCGCAGAGCGCTCCGGGCGTCGCGCGGACCTGTCTGATCCGATCTTCTCGGTGTATGGCCGCAATGCCTGGAAGAGCAGGTTGCGGGCACATCCGGATGTTGCGGCGGCGCACGGCCACGTGACTGGCAGCGCACAAGTTGTAGCGCCCGGCGGGTAGGGTCAGCACTACAAAATTCCGTCGACGCGAGTGAAGCCCGGTGAACCTACCCGACAAGCTGACGCCTACCTCCCTGCGCGAGGCCTTTGGTCATTTTCCGTCCGGCATCATCGCGATTGCCGCCGAAGTCGACGGGGTTCGAGAAGGGCTGGCGGCCAGTACGTTCGTCCCGGTGTCACTCGACCCGCCGCTGGTCTCGTTCTGTGTGCAGAACACCTCGACCACGTGGCCGAAACTCAAGGACGTCCAGGCGCTGGGTATCAGCGTGCTGGGCGAGTCACACGATCGCGCCGCCCGGGCCCTGGCCGCCAAGACCGGCGACAGATTCGTCGACCTGGATACGGTGTCCTACAGCAGCGGTGCGGTGTTCATCCACGGCACCAGCCTGTGGATGGAAACGGCGATCGAGCAACTCATCCCGGCCGGCGACCACACGATCGTGGTGCTGCGGGTCAGCGACGTCCGCGTCGACGGAGATGTCGCGCCGATCGTTTTCCACCGCAGCGTCTTCCGGCGCCTCGGCTTCTAGGGACGCCTGCCGAGTTCGTCGCGGTAGGCCTGTATCCGACGCTCGATTTCCGCGCCTTCATCGTATCGTCGTTCTTTGTGTGCGCGTTCAGCGCGTGCCGTCAGCTCGTTGATCGCTGTGCGAATGTTGTTGATGCTGGTGGGCTTTCGGATAGTCACGATGGCCGCCTTTCCGGTTATACCCGACGGTATTCGGATCAGCGGTGCCCTAACACCCGTTGCTTATCGACGGAACAGCTTGTTGCCCAGCCAGACAACCGGGTCGTATTTGCGATCGGCGACACGCTCTTTCATCGGGATCAGGGCGTTGTCGGTGATCTTGATGCTCTCGGGACAGACTTCCGTGCAGCACTTGGTGATGTTGCAGTAGCCGAGGCCGTGCTGCTCCTGTGCCTGGTCGCGCCGGTCCATCGTGTCCAGCGGATGCATCTCCAGCTCCGCGATCCGCATCAGAAAACGCGGGCCGGCGAATGCTTCCTTGTTCTCCTCGTGGTCGCGGATCACGTGACAGACGTTGTTGCACAGGAAGCACTCGATGCACTTCCGGAACTCCTGAGAACGCTCCACGTCCTCCTGCTGCATCCGGTAATCGCCGGGCTGCAGATCCTTGGGCGGCGCGAACGACGGGATCTCCCGGGCCTTTTGGTAGTTGAACGACACGTCGGTGACCAGATCGCGGATCACCGGGAAGGTTCGGATCGGCGTCACGGTGACCACCTCGTCTTCGGCGAAGGTCGACATCCGAGTCATGCACATCAACTTGGGCTTGCCGTTGACCTCAGCCGAGCACGAGCCGCACTTGCCGGCTTTGCAGTTCCACCGCACGGCCAAGTCGGGCGTCTGGGTCTGCTGCAGGCGGTGGATGATGTCGAGCACCACCTCGCCTTCGTTGACCTCCACGGTGAAGTCCTGCAGCCCACCGTTGGTGTCGTCGCCACGCCAGACTCGCATGGTTGCGTTGTAGCTCATCAGCCTCTCCGTCCTGGGTGGTCGGCCAGCTCTTCGTCGGTGTAGTACTTCTCCAACTCGGCGATCTCGAAGGCCTCGAGCAGGTCAGGCCGCATCGGGATCTGGTCCTTGTGCGTCACCGTGACGTCGGGCACCACCTCGTCGCCACCGGCGGCGCTGCAGACCAGCAAGACCTTGCGCCACGACGAGTCCATCCCTGGGTGATCGTCACGGGTGTGGCCGCCGCGGCTTTCGGTGCGCTCCAACGCCGCCTTGGCGACGCATTCGCTGACCAGCAACAAGTTCCGCAGGTCGAGGGCCAGGTTCCAGCCGGGGTTGTACTGCCGGTGTCCCTCGACGTGGATGTGCTTGAACCGCTCGCGAAGCTGGTCGAGCCGACCGAGGGCTTCGGTGATCTCCTCCGCCCTGCGGATGATGCCCACCAGGTCGTTCATCGACTGCTGCAGCTCGAGCTGCAGCGTGTAGGGGTTCTCCGCGCCGGCGCCGTTCGTCGGAGTCTCGAAAGGAGCCAGCGCCCGCTTCGCGGCGGTTTCGACGGCGTCCTCCGAGACTTTCGGACGGCTGCTCAACGCGCGCACGTAGTCGGCGGCACCCAGGCCGGCCCGACGACCGAAGACGAGGAGGTCAGAAAGCGAGTTGCCGCCGAGTCGGTTGGAGCCGTGCATACCGCCGGAGCACTCGCCGGCGGCGAACAGCCCGGGAACGGTGGCGGCGCCCGTGTCGGCATCCACCTCGATACCGCCCATGACGTAGTGGCAGGTGGGCCCGACTTCCATCGGCTCTTTGGTGATGTCGACGCCGGCCAGCTCTTTGAACTGGTGGTACATCGATGGCAGCCGCTTCTTGATCTGCTCGGGGGTCAGCCGAGAGGCGATGTCGAGGTAGACGCCGCCATGCGGGGTGCCGCGGCCGGCCTTGACTTCGGAGTTGATCGCGCGGGCGACCTCGTCACGGGGCAGTAGGTCCGGGGTGCGACGGGCCGAGTCGTTGTCCTTGAGCCACTGGTCGGCTTCTTGCTCGCTTTCGGCGTACTGGCCTTTGAACACCGGCGGGATGTAGTCGAACATGAACCGCTTCTCGTCGGAGTTCTTGAGCACTCCGCCGTCGCCGCGCACACCCTCGGTGACCAGGATGCCCTTCACGCTGGGTGGCCACACCATGCCGGTCGGGTGGAATTGGATGAACTCCATGTTGATCAGCGACGCGCCGGCCCGGAGCGCCAGGGCGTGGCCGTCACCGGTGTATTCCCAGGAGTTCGAGGTGACCTTGAACGACTTGCCGATGCCACCGGTGGCCATGACCACCGCGGGAGCCTCGAACAAGACGAAGTTGCCGCTTTCGCGGTGATAGCCGAACGCACCCGAGATCGCGTCGCCGTCTTTGATCAGCTCGGTGATCGCGCACTCGGCGAAGACCTTGATCCGGGCCTCGTAGTCACCCAGCTCGGCGTGGTCTTCCTGCTGCAGCGAAACGATCTTCTGCTGCATCGTGCGGATCAGCTCCAGGCCGGTGCGGTCGCCAACGTGCGCGAGCCGCGGGTAGGTGTGTCCACCGAAGTTGCGCTGGCTGATCTTGCCGTCTTTGAGGCGGTCGAACAGCGCGCCGTAGGTCTCCAGCTCCCACACCCGGTCGGGTGCCTCTTTGGCGTGCAGCTCGGCCATCCGCCAGTTGTTCAGGAACTTCCCACCGCGCATCGTGTCGCCGAAGTGAGTCTTCCAGTTGTCCTTCGGGTTGGTGTTACCCATCGCGGCCGCGCAGCCGCCCTCGGCCATGACCGTGTGGGCCTTACCGAACAGCGACTTGGTCACCACCGCGACCTTGAGGCCGCGTTCGCGCGCCTCGATGACCGCACGCAAACCTGCGCCGCCGGCACCGATCACGACAACGTCGTAGGAGTGCCGCTCGACCTCAGTCATGGAACCTCACTAAACTCTTTGATATCCGTGAAACGGTCTGTCAGCCAACAAATCTCAGGTCCGGGATGGCACCGCTGGCCACCAGTGCGATGTAGAAGTCGGTGAGCATCAGCGTGCCCAGGGTGATCCAGGCGTACATCTTGTGCCGAGTGTTGAGGTGACTGACCTGGGTCCATATCCAATACCGCACAGGGTGTTTGGAGAAGTGCTTCAGCCGTCCGCCGGTGACGTGGCGGCACGAGTGGCAGGACAGCGTGTACACCCACAGCATGACCACGTTGCCGACGAGGATCAGATTGCCTAGGCCAAAGCCGAATCCGCCTGGCCCGCTGTCGGAATGGAACGCGACGATCGCGTCGTAGCTGTTGATCACCGAGATGATGCCGGCGGCGTAGAAGAAATACCGGTGCGTGTTCTGCACGATCAGCGGGAACTTGGTCTCGCCGGAGTAGTGGACGCGCGGCTCGGCCACACCGCAGGCGGTGGGCGACTGCCACACGGTGCGGTAGTAGGCGCCGCGGTAGTAGTAGCAGGTCAGTCGGAACAGCAGCAGGAATGGCAGCGTCAGCGCCGCGTATGGCAGCCACCACACGTCCGGCAGAACTTGCGGCCAGAAGTCGCTGGACTCTTTGATGCAGCCCTGGCTGACGCACGGCGAGTAGAACGGTGTCAGGTAGTGGTACTTCGCGACGAAATAGTAATTCTGTTGGAACGCGCGGAAGGTCGCGTAGATAAGAAATGCGGCGAACCCCAAGTCAATTCGCAGCGGCGACATCCACCACCGGTCGGTGCGTAGCGATCGCGCCTGGATGTGTGCGCGCGTAGGTGAAAAGACACCGGACGCAGGACGGTTCGCCGTTGGTGCGCTCATCAAATGTTCCTCTTCGAACGGGCTGTTCGTCGAAGACTACACAGAGGAGGCCCCCGGATTCTCGGCGGGCTGACTTGTCAGGACCGGTTGTGGCCCCCGACACCCTCCTCGTCGACGTCGCGCCAAAAGTCGCGGTCGTAATCGGCGTCGGGAATGGCGATCTTTTCACCGGATTGCCGCACGGTAACCCGCGTTAAATCTAATTCCGATACATCGGTGTCAAGTAATTCGACATCGCCGAGGATCCGGTCAGCGTCAATCACGATGCGGCGCATTGC
>NZ_JBAPRN010000029.1:0-5317 GCF_049281135.1 Mycobacterium sp. | reverse complement strand
CGGGCGCCGCCGATGTGGCGGCCGGTCGACCGACGATCCTCATGCTGCACGGCGGCGGTCAGAATCGTTTCTCCTGGAAGAACACCGGCCAGATCTTGGCCGACGAAGGATTCCACGTGGTCGCGCTGGACAGCCGCGGCCATGGTGACAGCGACCGGGCACCCGACGCCGACTACGACATCGAGACGCTGACCGCGGACGTCATGCAGGTGCTCGACGCCATCGGCCGGCCGGTCATGCTGATCGGGGCGAGCATGGGCGGACTCACCGGGATCCTCGTCGCGGACCGGGCCGGCCCGAAGCGGGTCACCGGGCTGGTGCTCGTCGACGTCGTCCCGCGGTTCGAGAAGAACGGCAGCGCCCGCATCCGTGACTTCATGTTCAGCGGGCTGCACGGCTTCGCCTCGCTGGATGAGGCCGCCGACGCCGTCGCCGCATATCTGCCGCACCGGACCAAACCGCGCAGCCCCGAGGGGTTGAAGAAGAATCTGCGCCTGCGCGACGGCCGCTGGTACTGGCACTGGGATCCGGCCTTCATGACCAAGCCCGGCGACGACCCGGAGCTGCGCACCGAGAACTTCGAACACGCCGCGGCCAACCTGACGATCCCGGTGCTGCTGATCCGCGGCAAGCTTTCCGACGTGGTCAGCCCGGAAGGTGTGCGGCACTTTTTGGACACCGTGCCGAACGCGGAGTTCGTCGAGTTATCCGATGCCGGGCACACCGCTGCGGGCGACGACAACGACGCCTTCAGCGACGTCGTGGTGAAGTTCGCGACGCGACCGGCATGACCCGGTCTGCGTAGCCCGTAAGGTCAGCCGACTGTGAGGTGACGGCACCGATGTATCCATCGGGCCGAATCAGTACGGCCGCACCATCTTTGACGTCATAAGCATTCCGGATGTGGTTATCGACGTCGAAGAGGTCGTCACCGATGCAGTAAGAGGCCACGCCGGCACGATCCAGGATGGGCGCGCTTACCCCGAATCTCAGTAGCGTCCACAGCGGTCCGGCGTAGCAGTCGAACAGGCGCACCGGCCGACCGTCACTGCCCGTGCATGGCGCGTCGGGTGCTCGATCACCAGCGGCCACAACGGAACTGGAGCTGTCATCGAGGGTCAATGGTCCCAGCCGGTAGCTGATGTCGAGTTGTCGAGTTTCCTCGCCACGCTCGAACGCGTCATCGGCGCCGCTGAGGTGCTTTTGCAACAAGGCGGTGCTGATGCCGAGCACCCGCGCGGCGACGGGCAGCCGCTCGGATTCATAGCTGTCCAGCAGTTCGTCGGGCGTCCCGTCGAGCACGGCAGCCAGCTTCCAGCCGAGGTTATAGCCGTCCTGCACGCCCGTATTGAGGCCTTGGCCGCCGGAAGGCGGATGCACGTGCGCGGCGTCTCCGGCCAAAAAGACGCCACCGAGGCGAAACTGCTCGACCATGCGAACATTCGGGCGCCAGATTGTGCTCCAGGTCAGTTCGCGCAGCCGAATGTCGCTACGCCCGGATGCGGATTCCAATGTCTGCTGCAGACCGTCGAGCGTGAGGGGTACGCCGGGCGCCCGGGTGGTGAGCACATAAGTGTCATCGCCACCCGCCAGCGGCGTGAAGCCGAAGAAGGTCTGTCCGTCCAGCAACCACCCGTGCCCGAAGTCGTGATCCAAGCCATCGACGCGCACATCGGCCAGCAGCAACGTGATGTCTTCGTTGGTCTCGCCGGCGAACGGCACCGCAAGTCGCTTGCGCACGGTGCTGCGACCGCCGTCGGCGCCGACCAGATATTTCGCCCGCAGAGCCTGGCCGTCTTCCATGGCCACGGTGACCCCCCGCGGATCCTGCTCGAACGCGGCCACCCCAGCGTTGAGCGTGACTTCGACCCCATGAGCGGCCAGCTGCGAGCGCAGGATCTGCTCGGTGCGCCATTGCGGCACAAACCACACGTTCGGATACGGCACGTCGGGTCGCGGCGCCACCGGCTCCGCCATCCGCCCCTCCCACACCACCTGGTCCTCGGCATAGACCCGGGTCAGCGGCGCCGACATGCCGGCCGAAATCACTTCGTCGAGCACCCCGAGGTCCTCGAACACTTCCAGGGTGCGCGGGGAGATTCCGTCACCGCGTGATCCCACCGAGAAGCGATCGGCTTTGTCGACGATCCGTACGCCGACACCGCGACGAACCAAGTCCAGCGCCAACGTGAGCCCGGTGGGCCCGGCTCCCGCCACCAGCACGTCAGCGTCCATAGCGGCTCCTTTAGTTGAATATCGATTCAGTGAATTAGAATTCAGTGTGTGCGGTGTTAGCTTCTCTGTCAAGGAGGGCGCAGGGTGAAACGCACCGAACAGGCCGCCAGCACCGAAGCGGCACTGAAAGACGCGGCCCGCCGCGTGTTCGCCCGTCAGGGCTACCTGAACGCCAAGATCACCGACATCACCGCCGAAGCCGGTCGCGCCGCAGGGTCGTTCTACAACCACTTCGCCAGCAAGGAAGAAGTCCTCACCGCGCTGCTGACCGACGCGTTGGCGGAAGACGACGCAGCGATTTTCGCGTCGGACTCCCAACATGAAGCAGACTTCAGCGACCGCGACGCGGTTCGCTGGCACGTCGCGAACTACTGGCGGTTCTTCACCCGCTACATCGTGGAGCTCACCGCGCTACGCCAGGCCGCGCTGGTCAACACCGAGTTCGGTGCGAAACTCGAAGCACTCACGGCCGCAAATCTCGACCATTTGCGTGATCATCTGGTGCCGATCACCAAAGCCGGACGCACCCTGCCGGGACCGCCCGAGTTGGTGCTGCCCATGTTCGCTGCACTGCTGGACGGATTCCGTTACCGCTGGGAGCATTTCGACGGCAGGTTCGGCGGTCGACGTATCGATGACGACGAAGCCATCGACACGTTGACGGAGTTTCTCTACCGAGCCCTGAACGGCTAGCCGCTGGGCTTCTCGGCGTGCCCACCGAACTGCTTGCGCATCGCCGACAGCGCCTTGTTGGCGAAGTCGTCGAGGCTGCGCGAGGCGAAACGAGACTGCAACGCGGTCGTCAGCGTCGGCGCGGGAACGCCCTCGTCGATCGCCGCGATCGCGGTCCAGCGGCCCTCGCCGGAATCCGAGACGCGGCCCGAGAACTCGTGCAGGTCGGGTGATTCATGCAGCGCGATCGCGGTCAGGTCCAGCAGCCAGGAACCGACGACGCTGCCCCGGCGCCACACCTCGGCGACATCGGCGATATCGAAATCGTATTGGTAGCACTCCGGGTTCGACAGCGGCGCAGTCTCGGCGTCGCCCTCCTGGACCCGTTTGCCGATGTCGGCGTTGCGCAGGATGTTCAGTCCCTCGGCGAGGGATGCCATGAACCCGTACTCGATCCCGTTGTGCACCATCTTGACGAAGTGACCGGCCCCGGAGTGGCCGCAGTACAGATACCCCTTCTCCGGTTGCGCGATGTCGCCGGTGCGGCCGGGGGTGCGCTCCGCCGCGTCCACTCCGGGTGCGATGGTGGCGAACAGCGGCTCGGCGTGGGCAAAGGACTTCTCGTCGCCGCCGATCATCAGGCAATAGCCACGCTCGCGGCCCCACACGCCGCCGCTGGTACCGCAGTCCAACAGGTGAATGCCCTTATCGCCCAGCAGCTTTGAGTGCCTCAAGTCGTCGCGATAGTACGAGTTGCCGCCGTCGATCACGATGTCGCCGGCCTCCAGTGTGTCGGCCAGGCTTTCGATCACCGTCTGGGTGATCGTGCCCGCCGGCACCATCACCCAGACGATCCGCGGCGTGGACAACTTCTCGGCCAGCTCGGCCAGCGAATACACGCCGGTCGTCCTGTCCTCACTGGCCAACGCCTTGACGGCGGTCGTGTCGTGGTCGTAGACGACACACTCGTGTCCGCCCGCGGTCACCCGACGGACGATGTTCGCGCCCATCCGGCCCAAGCCGATCATCCCTAGCTGCATGTTGCTGGATCTCCTTAGTGGTGGTTGTCGGCTAGCCACGGCTGTTGCCAACCGCGATGTCCGCGTAGCAGTTCGCGCGCCGCGTCCGGCCCCCACGAGCCGGGTTCGTAGTCATGGTTCTTGCCGGGGTTGTCGAGCAGCGGCTGCACGATCCGCCAGGTCTCCTCGATGCCGTCCTCGCGGGCGAACAGCGTGTGATCCCCGGTCAGCGCACCGTGCAGCAGCCGCTCGTAGGGAGTGAGCGGCTCGCCCAAGTCCTGCATGAACGAAGAATCCAGGTGCAAGGCGCGCCAGCGGTCACCGTCGATCGCCGTCAACTGCAGGCGCAATCCGGGATCAGGGTCGATCCGAAGCACGATCTGGTTGGGTTCGGCCCGCCTGCGATCGGGCAGGAAAGCCAGCGAGGGTACGCGGTGGGTGAACAACCGCACTTCGGTGACCCGTTCGGTCAGCGCCTTTCCCGCCCGCAGGAAGATCGGGACCCCGGCCCAGCGCCAGTTGTCGATCTCCACCCGCAGCGCGACGAAGGTCTCGGTCTGGGAATTCTTCTTCACCCCGTCGACGTCGGTGTAGCCACGATATTGACCCCGCACGCATCGGTCGGGTTCCACCGCGGGTATCGCGCGCAGCACATCGGCTTTCTTGTCGTTGTGGTCGTCTGCACTCGGCCCCACAGGAGGCTCCATCGCCACTCCGGCGAGCACCTGCAGCAGGTGGTTTTGCACGACATCGCGTAAGGCGCCGACTCCGTCGTAGAACTTGCCTCGGTCATCGACGCCGAAGTCCTCGGCCATGGTGATGTGGATTTCGGAGATGCAAGTCCGATTCCACAGCTCGGCCAGCGCGAGATTGCCGAACCGCAGATACTCCAGCTCGACGACCGGTTCCTTGCCCAGGAAGTGGTCCACCCGGAAGATCTGGTCCTCATCCAGTACCGCGCGCAGCCGAGCGTTGAGTTCGAGCGCGGACGGCAGGTCGTTACCGAAAGGCTTTTCCACCGCAACGCGCGATCCCTGCAGCAGGTTGGCCTTGGCCAGGTTTTCCACGATCGGCGCGAACAGCGATGGCGGCATCTCCAGGTAGTAGAGGGCGCGCTTGGAACCGACCTGTTTGGCCAGCGCCGCATACAGGGCGGGGTCGGTCACGTCGCCGTGCAGGTAGGACACTCGTCGGGCAAGCCCGTCGAACACCTTGTCGTCGATCTTCTCGCCGGCGGCCGTAATCGCCGTCCGAGCCCGGTCCACCAACTCGTCAGCGGTGATATCTTGGCTGGCCACCCCCAAGACCGGACACCGCAGCAACCCGCTGCGCTCCAAGCGGTAGAGGGCCTGAAAGGTCATCTTGCGGGCCAGATCGCCGGTGATCCCGAA
>NZ_JBAPRN010000028.1:0-5416 GCF_049281135.1 Mycobacterium sp. | reverse complement strand
CTCGACCAGCACGTGCTCCTTGGTCGGGAAATGGAAGTAGAACGTGCCCCGCACTACTCCAGCTGCCGTGGCGATCGTTGCGATATCGGCTCCGGCCAATCCGGACCGGCCGATCTCAGCCAATGCGGCGTCGAACACCCGCGCGCGCGTCGCGAGCCGCTGCTCCTCGCGTACCCCCAAACCGGGTGAAGGGGCTTCGGTGCTCGACTGCATTCGGCCACAGTAGTCAATTTCATTGGCGCCCGTCAATGACGGTCGTCAGCGAAATTACGAGCGGACCGTCGCCCGGGCCAGTGCGAGCGCCGGGTACCCTGCTGACGTGCTGCTGACCTCGCTGGACCCCTCCGTTGTCGCGGGTGGCCATGATCTCGAGGACGCCGTCCGCTTCGGCGATGTCACGCTCAGCCGTAGTGACGTGGTCGGGGCCGCCAACTCGGTGGCCGAACGCGTCCGCGGTGCGGATCGGATCGCGGTGCTGGCCACGCCTACCGCGCCGACCGCGCTGGCCATCGCCGGTTGCCTGATCGCTGGGGTGCCGGTGATCCCGGTACCGGCCGACGTCGGACAGTCCGAACGCCGCCACATCCTCATCGACTCCGGAGCGCAGGCCTGGCTGGGCCCGGTGCCTGACGAGCCCGAGGGGTTGCCGCACATCCCGGTGCGGATGGGCGCCCGGTCCTGGCATCGCCAACCCGAGTCGTCGCCACAGGACACCGCGCTGATCATCTACACATCGGGCACGACCGGGCCGCCCAAAGGGGTGCAGGTGAGCGGTCAGGCGATCGCCGCCGACCTGGACGCGCTGGCCGAGGCCTGGCAGTGGACTGCCGACGACACGCTCGTGCACGGGTTACCGCTGTTCCACGTGCACGGCCTGGTGCTGGGCCTGCTTGGATCGTTGCGGGTCGGAAATCGCTTCGTGCACACCGGAAAACCGACGCCCGAAGCGTATGCGGCAGCTCGCGGCACGCTGTACTTCGGCGTGCCGACGGTGTGGTCGCGGGTGGTGGCGGACAACGCCGCCGCCGAGGCGCTGCGGTCGGCGCGGCTACTGGTGTCCGGCAGCGCCGGTCTGCCGGTCCCGGTATTCGACCAAATGGTCCGGCTCACCGGCCATGCGCCCGTCGAGCGATACGGAGCGACCGAGTCGCTGATCACCCTGTCGACCCGCGCGGACGGTGAACGTCGACCGGGCTGGGTCGGCCTGCCGCTGGCGGGCATCGAGACCCGACTGGTCGACGACGACGACAATCCGGTGCCGCGCGACGCGGAAACCATTGGGCGCCTGCAGGTGCGGGGGCCGACGCTGTTCAACGGCTACCTGAACCGGCCGGACGCGACGGCGGAAGCCTTTGATGCCGACGGCTGGTATCGCACCGGTGACGCCGCGGTGATCGACGGCGACGGCATGCATCGCATCGTCGGCCGCGAGTCGGTGGACCTGATCAAGTCGGGTGGGTACCGGGTCGGCGCGGGTGAAATCGAGACGGTCCTGCTTGGGCATCCGGGCGTGGCCGAGGCCGCGGTGGTCGGGCTGCCCGATGACGACCTGGGCCAGCGCATCGTCGCGTTCATCGTTGGCGAGGCCGAGCCGCAAGAGTTGATCGACTATGTGGCTCAACAGCTTTCGGTGCACAAGCGGCCGCGTGAGGTCCGGATCGTCGCCGAACTGCCCCGCAACGCGATGGGCAAGGTGCTCAAAAAGCAATTGTTGACGGAAAGCTAACGCGCGGCGGGTGTGACACCGGCGTCGGATTTCCCTACCGTCGTAGCCGTGCACCGATGCAGCCCAACGGTGGCGTCGCGGTGACGACTGCCACCGCCGCCACCCCGATGAGACGCGTCGCCGCCGCGTGTCTGGTGGGCTCGGCAATCGAGTTCTACGACTTCATGATCTACGGCACCGCGGCGGCGCTGGTGTTTCCCACCGTCTTCTTCCCGCATCTCAGCCCGGCGCTGGGCACGATCGCCTCGATGGGCACATTTGCCAGCGCGTTCGTGTCGCGACCGATCGGCGGGCTCGCCTTCGGCTACTTCGGCGACCGGCTGGGCCGAAAGAAGACGCTGATCGCGACGTTGCTGATCATGGCCGTCTCCACCATGTCCGTGGGCGCTGTGCCCAGCACGGACACCATCGGGGTGGCAGCCCCGTTGATCTTGGTTGCGCTGCGGTTGCTGCAAGGCTTTGCCGTGGGCGGGGAATGGGCGGGCTCGGCGCTGCTGAGCGCCGAATACGCCCCCGACGGCCGACGCGGCCGCTTCGGGATGTTCACGCTGCTCGGCGGTGGAGCCGCGGTGGTGTTGTCGAGCCTCACGTTTTTGGGCGTGAACTTCACTATCGGCGAGAACAGTCCCGCGTTCATGCAGTGGGGGTGGCGGATTCCGTTCCTGATCAGCGCCGGTCTGATCGCGATCGCCTTCTATGTGCGGATGCGGATCGACGAGACTCCGGTGTTCGTTGCGGAGAAGGCCCGAAACGTGCTCCCGAGGGCCCCGATCGCGGAGTTGTGGCGCTTGCAGCGGCGCGAGATCGCCCTGGCCGGTGGCAGCATCCTGGGCGGCATGTCCTTCGTCTACATGTCGAACACCTACCTGACCGGGTACGCCCACTCCGAATTGGGCTACACCCGCGGCTTCATCTGGGCCATCGGCGCGGTGGGCGGCATGGTCAGCATCGCGTTCGTCGCGCTCTCGGCCACCCTGAGCGACAGATTCGGACGCCGCAAATTGATGCTGCTGGGCTGGGCGGGGTGTGTGCCCTGGGCACTGGTGGTGATTCCGTTGATCAACACCGGCAACCCGGCGTTCTACGCGGTGGCCATCGTCGGCATGTGCGCGATCGGCGGAATCGGTTCCGGGCCGACGGGAGCCTTCATTCCTGAGCTGTTTGCCACCCGCTACCGCTACAGCGGGTCGGCGTTGGCGATCAACCTGGCCGGCATTCTCGGTGGTGCCGTGCCCCCGCTGATCGCCGGCACACTGCAGGCCACCTACGGCAGCTGGGTGATCGGGCCCATGCTGGCCGGCCTGGCCCTGACCGGTCTGGTGTGCACGTATCTGTTGCCCGAAACCAGGGACGTCATGCTGCACTCCACGGGATAGATCAGTTGGCGTGCAGGTCCTCGTTGAGGGCGATGCCGCGACCGTCGCGCGACACCACTTCGACCGCGCCGGTTACCGAGTTGCGCCGGAACAGTAGGTTGCTGCTGCCGGAGAGCTCGCGGGCCTTGACCGAATTACCATCGGGGAGAGCGACTTTGGTGCCCGCCGTGACGTAGAGACCGGCTTCGACGACGCAGTCGTCGCCGAGCGGGATGCCCAGCCCGGAATTCGCGCCGAGCAGGCAATGCTTGCCGATCGAGATCACTTCGGTGCCACCGCCGGACAGCGTGCCCATGATCGAGGCGCCGCCGCCGATGTCGGAGCCGTCGCCGACCACCACGCCCGCCGAGATGCGGCCCTCGACCATCGAGGCTCCCAAAGTGCCCGCGTTGAAGTTGACGAAGCCCTCGTGCATCACCGTCGTTCCCGAGGCCAAGTGCGCGCCCAACCGCACCCGGTCGGCATCGGCAATGCGCACCCCGGTCGGCACGACGTAGTCGACCATGCGGGGGAACTTGTCCACGCCGTAGACCGCGACCGGGCCTCGCCGGCGCAGCCGCGCCCGCACCGTCTCGAAACCGTCGACCGCGCATGGCCCGTAGTTTGTCCACACCACGTTGGTCAGCACCCCGAACAACCCGTCGGCGTTGAGCCCGTGCGGAGCGACCAGCCGATGCGAGAGCAGATGCAGTCGCAGATAGCCGTCGTAGGCGTCGGCGGCCTTGTCGTCCAGCGAGCCGATCACCGTGCGCACCACGACGGTCTCGGTGTCGCGCTCGTCGTCGCGGCCTGCCAGCGCGGCCAACTCGTCGGGCACCTCGGCCACCGACAACCGCGTCGTGCCGCTCTGGCCCGAGTCGATCAGTTCCGGTGCAGGGAACCAAGTGTCGAGAACCGATCCGTCTGCGGCCAGCGTTGCCAGCCCAATACCCGAAGCTGCAGTCACGCGCTCCACGCTACCCACCCACTACGCTGAGACCGTGCTGGACCTAGGTGGCGACCCGATTGAGCTGACCGCAGCTCTGGTCGACATCCCCAGCGAGTCGCGGCACGAAGAGCGCATCGCCGACGAGGTCGAGGCCGCGCTGCGGGCGCAGACATCAGGCTTCGAGATCATCCGCAACGGCAATGCCGTGCTTGCCCGCACCGCGCTGGGCCGTCCGACCCGGGTGTTGCTGGCCGGCCACCTCGACACCGTGCCGGCGGCCGGTAATCTGCCGAGTCGTCGGGACGCCGAATCGCTACACGGTTGCGGCACAACAGACATGAAGTCCGGTGACGCGGTCTTCCTGCATCTGGCCGCCACCGTCACCGCGCCCGCCCACGATTTGACGCTGGTGTTCTACGACTGCGAGGAAATCGACTCGGCGGCAAATGGTTTGGGGCGGATCGAACGTGAGTTGCCGGATTGGTTGACGGCCGACGTGGCGATCCTTGGCGAGCCGACCGGCGGGTACATCGAGGCGGGGTGCCAGGGGACTCTACGAATTGTCGTTCAGGCCGATGGGACTCGCGCCCACTCGGCGCGAGCATGGCTCGGCGACAACGCCATTCACAAGCTGGGTGCGGTGTTGGATCGGCTCGCGGCCTACCAGGCCCGCAATGTCGAGATCGACGGGTGCACCTACCGTGAGGGATTGTCGGCGGTCCGCATCGACGGCGGCGTCGCCGGCAACGTCATCCCGGACGCGGCCTCGGTGACGGTGAACTTCCGCTTCGCGCCCGACCGATCGCCGGAGGCCGCGCTGAGCCACGTCCATGAGGTTCTCGACGGCCTCGACGTGCGGATCGAGCAGACCGATTCCGCCGCCGGAGCGCTGCCCGGTCTGTCCAACCCGGCGGCGAAGGACCTCGTCGACGCCGCCGGTGGGCAGGTGCGAGCGAAATACGGGTGGACCGACGTGTCGCGGTTCGCCGCCCGTGGCATCGCCGCCGTCAACTACGGGCCGGGCGATCCCAACCTCGCGCATACCCGCGACGAACTCGTGCCCATCCACCAGATCACCGACGCGGTGACGATGCTGCGGGCCTATCTGAGCGGTTAGGCCTTGAGCGCCTAGACGCGCTGCGCTTGGGCCGACGCGTCGGCGGCGGCGGGGTGCAGTCCGCGATCGGCAAGGTCGGCGGCGACCTCGGTCAGCGCGCCGGCATCGCCCGCGGCCAATGCCCGGGCGTGTGCCAGCGTCAGCCGTCCCAACACACAGTTCACTTCGACCGCCAGCCGTTCGGCCCGCTGCACGGCGCGCACATCGCCGAGGCGCGTGGCATCCTGCAGCGCGCGCAGCGCGATCGCCGACTGTCCGCCACGTTCCGC
>NZ_JBAPRN010000027.1:0-11807 GCF_049281135.1 Mycobacterium sp. | reverse complement strand
CCGCCGAAGTCCCGGATCCGCAGCACCCGCCCTGACACTGAGACCGCCGTATGATCCTCGATACTCAGGGCCTGAGCGACCGTGTGGCTGGGTGGCTTTCCCACCGGATAGGCGTCAATACCGCTGTCCTGCAATGCCTTCAGCTTGGACATCCGGACGCGCATCTGCTCAGGTAGTCGCCGGCCCCGCGCGTCGACGTCGCCGAAGTCGGCCTCCTGCAATGCCGAAGCGTCCGGCGCCGAACCGTCACGGTGCAACAACCCGGTCGCCAACAGCGTCGGTGGGACAGACGGGTGATGACCGGTGTGCTGTTCGTCGCGGCGGGTGAAGGGCAGCACCAGGAAGCCCTCCGCGATCGACGAAGCGACGCCCACCCGTGGAACCATCCGGGCGTCCTCGTAGCAGGCGAAGCGCGGAATCCAGTCGGGCTGGTATTTCATGTTCGAGCGGTACAGCGTCTCCAGCTGCCACCAGCGCGAGAAGAACAGCAGGAACCCGCGCCACAGTCGGGCCACCGGGCCAGCGCCGAGTTGGGCGCCCTGCTCGAACGCCGATCGGAACATGGCGAAGTTCAATGAGATACGAGTGATGCCGATGCGTTCGGCGTGCAGAGCGAGCTCGCTCACCATCAGTTCGATGGTGCCGTTGGGGGAGTGCGGCGACCGGCGCATGAGGTCAAGCGAGACGCCGTTGCGTCCCCAGGGCACCAGCGACAGCATCGCGACCACAGTGTCGTTGGATCCGAGGGCCTCGACCAACAGGCAGTCGCCGTCGGCCGGATCGCCGAGTCGGCCCAGCGCCATCGAGAAGCCGCGCTCGGCTTCGGTGTCCCGCCATGAGTCGGCACGCGAAATCACCTGCGCCATCTCGGCGGGTTCGATGTCGTGGTGGCGTCGGATACGCATGGTCAGCCCGGCGCGGCGGGCTCGCGTCACCGCCTGGCGCACTCCGCGCATTTCGCGCCCCGACAGCCTGAACTCGGCAGTCTGCAAGATCGCTTCGTCGCCGAGTTCCAACGCGTTCAGGCCGGCCTCGCGAAATGCTTTGGCCCCAGCCGAACTGGCACCCATGTTCCCCGGCGTCCAGCCGTAGCTCTGGCACAGCGCCAACCACGCGTCGATGGCTTGCGGCCATGCCCGCGGATCCCCGATCGGATCCCCACTGGCCAGACAGACACCGACCTCGACGCGGTAGGTGATCGCCGCGCGGCCGCTCGGCGCGAAAACCACCGACTTGTCGCGGCGGGTGGCGAAGTACCCCAGCGAGTCGTCCTTGCCCCACAGTTCGAGCAGCCCACGAATCGCAGATTCATCCTCGCCGGTCAATGCGTTGTCGGCCCGCTGCGACTGGAACAACACGATGGCGGCAACGATCAACGCCATCGCGCTGAACAACCCGAACAGCGCGTTGAGGAATACCGGCGGACGCCCGGTGAATTGCGCCGACTCGACGACGGCGAACCCGACCACCCGGTTCACCACATAGAACAACCGGTCTTCGGGGGCCAGCGAGCGGGGAAACGTCTCGACGAGACCCCAAGACACCACGATTCCGATCGCCCACCCGGTCAGCAGCACCCCGGCTGCCTTGTACAGCGCACCGGGGCGGACCTTCGCCCAGAATTCGCGGTAACCCAAGATCAGCACCACCACCGCGGCAAGGTGCAGACCGAGACCGAGCATCTCGCCGAAGCGCTTCGCTGCACTGGGGTGATCCACGATCAGACCGGCCACGTTCAAGCCCGCGGCCAGCAACAGGTTGAACACCAACAGCCACCAGGCGATGCGTTTGCGGGCGGTGAGTGCGCCGGCCAACAGTGCCAGCACGAACGACCACGCAAAGCTGGTGTCAGGGAAGTTGAATATGTAGTCGTTGATGAATTCCCGGGGCACCCTGATCAGCCACCGAATCACCGGCGACACACTGGCGATCAGCGACAAGGTGGCGATGACACCAACCGTCCAGCCGGCGGCTGCCGGCACCCAGCGGAGTCGAGAACTCGGCTGGCTCCGCAGGCGGGAAGCGGTGAGGGTCACAGACGGCGAGGATATTCGGTTTGGCTATGGAATGCCTATGTTCTCCGACGGCATACATTGCTCGTGTCGGCCTCGAGGTCTCCCGCATGCCTCGTGGTGCGGACGGTCGGACGGCGAGGTGACGGCGTTGAGCGTCGTGACTGGTAGACTCACCTGCGCGACCGTCTCCGGCAATGCCAGAGACAGCAAGTGGAGTCCCGCTCCCACCGTTGGCCAACAAGGTTCAGCGGTCCGGTCACTGGCACACCAGTTGTGCCGGTTCTGCGTTCGGCAGGCGGCTTTTGCCGTGATCGGTCGGCACCGGGCCCTGCTTATGCAGGGCTTTTTTGCTGATGGTGTGGTATCCCAACCCGCTGACTCCAACGGAGCAGGTGGCGGTGGCAATTGACGAAAGATCAATGAGGGAGGCCCCATCAGCACTGAGACCCGCGTCAACGAGCGCATCCGCGTACCTGAAGTCCGTTTGATCGGTCCAGGAGGGGAACAGGTAGGCATCGTGCGTATCGAAGATGCCCTTCGCGTCGCCGCGGATGCCGATCTCGACCTTGTCGAAGTTGCGCCGGACGCCAGACCACCGGTCTGCAAAATCATGGATTACGGCAAGTTCAAGTACGAGGCGGCGCAAAAAGCGCGCGAGTCTCGCAAGAACCAGCAGCAGACCGTTGTCAAAGAACAGAAATTGCGACCCAAGATCGACGATCACGACTACGAGACCAAAAAGGGTCACGTGATCCGCTTCTTGGAGGCGGGAGCGAAAGTCAAGGTGACCATCATGTTCCGCGGACGCGAGCAGTCGCGACCCGAGTTGGGTTACCGGCTGCTGCAACGCCTGGGTGGCGACGTCGCCGATTACGGATTCGTCGAGACATCGGCAAAGCAGGACGGACGCAACATGACGATGGTGTTGGCACCGCACCGCGGCGCAAAGACGCGTGCCCGTGCGGCCCAAGACGCCAGTGGTCCCACGCCCCAACCCGCACCCACCAGCGATCCCGAACCATCGCCGAACTGATACAGAGGACCTAAAACATGCCCAAGACCAAGACCCACAGCGGCGCGTCGAAGCGATTCCGGCGCACCGGCACCGGGAAGATCGTGCGTCAGAAGGCCGGCCGCCGCCACCTGCTCGAGCACAAGCCGACCAAGCGGACGCGACGGCTGGATGGACGGACCACGGTGTCGGCCAACGACACCAAGCGGGTCAAGAAGCTGCTGAACGGCTGACCGGCAGCACAAGCGCCGGAACAACCACTTCCCAACGAGATAGGAACACCCCATGGCACGCGTGAAGCGGGCAGTCAACGCCCAAAAGAAGCGCCGCACCATCCTGAAGGCTTCCAAAGGCTATCGCGGCCAGCGGTCCCGCCTGTACCGCAAAGCCAAAGAGCAGCAGCTACATTCGCTGACCTACGCCTACCGTGACCGTCGGGCACGCAAGGGCGAGTTCCGCAAGCTGTGGATCTCACGGATCAACGCGGCTGCTCGGGCCAATGACATCACCTACAACCGGCTGATCCAGGGCCTGAAGGCCGCCGGCGTCGAGGTCGACCGCAAGAACCTCGCCGAGATCGCGATCAGCGATCCCGCGGCGTTCACCGCGTTGGTCGGTGTCGCGCGGGCCGCACTGCCCGACGACGTCAACGCGCCATCCGGAGAGGCCGCGTAACCTCGCCCGGCCGGACAATCGGATCTCAACCGCAATCGGTGCTCACGGAACGATCGACCCGGGTTGTCGCTGCGGTCAAACTGCACCGGCAGGTCGCCCGTCGCCGGAGCCGACTTTTCCTGGTCGAAGGCGCCAACTTGGTCGAAGCGGCATCGCGGCGTGGACTGATCCGCGAGGTCTTCGTGACCGAGGCCGCCGCGCTGCGGTATGCCGATGTGTTGGCGACACACCACGCATCGGTTCACCTCGTCACCGAGCGCGCCGCGAAAGCCTTGTCGGACACCGTGACTCCGACAGGCCTGGTGGCGGTCTGCGAGTTGCCGAGTCCGCCTTTGCAGGACGTTCTACTGAGCGCGCCCCGACTGGTCGCCGTCGGCGTCGAGATCGGTGAACCGGGCAACGCGGGCACCCTGATCCGCATCGCCGATGCCATGGGCGCCGACGCCGTGGTGTTCGCCGGACGCGGCGTCGACCCATACAACGGCAAATGCCTGCGCGCGTCGGCCGGCAGCATCTTCGAGGTGCCGGTCGTCGTCGCACCCGAGGTCGACGCGGCCGTCAGCGCACTGCAGGCCGCCGGGTTGCGGCTCCTGGCCACCACCGTGGAGGGTGAGCTGTCGCTCGATGACGCCGACCTGACGGCACCGACGGCGTGGCTGTTCGGCGCCGAGGCCCGCGGATTGTCGGCACAGTTGGCCGAGCGGGCCGACAATCGGGTGACCATACCGATGTCGGGGAGTGCGCAGAGCCTCAATGTGGCTGCGGCAGCGGCTATTTGCCTGTATCAAAGCGCCCGGGCGCAGCGGGTCGGTTCCGGCGACTAGGCGGCTTTGCCCCGGCCCCGCGCCGGACGCAATCCGGCCAGCGAGAACGTGGTGTGCACCAGCGAACCGGCGCGCTCGATGATCGATTTGCGCGGCGGGAAGTAGTGCATCGGCAACCCGCGGCGGTCCGGGGGCGGCGCCATGAAGCCCGGCGCCTCGACGAGTGGGGCTTCATCGGAGCCGCGGCCTTCGGCCCGGCGGTATGCGGCCAACGCCCGCGGATGCAACCGGATTTCGTCGGGAACGGCCAGGAACGCCAGCTCGACCAGCTTTCCGAACAGCCGCAACACCACTTCGTCGCCGGGTGTCCAACGCATGCCGGCCTTTTCCCGCACCGACGGCTCGAACAATCCGGCCGCGATCCAACGTTGGCCCGCGACAAGCGGTTTGAACAGCTGGTCCCATACCGGGGTGGGCATCAACACGAATTTCGGTTTGGGGATCCGGATTTGGAAGATGTCCAGCGTGGCCTGGTTGATCTCCAGCTCATCACGGCAGACCCGTTGCCAGTAATCCTGAAATTCCTCCCAGGACTCGGGAACCGGTCGCATGCTCATCCCGTACATCCGGTACCACCGCACATGTTCGTCGAACAGCTGACGTTTTTCGGCCTCGGTCAACCCGCCGCAGAAGTACTCGGCCACCTTGATCACCAGCATGAAAAAAGTGGCGTGCGCCCAGTAGAACGTCTCGGGGTTCAGCGCGTGGTAGCGCCGGCCGGTGGCATCCACGCCCTTGATGGTGTGGTGATACTGCTTGATCTGCTCACCGGTCTGGGCCGCCCGGCCGCCGTCGTAGACAACGCCCATGATCGGGTACACCGAGCGCGCCACCCGTTGGAGCGGTTCGCGCAACAGGATTGAGTGCTCCTCGACGCCCGCACCCAGTTCCGGATACATGTTCTGGATCGCGCCAATCCAGACGCCCATCATCCCCGTGCGCAGGTCGCCGAAGTACTTCCATGTCAGCGACTCCGGTCCCAGCGGAACCGTCTTGTTGTCCGGTTCAGCCGGCCGGCGTGCGGCGGAGCTGCGCGGCCGCTTGGAGGGCATCGACGTCACTGTCATCACGGCCTCCCAGTCCTGATGGGCGATGATGAGATCACGATAATGATGACAACGTACGTTGTCTACAATTTCGGCGCGCGTCGCGATGCACTGTTACCGAGTGTCGACGCGACCGTCGCAAGCGCGTGATCAGGTGGTTCACCCCAGATCGTGTCGGACACCACCATGAACCTCGTTGCCGGTCGCTCTGGACACCACCTACCCTGAGCGTTGTGGAACTTGGGCCGCAACCGGCGTGCGGCGAGCCCGATCAAACCGTGGCCACACCGGAGTCGCGTGACTCAGGACAGCGTCCGCAGGCGTCGATACGCGACGCGGCGGAATGGCTGCGCAGCACAAATCGAAACCCAGGCATGATTGCGCTGGTCCGGCGGGCGCGCAGGTTCCTGCCTGGCGATCCCGACTTCGGCGACCCGCTCTCGACGGCCGGCCAGGGTGGACCGCGTGCGGCAGCCCGGGCCACAGGCCGCCTGTTGGGCGAACGGGGTGGCGCGTCGCGGGAGGTCGGTCTCGGCGCGCTGCAGGTGTGGCAGGCGCTGACCGAGGCAGTGTCCCGACGTCCGGCATACCAAGAAGTCACCATCGTTTTCACCGACCTGGTGGGTTTTTCGACCTGGTCGTTGCACGCCGGCGATGACGCCACCCTCAAACTCTTGCGGCGAGTCGCGCGGGCGATCGAAGCGCCGCTGCTCGACGCCGGTGGGCACATCGTCAAGCGGATGGGCGACGGGACCATGGCGGTGTTCGCCGACCCGCTCGTCGCGGTCGGTGCTGTCTTGGAGGCCAAGCGAGCGCTGAAATCGGTCGATGTCGACGGCTACAAGCCGAGAATGCGGGTCGGAATCCACACCGGTCGACCCCAGCGCCTGGCGGCCGATTGGCTCGGAGTCGACGTCAACGTCGCCGCGCGGGTGATGGAGCGCGCGACCCGGGGCGGAGTGATGGTGTCGGGGACCACACTGGACCAGCTTGACGCACACGACTTGGTCACACTCGGTGTCGCTGCCAAGCGCGTGCACTGGCCGGTCTTCGCGAGTAAACCCGCAGGTCTGCCGCCTGATTTGGCCATCTACCGGCTCAAGCCGTCCCGGGAGAATGTCAGCGACTTATCAGGATTTGACCGCGCGGATGACGAGAGTCCGCAGGCATAGTAGATGGCGATGATAGTGCAGATATTGTCGCGACTCTCACGCGTGCGGATCACGCTGGGCTACGCGGCGGTGCTGATCGGTGTCAGCGCGGCGCTCGTGGATCTCGGCCCGCGCGCGCGTGCGCACGTCATCGCGCAGGCCAGCACCAATCTGCACAACCTCGCACACGGTCACTTGGCCACCCTGCTGGACAGCGCCTTCGTCACTGAATCCGGTCCGATGTACTTCTGGTTGCCGTGCCTGGTGTGCCTGCTGGCCCTGGCTGAGCTGATCTGGCGAAGCGGGCGGTTGGCCATCGTGTTCGTCACCGGCCATATCGGTGCGACGCTGCTGGTCGCCGTCGGCCTCACCGCGGCGATCGAATTCGGCTGGCTGCCGCTGTCGGTTTCGCGCGCGAGCGATGTCGGGGTGAGCTACGGCGCTGTGGCGGTGCTGGGTGCGCTGACCGCAGCGATACCTCAGCGCTGGCGACCGGCCTGGATCGGCTGGTGGCTGCCGGTCGGTATCGCCGCGGCCGCACTGGGCGACGATTTCACCGATGTCGGGCACTCCGTCGCGTTGGTGCTGGGCATGCTGGTCTCTCTCCGACTGGGCGGCCCGGCCCGCTGGACACCAGTCCGGTGCGCGCTGCTGGCGGTGTCCACGGTCTTCGGCTTTTTCCTGTTGGCGCACGGCGCTTGGTCGATGTGGGGTGCTGCGGCCGTGGGCGCGCTGGGCGCCGTGACGGCCGAGTTGATCACTCATTCACGGACCGTGCGTCGACGGGTGGGACTGCCCGAGCTGACGCCGGAGCCGGCACTCAACAGCTGATCGACCCCGTTACGGGACGGCCTTCGAGTACAGCCAGCTGTCCCACAATGCCGACAACGATTCGTCGCAGTAGCCGGCGGCCAGGCCGGTGAAGTCGTCGGTTACGGCGCTGCCGTGGCGGTAGCGGTTCGTCCAATCCCTCAGTAACGCAAAGAACTTGTCGTCGCTCAACCGTCGACGTAGCGCGTGCAGGGTCAACGCGCCGCGCTTGTACACCCGGTCGTCGAACATGTCCCGCGGCCCGGGGTCGGTGAGCAGCAGATCCTGCGGCGAGTCACGCAACTTCTGGTGATAACGCCGGGCGAGTTCGTCGGCGCTGGGGCCGCCGCTGTGCTCAGACCACAGCCACTCGGCGTAGCACGCGAATCCTTCGTGCAACCAGATGTCGCGCCACTGCCGCGCGGTGACCGAGTTTCCGAACCACTGATGGGCCAGCTCATGGGCGATGAGTCGCTCGCTGCCCCGCGTGCCGTCGCAATGATTGGCTCCGAATATCGAAATTCCTTGAGCCTCAAGGGGTATTTCGAGATCGTCGTCGGTCACGACGACGGTGTAGCCGTTCGCCAGCGGATACGGACCGAACAGGTCGACGAACAGCTCCATCATCTCGGGTTGCCGGGCGAAGTCATGGTAGAAGTTGCGGCGCAGCCGTTCGGGCAACGTGGCCCGCATCGACACCGGCGTCTTACCCTGCCGCGTCAGCTCATACATCCCGATCTGCAGGGTGATGAGGTAGGTCGAGGTCGGCTCGGGTTGTTCGTAGGTCCACTCGGTCTGCGCGGCCCGCACCCGCCGGGAGACCAGCCTGCCGTTGGCGACCACCCGGTAGGGGTTATCGGCGCTGACCTGTATGCGGTAGGACGCTTTGGCGCTGGGGTGGTCGTCGCAGGGAAACCACGACGGGGCACCGTTGGGCTGCCCCGCGACCAGTACACCGTTGGTCAGTTCCTCGAAACCGACATCTCCCCACAACGATCGCACTGGTCGCGGCGTCCCGTGGTAGTGCACGACGATCGACATCTGGGCCCCGGTGGCCAGTTTCGTGGACAATCGAATGCGCAATTTCCTCATCCGGCAGTCGAAGTGAGCAACCCGTCTGCCGTTCACCAATACCTTCGACACGGTCATCGCAGCGGAGAGATCCAGAGTGAATTCCTCTAATTCGGTAAGTGTGACCGCGCCGATCGTCGCCGATCCCGAAAGCCGATTGATGGCGACCTTGTATTCCAATGCCAGTTCGTAGCGTGACACCCGGTAGCCGAGGTTGCCGTTCTTCGGCAGATACGGGTCGATCACCGTCTGCTCGGCGCGGGGCGCGAGCTTCTTGGCAACCCGTTTCACGCGGCGGCCTTCTTGCCGGACTTCTCCCGTGGCGTATCCCATGGTCTGATCGGATTACCTTGCCAGCGTGTCGATTTCGGCACCTTGTCGCCCCGCACCACCAGCGATGCGGGACCGACCGTCACGCCCGCGCCGAGCCGGGCCGATGGCAGAGCTACGCCGTGCGGACCCAGCGTCGCGCCGTCCTCCAGCACGACGGCGTCCATCCGCATGATCCGGTCGTGAAAAAGATGTGTCTGCACAACGCAGCCACGGTTCACGGTGCTGCCCCGGCCGAGTGTGACGAGATCGGCCTCTGGTAGCCAATAGGTTTCGCACCAGGCGCCGCGGCCGACCTTGGCGCCCAGTGCGCGCAGCCACATGTTCATCACGGGTGTGCCGCTGGCCGCGCGGGCGAACCACGGCGCCGCCACGGTTTCCACGAATGTGTCAGCGAGCTCGTTGCGCCATACGAACGACGACCACAGCGGGAACTCGCCCGCCCGAATCCGGCCCACCAGAAGCCATTTCGCGGCCACTGCGACTCCCGCGGCCACCGCGCCCGCGGCCAATAGCACAAGCCCACCGCACAGGGCGGCGCTCCAGATGCCGAAGATCCGGACCAGCGCCTGCAGCGTGCCCAGCACCGCCAGTCCGATCGCTGCGGTCACCATCACCGGAAGCACCCGAAAAGCCTCGACGACCGACCGCATCGCCTTCAACCGCCATGGTGGTTCGTAGGTGCGGGCCGCGTCCGCCTCGGCGGGACGGCGGCGCAGCCGCATGGGCGGGCTGCCCAGCCACGACGAACCGCGTTTGGCTTTGGCCGGAGCTGCCGACAGCACCGCGACCAGTCCGTCGTCAGGGACCCGCCGGCCAGGTTGGGTGATGCCGGAGTTGCCGAGAAACGCCCGCCTGCCGACCGTCGTCGTAGCCGCATAGATCCAACCGCCGCCCAGTTCGTACGACGCGACCATGGTGTCGTCCGCCAGAAACGCACCGTCCTCGATAACGGTGAATTTCGGGGTCAGCAACACCGTCGAAATCTCGGTGTCGCGGCCGACTTTGGCGCCGAGCAGCCGCAGCCAGCCAGGTGTAGCCAGGCTGGCGTACAGCGGGAACAGGTAATTGCGCGCGCCGTCCATCAGCCGCTCGCTGGCCCACAGCTGCCAGCCGCTACGGCTGCGCACCGGGTGGTAGCCCTCCCGCAGGCCGATCGACAGCGTCCGGACCGCCACGATGGTCATCACGGCGTAGGCCGCCAGTGCGGCCAAAGTCGCGACCGGCGTCCACAGCAGCGCGGGCAACACTGCCTGCGACAGCCGGTGAGTGTGGTGGACAGCCAGGCCGATCACCGCGAGCCCGGCCGCCAGAGCGGTCAGCGGCATCGCAGCCAGCAGCACCGACGTCAGCGCGTAGACCGCAACCCAGTGACTTCGGCGCGCCGGCCGTTCGTCTGGCCAGGGGTGTTTCACCCGGCCGGACTTCACTGCGGGCGAACCTTTCCAGTACTGGCGGCTTTTCACCTTTCCGACGACGCCCGACCCGGGTGCGACGTCGGCGTTCTTGCCGACGACGGCGCCGGGCAGCAACGTCGTGCGCGTGCCGATCGTCGCGTCGTTGCCGATCGTGATCGCCCCGACGTGAAAGTCATCGCCGTCGATCCAATGCCCGCACAGGTCAACCTCGGGTTCGATGGCGCTGCGGTGTCCGAGCGTCAGCAGACCGGTGACCGGTGGGATCGAGTGCAGATCGACGCCCTTGCCGATATCGGCGCCCAGGGCGCGCGCGTAGTACACCAGCCACGGCGCCCCCGCCAGGTTCTCGGCGTCGCTGGCCTCGGCGAGCCGCTCGGCCAGCCACACCCGCAGGTGCACCCAGCCACCGCGGCGGTAGGTTCCCGGCCGCACATTCGGCAGCAACAGCCGCGCCGCCGACACCGCGATCGCCATCCGGCCCATCGGCGTGACGAACACAACGAACGCGGCCGCAACCACCCACCAGTTCACCGCAACGGTCCACGGCACCAGATGCAAAGACCGGGCGACGTTGTTTCCCAGCGCCAGCCACGTCACCCACTGCAGCGCGGCCAGCGTTGCCAACGGCACCGACAGCAGGATCTGAGCGAGCTGCGAAGACAGTGGGGTCGCTCGCACCTCCCGCTCGATCACATCCGGAGGCGCCTCGAGCTCGTCGAGGAAGCCGGTCAGCGAGCCCAGCCGCGGATGGTCGTACAAGTCGGCGACCGTGACCTGGGGATACCGGTCCCGCAACGCGGCAACGAGCTGTGCCGCGGCGAGCGAGCCACCGCCGAGCGCGAAGAAGTCGGCCTCCGGGCCCGTCACGGTGGCGCCGAGCAGGTCCTGCCACAGCCCGGCCAGCCACCCCGCCGTACCGCTGAGCTCGAGCGCTGCCTCGGTGTCGGCGTCACCTGGCGGTGGCCAGGGCAACGCGTCGCGGTCGACCTTGCCCGACGTGCGGGTGGGTAGCTCGTCGACCCGGACCAGGCGCGGCACCAACGCGGCGGGAAGCTGCGCGGCGAGCTGGGCGCGCGCGGCGGCGATGTCGAATTCCTGGTCGGCGCTAGCGACATAGCCGACCAGCATTGGCGTGCCGGCCGCCGTCCGGCGGACCGCCGCCGCGCCACCGCTGACCCCCGGAAGATGGACCAGCGCGGCGTCGACCTCGCCCAGCTCGATCCGGCGCCCGCCGAGCTTGACCTGCTCGTCGGCGCGTCCCATGAACAGCAGGCCCTCGGGTTCGGCGCGCACCAGATCGCCGCTGCGGTACGCCCGCTCCCAGCCGAGGGCCGACAGCGGCGCGTACTTCTCGGCGTCCTTCTCCGGGTCCAGATAGCGCGCCAGCCCGACGCCGCCGATCACGAGCTCGCCGCTCGCGCCCATCGGCACCGGCTGCCCGAGGCCGTCCACGAC
>NZ_JBAPRN010000026.1:0-8240 GCF_049281135.1 Mycobacterium sp. | reverse complement strand
CGCGCCGCCGGTCATGATGATCGGCCCCTCGGCCCCTCGGCCCCTCGGCCCCTCGGCGCCGAACGGGCCACCGGTGCCGATGCTGATTGCCGCCGAAATAGGCTTCAGCACAGCAACTTTCGGCTCAACTCTACTGCCATTGGTCAGGATCGCCTCGATCGCCTCGGGCATACCGTGACCACGGATCTTCTTCGACCCGAGCCGCGCCATAACACCGACCACCAGACCGCCGGCGACGGGTGCACCCACCACGGATGATCCTGGGCTCCCGGGGCAACCAGATCGACCGCCCAGCGTTGGTAGAAGACCAGGTCGGTGACCAACCCGATCAGTCGCAGTAGGCACCAGGCCGCACCGCGCAGTTAACCTGGAAATGTCCTGTGGGACCCCCACGCGCGGGCGGCCAGCTCCGGCTAGCCGGGCAGTAGGTCGTCGTCGGGTGATGTGGCCCAGGCGATTTCGGTCAAATCGGTGAACGCGACGACGGCCAGCTTCTCGCCTTCGCGGATCAGCACCGAGTCGCTGAGCAATGTTGGCATGGTCCACCCGTCTGCATGTATCAGCCGGACCACCGTGTTGGCGTGCTCGCGTAGGACCGCGACAACACCGGTATCCGCTGGGGCGATACACGCCACCAGGGACTGCGCGTTCATCGTGGCCAGGTCGTCGCGGGCGTATCCGACCAGCGCAGCGAATGCCTCATTGGCGAAGGCGATTTCGCCGGCGTCATCGACGGCCAGGATGGGGACGGGTAGTCGGTCGAGGGCGAGCAGGGCCGGGAAGTTGCGCAAGAACTCGATTGCAGACTCGTCGCGTGGGCGCCCACGGCGTTGGTCACTGATTGAAGGCGCCGACTCAGAGCCCATACTCGGTTTCCTTTCGTGGCCCAGGAAAACGCGCCCCGACTGCTGACTGCCGACGTCGTCAGACCAGGCACAAAACGTACGGTGAGACTACTTAGTTACTACTCAGGTTGCAATCGAGTACCGCCATTTCCGCAGTAAGGTTGATGTTCACGGGCCGCGCTGCGCCGTGGTCTCGACCGGATGCGGACGTCGGCCGTACGGTTGGGCGCTCTCGCGCCCGTCACCGCCGCGGCACAGCGAACGATTGCGGATAACGCGGACCCCGTGCGGTTGATGCTCGTCGAACCTGATGCCACCCGGGACATGGTCGATGAATTGTGGGTACGCAACCTCGCGTTCGCGCACCAGATCATGGGGCAGGCGTTGCGGGCCAGCGCGGACGACGCCGGAACCCAGATCGACACCCCGAAGCGATCAGCGCGGTGCTACTGGCGGCATCGAGTTATGCACCAATCATGGAAGTTCTGCTCGGTCGTGCGCCCGACCGCATGGACTCCGGTGGTTTCCGGAAAGCCTGGCTTCGGCTCAGCCGTGCCGTGTTCACCCACGGCGTTCTCGACTAGATCAGCGTCGCCAACTGCGTCGGTTGGTCGTGGCCGCGCAGCGTGACGGTCTCGCCCAGCGACCAGTGCGTCCGTTCGTCGGCGCTCGCGGCGTTGATGGTGTCCGAGGATGCCAACAATCGGCTCGGCTCGTCCTTGGCCAACTCGCACAGTCGGGCCGCTTCGTTGACCGGTTCGCCGATGACCGTGTATTCGAAACGCTCCTTGGCGCCGACGTTGCCGGCGACGGCGTTGCCGGCCGTGACCCCGATGCCGGCTTTGCACTCGGGCACCTCGCTGTCGAGACGACGGGCGATGGCCCGCGCGGCGCCGAGGGCTTGGTCTTCCGGCCGGTCGAGATGATTGGGCGCGCCGAAAACCGCCAGCACGGCATCGCCCTCGAATTTGTTGACCAGTCCGTGGTGACGGTCCACCTCCTCGACGATCACCGCGAAAAACCGGTTGAGTAGCTGCACGACTTCTGCGGCCGGCCGACTCGTCACCAGTTGCGTCGAGCCGATGATGTCGACGAAAACCACTCCGACATAACGCTCTTCGCCCCCGAGTTCGGGCTTGTCCCGTTCGGCGGCAAGGGCAACCTCGCGTCCCACGTGCCGGCCGAACAGATCACGCACGCGCTCGCGCTCGCGCAGGCCGTCGACCATCGAGTTGAATCCGCGTTGCAGCTCACCGAGTTCGGTGCCATCGAACACCACCAAGTCGCCGCGCAGATCGCCGTCTTCGGCCCGCTTGAGCGCCGCCCGAACCACCCGCACCGGCGTCGCCGTCAACCAGGCCAGAATCCACATCAACACGAAGCCGAAGATCAGCGCAGCGGGTGACTCCACCAAAATGGCTACCGCCAATTGGGTCTTGCTCAGATTGTCGAGCAGCACGCCGCCCAGCAGCGCGGTAACCATGATGCCCAGGACCGGAACACCAGACCCGAGCAGCCACACCGTCAACGTCCGGCCCATGATGCCGGGGGCCAATCGGCGCGGCGCCCGGCCCGCCTCAAGCGCCTGAGCGGCCACCGGGCGCAGCGCGAACTCGGTGAACAGATAGCACGCGGTCGACACCAAAATGCCGCAGACGCTGACGCAGAAGCCCACGATCGGAATGAACGTGCTGTCGGCCAACCCATAGAGCGTCGTCAGCAACGCGGTACCGAGGACCCACAGCACGAGGACGCCGAACGCCAGCCAAAACGGAGCTGCGAAGGTGGCGCGCTCGTCGGCCGGGGTCGGTTCGTGCTCCTCGATCGCCCACCGCAGGCCGGCGATGGTCCGGTGGGTGATCAGATACGTACCGAGTCCGAGCGCGACGGTGCAGTAGGCCGGCGTGACGCCGAAGGTGATCCACAGGGGTGCGTCGCTGAATATGCTCGGAGTGGGGAACGCGACGGTCAACAGCAGCGCCGCGACGGCGATTCCGATCAGGTTCGCCCCGACGATGAACACCGTCAGGATGAGCTGGATGCGTACTCGCCGACGGGACTGACTCTCCGATACCCGCCCGAGCAGCCAGGAACCGTACGCCGGTGTTTCCGACAGTCGACCGCTCTGCTGAGTCACCCGCTCCAGCACTCGCCCCAGCCGTTGCGCGGTCGATCGCTTAGCCACCATGGTGGCGTCAGCCTAATTGCTGCCGCTGCCCATGCTTAAGGTGTGTTGCGTGCGCCTCGTCATCGCCCGCTGCACCGTGGACTACGTCGGACGCCTCACCGCTCATCTGCCCTCGGCGCGCCGGCTGCTGCTCTTCAAGGCCGACGGCTCGGTGAGCGTGCACGCCGACGATCGTGCCTACAAGCCGTTGAACTGGATGAGCCCGCCGTGCTGGTTGTCCGAGGAGGCCGAGGGAGAAGCGCCGGTCTGGGTGGTGCAGAACAAGGCCGGCGAGCAGTTACGCATCACTGTCGAGGACATCGAGCACGACTCCAGCCATGAGCTCGGGCTCGATCCCGGGCTGGTCAAAGACGGCGTCGAGGCCCACTTGCAGGTGTTACTCGCCGAGCACGTTGAGCTGCTCGGGGCGGGCTACACCCTGGTACGTCGTGAGTACATGACGCCGATCGGGCCGGTCGACCTGTTGTGCCGCGACGAACAGGGGCGTTCGGTCGCAGTAGAGATCAAGCGCCGCGGCGAAATCGACGGGGTCGAGCAGCTCACCCGCTATCTGGAGCTGCTCAACCGGGACAGTCTGCTGGCGCCCGTGAGCGGAGTGTTCGCCGCGCAGCAGATTAAGCCGCAAGCGAAAACTTTAGCCACTGATCGCGGAATTCGTTGTCTGACATTGGATTACGACAAGATGCGGGGCATGGATTCCGATGAGTTCCGGTTGTTCTGAGCTGCCTCACTAGACTGGTGTCATGGCTCGACGCCGTAGTTCACCGCGCCAGCAGCAGTCGTTTGGGCCGCTGCCCGCTGCGCGTCGCGTGGAGACCGGGCCAGATGGACATGACTACGAGGTTCGGCCGGTGGCCGGCGCGCGAGCGCTCAAGACGTATCGTTGCCCGGGTTGCGACCACGAAATACGCTCGGGCACAGCTCATGTGGTGGTGTGGCTAGCCGATTTCGGCGAGGTGGCCCTCGACGACCGACGGCATTGGCACACGCCGTGCTGGTCTAACCGGGCAACGCGCGGACCGACCCGAAAGTGGAGTTAGTGCTCTGAATCCTCGGCGGGCTCGACCAACTCGATCAGTACACCGCCGGCGTCCTTGGGGTGGATGAAGTTGATCCGCGAGTTCGCTGTGCCGCGCCGGGGCGTCTCGTACAGCAACCGGATGCCCTGCTCACGCAGGCGCTCGCTGAGACCGTCCAGGTCACTGACCCGATACGCCAACTGCTGGATGCCGGGACCACGCTTGTCGAGGAATTTCGCGATCGCCGACGAGTCGTCGATCGGGGCCATCAGCTGAACTTGCGCGCTACCGACCGCGGCGCCTCGCACCGACAGCATTGCCTCGCGAATTCCTTGATCGTCGTTGACTTCCTCGTGCAGGACGATCATGCCGAGGTGGTCGTGGTACCACGCGATCGCTGCGTCGAGGTCGGGGACCGCGATGCCGACGTGGTCGACTGCCGTCACCAGAGCGGTGCTGAGAACTCGACGGGTGTCAACTTGATCGGTGGTCATCACGTAACGGTAACCTGACGGGAACGAATCCGCTTCTCCCGATCTTTTCGATCGGCTGTTGAACCCCGCTCTGGAGGTAGTCATGACGACATCGGTGATCGTTGCTGGCGCACGCACGCCGGTCGGCAAGCTGATGGGCTCGCTGAAGGACTTCAGCGCCAGCGATCTGGGTGCCATCGCGATCAAAGGCGCCCTGGAGAAGGCGAACGTGCCGGCCTCGCTGGTCGAGTACGTGATCATGGGCCAGGTACTGACCGCGGGGGCCGGCCAGATGCCGGCGCGGCAATCCGCCGTCGCGGCCGGCATCGGCTGGGATGTGCCGGCGCTGACCGTCAATAAGATGTGCCTGTCGGGCATCGATGCCATCGCACTGGCTGACCAGCTCATTCGGGCCGGAGAGTTCGACGTGGTGGTGGCCGGCGGCCAGGAGTCCATGACCAAGGCCCCGCACCTGCTGATGGACAGCCGTTCCGGCTACAAGTACGGCGACGTCACGGTCCTGGACCACATGGCCTACGACGGCCTGCACGACGTGTTCACCGACCAGCCCATGGGTGCGCTCACCGAGCAGCGCAACGACGTCGACAATTTCACTCGCCTCGAACAGGACGAATTCGCCGCGCGGTCGCACCAGAAGGCCGCCGCAGCCTGGAAGGACGGCGTCTACGCCGACGAGGTCGTGCCGGTCAGCATCCCGCAGCGCAAGGGCGACCCGCTGCAGTTCACCGAGGACGAGGGCATCCGGGCCAACACCACCGCCGAGTCGCTGGCCGGCCTCAAGCCGGCGTTCCGCAAGGACGGCACCATCACCGCCGGTTCGGCGTCGCAGATCTCCGACGGCGCCGCCGCCGTCGTCGTGATGAACAAGGACAAGGCCACCGAGCTGGGGTTGACCTGGCTGGTCGAGATCGGCGCCCACGGCGTGGTGGCCGGCCCGGATTCGACGCTGCAGTCGCAGCCCGCCAACGCGATCAAGAAGGCTTTGAGCCGCGAGGGCATCACCGTCGACCAGCTCGAAGTGGTGGAGATCAACGAGGCGTTCTCCGCGGTCGCGCTGGCCTCGACCCGCGAACTCGGCATCGATCCCGAGATCGTCAACGTCAACGGCGGTGCCATCGCGATCGGGCATCCGATTGGCATGTCGGGTGCCCGGATCGCCCTGCACGCCGCGCTCGAGCTGTCCCGCCGGGGCTCCGGCTACGGCGTTGCTGCACTGTGCGGCGCGGGCGGTCAGGGCGATGCGCTGATCCTTCGCGCTGGCTAGTTACCGGCCAGTACAGTTTGCCACCGGTGTGGCAGGACATGCGTCCAGAAGTTTGCTGCCAACCTGCCGACCGCGGGTTGGCAACGCATGATGTGATGTTGCTCATACGGCCGTCCGAACCGGATGAAACCCCGTCGACGGCGCCGTGCCAGACTTGAAGATGTGAGCCGTCCACGTTCCCCAATTGGGCCCGCATTGACCGGCGGCGCAGTCGATCTGTCCGCCTTGAAGCAACCGCCACCCTCCGCCGGCGAGACGCGCGGTGACGGCTCGGCGGCCGCAGCCGGTGTCGAGGTCAACGAGGCCAACTTCGAACAAGAAGTGCTGCTGCGCTCCAACCAGGTGCCAGTGGTCGTGCTGCTGTGGTCGCCGCGCAGTGATGTCTGCCTTCAGCTGGCCGACATCTTGTCCGATCTGGCCGTCGCCGACAACGGCAAATGGTCGCTGGCCAGTGTCAACGTCGACGTGGCTCCCCGGGTGGCGCAGATCTTCGGTGTCGAAGTGGTCCCCACCGTGGTGGCATTGGGTGCCGGGCAACCTCTTTCCAGCTTTCAGGGCATGCAGCCGCCAGAGCAGTTACGCCGCTGGATCGACTCGCTGCTGTCGGCCACTGCTGGAAAGCTCGGTGGCGCTGCCGATTCCGATGAGCCAGAGGAAGTGGATCCGGCTCTCGCTCAGGCTCGCCAGCAGCTCGAGGACAACGACCTCGGGGCGGCGCTCGACTCCTACCAGGCGATCCTGGACGGCGACCCGAACCACGCCGAAGCCAAAGGCGCGGTGCGCCAGATCGCGTTCCTGATGCGCGCGACCGCTCACGGGCCGGATGCAGTCACGGCTGCCGACGCCGCGCCCGACGACATCGAGGCGGCATTCGCCGCTGCTGATGTCCAGATCCTGAGCCAAGATGTCGAAGGCGCGTTCGGCCGTCTGGTCGGGCTCGTGCGGCGCACGGCCGGCGACGAGCGGACATCAGTGCGCACGCGGTTGATCGAGCTGTTCGAGCTGTTCGATCCCGCCGACCCCGAAGTCGTCGCGGGACGACGCAACCTGGCTAACGCGCTGTACTAGGCGGCCCTTGTACTAGGAGGCCTCTGCGGGTTCCAGCCACAGCGCTGACATCGGCGGTAGCGCCAGCACCGCCGATGCCGGACGGCCGTGCCACGGCGCATCGGTCGCGTCGACGCCGCCCAGATTGCCGATACCGGAGCCGTTGTAGACCGTCGCATCGGTGTTGAGCACCTCGCGCCACCGCCCCGCGCTGGGCAGGCCGAGACGGTAGCCGCTGTGCTCAGCGCCGGCGAAGTTGAACACGCAGGCCATCACCGAGCCGTCGCTGCCGTACCGCAGAAAACTCAGGACGTTGTTGGCGGAGTCGTTGGCGTCGATCCACGAGTAGCCCTCGGGCTTGATGTCCTGACTCCACAACGCCGATGAACGGCGATAGATCGAGTTGAGGTCGCCGACCAACCGGGATATTCCGGTCGAGAAGCTGTTCTCGTCGAGCTGAAACCAGTCGACGCCGCGTTCCTCAGACCATTCGGCACGCTGCCCGAATTCCTGACCCATGAACAGCAATTGCTTGCCCGGGTGCGCCCACTGGTAGGCCAGCAGGCTGCGCAGTCCGGCCGCCTTCACGTGGTCGTTGCCCGGCATCCGGCCCCACAGCGTGCCCTTGCCGTGCACGACCTCGTCGTGACTGATCGGCAGCACGAAGTTCTCACTGAACGCATAGAGCATCGAGAAGGTGATCGCGTGGTGGTGATAACTGCGGTACACCGGATCGCGACTGATGTAGTCGAGCGTGTCGTGCATCCAGCCCATGTTCCACTTCATCGAGAAGCCCAGGCCGCCAACGGTCGTCGGCCTGGTGACACCCGGCCACGAGGTCGACTCCTCGGCGATCGTGACGATGCCGGGCGCCGCCTTGTGGGCGGTGGCGTTCATCTCCTGCAAGAACTGCACGGCTTCCAGGTTCTCCCGCCCCCCGTGGATGTTAGGTGTCCAGCCACCTTCGGGGCGTGAGTAGTCGAGGTAGAGCATCGACGCGACGGCGTCCACACGTAGTCCGTCGATGTGGTACTGCTCCAGCCAGTACAGCGCGTTGGCCACCAGGAAATTGCGCACCTCGGCACGGCCGAAGTCGAAGACGTAAGTGCCCCAATCGAGTTGCTCACCGCGGCGGGGGTCGGAATGCTCGTAGAGCGGCGTGCCGTCGAACCGGCCGAGCGCCCACGCGTCCTTGGGGAAGTGGGCCGGGACCCAGTCGACGATGACGCCGATGCCGGCCTGGTGCAGCGCGTCGATGAGCGCGCGCAACTCATCGGGCGTGCCGAATCGGGACGACGGCGCATAGTAGGACGTCACCTGATATCCCCACGAGCCCCCGAACGGGTGCTCGGCGACGGGCAACAGCTCGACATGGGTAAAGCC
>NZ_JBAPRN010000025.1:0-2870 GCF_049281135.1 Mycobacterium sp. | reverse complement strand
GATCGCCATCGACGATGCGGCGCTGCGCGATTGGCGGCCACCGACCACGCCCGGCACCACCGGCCAGCATCCCCTGCCGCCTGCGCCGCTGCGCAGACCATCGGCAGCGCTACCGTCGCGCTCGGCGCCGGCCGCACTGCTCGCCCGGAGCTGCGGGCATTGCGAGGTGTTCACGGAGAGCTGTCGCTACAGCTTCGACCGGGTCGTGAACCGCTGCCCGACCGGACCGCCCGGCGAAAACCCCTCTCCCGCGCAGCTGTTCGCGGCTTGCGGGGCGTGCGCCGAGATCGTGGCACGCCTGCAGCCGCAGCTGGCGACCCGAGCCGGCTACCTGGTGGCGGCCGGGCGCGATTCAGCGTCTGTGCCGTTTCACTGGCGGGGATCTCGGTGGGTCCTGCTCGATCGAGACGGATGGCTCACCGAGATCCGCGACGACGCCCGAAGCGCTTGAGGACTTAACCGCGGTTAATTGTGCGCGAGCGCCGATGCCGCACCAGTGCCTCATCGACGAGGTCTGAGGCGAAATCCTGGGCAGTAAGCAAGACGTCATCGCGTTTGGCCTCTAGCCACGCCTGGCGAACCCGCTGCGCTGTTGCCGGGCGCAACCGCAGGGTGCGCGGCGCCTCGGTAGCGGGTGCGGTGATGGGAAGGGCGGGGCTGGGAAGCGTGGTTACCGACGCCGGGGGGTCTTCCGTCACTGTGACGCTCGGCGCGGCCGATGCGTGCTCGGCGCGTTCGGTGTCGTTGGGGGCCTGACGGGTCTGGGCTCCGGCGGTCGACAACATGCCGAGCACGGCGGCGGCGGTGTCCTTTTTAGGCATGGTGCTTTCCTCGATTCCGTCGGCCCTCATCGACGAGGGTCATGACCTCAACAGCGAAACTTGCATATGCCTGCGCCAGATCCTGATCTGCTTCCAGGTCGCCCAGCACGACCTGGTCGCTGACCATGCGCTCGGCGGCAGTGCGCTTGGGAATGATCGTGTCGAAGATCGGCAGGCCGTCATCGCGCAGCTTGTGCATGGTCTCGCGGCTGATCAGGGTCTGCGATTCATATTTGGTCAGCAAGACTCCCAGAAAGGTCGCCGACAACACCTGATGCTGGCGCAGGGTGGTTGACCATTCCAGGAACATGTTGACGCCCCGCCTCCCCCACTTGCTGGCATCAGTCGGCACGATGAACCAGTCGGCGGCGTTGAGCGCGGTGATCACCAGTTGGCCCAGATTCGGCGAAAGGTCGAGGACAATCGCGTCGTAAGCCTGATAGACCGGCCGCAACGCCATGGCGAGCCGCTCCTCGCGCCGGTGCATCGTGACGAGTTCCATGTCCAGCTTGGCGACCGCCAACGTAGACCCCACCATGTCGAGTTTGGCCAGCCGCGTCGTGCGGATCACCTTGTCGATCGGTGCGGCGTCGGCGATGAGGTCATAGATGTCGAACTCGACGTCGTCGTCGGGATCGAACATTGACGTTGAGTTACCCTGCGGGTCGCAGTCGACCAGGAGGGTGCGCCACCCGCCGCGCGCCATGCCGGCGGCCAGGTTCACCGCGGTGAAAGACTTCCCCACCCCGCCCTTGTGATTGGCGATCGCAATCACTTCTGCTTTCACGAGAGTCACTTCCTTCACTTTAGTCACATTCATTAGAGCAGGGTGATCCGGTGTTTCGGTGATGCCGCGACGGTGTGTCGAGGCGATGTGATCACGTAGTGACGCGGGGATCGGGTGATGCCGCGACGCAGTCACCCCCGCACCGGGTGATGCGGCGACGCAGTGATGGTGTCACCGTGCCGCTGCGTGATCCGGTGATCGGATCGCACCGTGACGCGGCGATGGCGCGACCGGATCACGCGGTCATTCGGCGATTCAGTGATGCTGCGACCGTGCAACACCGTGACGCAATCGCTGTGCAACGCGGTCGGGGCGTGATCCGGTGATCCAGCCGCGTGATGATCGCGCGACACCATCACACGGTGTCGGCGTGACGCGGTGATCGTGCGATCCCGCGACTGGATCACCGGATGACGGTGCAACTAGGCAACGTGGTGATCGCATCGCGTAGCGACACAGTCGCCGGGTGATCCGGTGATCCAGCCACCTGATGATCGCGCAACACCATTACGCTGTCGCGGCGTAACCGGGTAATCCGATAACCCGGTGATACGCGGATCGCATCACCGGGTTGCTCGGTGACGCTGTTGCCCGATCATTCGATCACGGGGTGATCGGATCTGGCGGTGATCGGATGATCGGGCTGCGCATTCCCTTGCGTGCGGAAGTCCTCGCAATGACCACACGTGCCATCACCGTGACGAAATGATCGAGTGCCCGGGCTAAAGCTGACGTTGCGCCGGGGTGGGCGATTCCGGCGGCCGGGATGTTCTGATGTTGGGCCCGACGCAGGAGAGCTGGTGGCAGCACGCCGATCGCAGGTGCTTACCAGCAGCGGCGTCATCGGTGCCTAACCGGTGCGCGCTCAGGCCGGCCGCGTTGCGTGCGGAGTCGGCCACCGGGGGAGGGGTCAGGTCCGCAGAAGACGCGTCCTACGGCACTTTCGGATGGCGCAGCCCAGCCCGCGGTCACTGACTGTTTGCCACTTAACCGCGGTTAATTGGCAACGGCGGATCCCGAGCAGAAATCCCGTTTCGAAGGCAACCGCGTCACGGGCGGCGCCTCACGGTCGATTTGCCGAGCCGCGGCGAACCAAGCCGTGGCCGCAACCGGACACACATACCCCGAAAGAACGCGCCGCCTCGATGAGGGCCGGCACGGCCGTGACCGTGCCGAGGTCGCTCACGAGGCGACGGATTGCGAGGTTCTGGAACCCAACGCGGCGAATTGGCCGCGAAGCTGATCGGCGCGGGAGAGCACGG
>NZ_JBAPRN010000024.1:0-13283 GCF_049281135.1 Mycobacterium sp. | reverse complement strand
CCCTGGAACACTTCCAGCAGCGCCGACGAAAGTGCGTTCACGTCCCGCGGATTCAGGCCGTGGATGAGGGGTTTCAGTCCGCCGAGCAGCAGATCGAGGTCAAGGGCCGGCGCGGTGTGACTGACGTTGATCTGGCCCCCGGCGGGCAGCCGCCTGGTCGAACCCGGCCCGTCGACCAGCTCGAGGTAGCGGTCACCGACCAGGTTGAGGTAGCGAACCGCCGCCTTGGTGCCCTCGGTGAGCGCGACCGAGCGGTCCGCGTCGAATTTCACTACGACTTTCTTGTCCGGTTGCAGGGCAACACCATTGACGGTGCCCACCCGGACGCCGGCGACCCGCACCGAATCTCCGGCCTTCAGACGTGAGGCGTCGTTGAAGATCGCCGAATAACCGGTGACCGCACCGGTGCGGTACTGGCCGAAGGTGAAGAACAAAAACAAGGTCAGCAGCGACATCACGACGGCAAAAACACCGAACTTGACCAGCGTCGGTCCCAGTGAGCCCCTCATCCCTGTTGTCCAACCTGAGCAGGATTGCGCGGTGGCCCGTCAATCGGCCCATACAACAGCTGTTTGAGGCCGTCGAAGTTGAGCAGCAGTTGCGGGTTCCCGTACACCACCGGGTTGGAGCCGGTATCTGCGATGAGAACCTTGGCCGTGGTGTTGAAGGGATGGTTGGGCAGGTCCATGCAGTGGGGGCCGCCCGTCGCGGCGACCTTGGGCAGGTTGGCCGGGTACCGATAGCGCTCGGCACCGAACGTGAGACTGGCCGAGATCGCGATGCTCGGTTCGGGCAATACCGGCCCCTTCGCGATAACCGCGTCGCCGGTGAAGGTGCACGTCAGCGCCGGGGCGTATTCGTTGAGTAGGTCGGTGGTCGGCGCCAGTAGGTGGAAGACGGTCGTCAACCCCTTCCGGTTGGCGCCCAGGACGTCATTGCCGACGTCGGCCAAACCGATCGCGCTGATCAAGAATGCGTCAAGGTTGCGTTGCTCGTCGACGATCGACTTACTGATCTTCACCGAGTTATCAAGGGTCTTCACCAGATCCGCCGACGCATCGCCGTAGGCCCTGAAAACCGGCGCCGACATTGCGATGTCGTGACTCAACGCGGGAAGGGACGGATCGAACTTTGCCAAGAACGAGTCGAGGTCGCTGAACGCCTGACCGATCTTTTCGCCCCGCCCGCTGAGTGCCTGCGATACAGCACCGAGGGTCTCGTTGAGCTTTGCGGGGTCGAGCGTGCCCAGCACCGACGTCAGGTGCTTGAACACCGTGTTGACCTCGACCGTGACATGTTCGCTGTCGAGTACCTGACCGGCATGCAGGGACTGCGCTGACGGTTCCGCGGGCGGTACCAGCTCGACGAACTTGGCGCCGAACACCGTTGGCGATGTGAGATCGACGAGCACATTGGCCGGAATCAGGTGCATCTCGGAGGGATACATCGCCAAGCGCAAGACCGCTTGACCGTCAGGTCGCGACTCGATTGAGGCAACCTTGCCCACCTGCACACCGTGCATCTTCACTTTGGCGTCGGGATTCATCACCAGGCCGGCCCGTGGAGACATCACGGTCACCGGAATGGTATCGCTGAAGCTGCCCTGGAATAAGCCCACGGCGACGGCAACGATCGCGGCGATAACCGCGATGGACACCAGTCCCGTAAGTGCGCGTATCCCGTTGTGGGGCATGGAGTGTGTTCCCTATCCGGAGAGGTTGAAGTTTCCGTTTGAGCCGTAGATCGACAGCGAAACCAGCAGCGTTACCGATACCACGACGATGAGGGAGGTACGTACCGCGTTGCCGGTCGCGACGCCGACTCCCTCGGGCCCGCCTGACGCGAAAAACCCGTAATACGTATGCAAGAGCAGGACGGCGAGGGCCATCAGCACCGCCTGCAGGAACGACCACAACAAGTCGATCGGGTTCAGGAAGGTATCGAAGTAGTGGTTGTACAGGCCACCCGACTGGCCGAACAACACAACGGTGGTGAATTGGCTTGCCAGGAAAGACAGTATGACGGCAATGCTGTACAGGGGGGTGATGGCGAGCATGCCCGCGATGATCCGGGTGCTGACGAGGTACGAGATGGGCCGGATCGCCATCGACTCCAAGGCGTCGATTTCCTCGCTGATCCGCATGGCACCCAACTGCGCAGTCACGCCGGCGCCGAAGGTGGCGGCCAATCCGATTCCGGCGACGACCGGTGCCGCGATACGGACATTGATGAAGGCCGCCAAGAATCCGGTGAGTGCTTCGATGCCGATATTGCCCAGCGAGCTGTAGCCCTGCACCGCGAGCGTGCCACCGGCGGCCAGCGTCAGGAAGCCGACAATGACGACTGTTCCGCCGATCATCGCCAATGTCCCTGCGCCCATGCTGATTTCGGCGACCAGACGAATGATCTCTCGCCGGTAGCGGGTGACCGCGAAGGGTATGCCGGCCAGCGCTTTACCATAGAACACGGTGTGGTCACCGATCGAGGCGAGAGTGCCGATCGGCCTGCGCCAGGAACCGACCGCCCTAAACGTGCGCGGATAGGTGGCTCTTAGCGTCCTCACTAAGGTCACGGCATCTCCCCCGCCATCACTTCGTCGTGAATCGGATGCCGATCGCCGTAACGACCACGTTGACAACGAATAGCGCCATGAACGCGTACACCACGGTCTCGTTGACCGCGTTGCCCACCGCCTTGGCGCCGCCGGATACCGTCAGCCCCCGGTAGCACGCCACCAGGCCGGCAATGATGCCGAACAGCGCCGCCTTGACGCAGGAGATGATCACCTCGGGGACCCCGGTCAACAGGGTTATGCCCGCGGCGAATGCGCCGGGGTTGACGTCCTGGACGAAAACCGAGAACACGTAGCCGCCGACGATTCCGATGATGACGACCAGGCTGTTGAGCAAGAGCGCGACCAACCCGGCGGCAAGCATTCGGGGCGTCACCAGGCGCTGGACCGGGTTGATGCCCAGCACCTCCATCGCGTCGATCTCTTCACGGATGGTTCGTGAGCCGAGGTCCGCACACATCGCCGTCGCGCCGGCACCGGCCACGATCAACACCGTCACAAGCGGGCCGACCTGGGTGACTGCACCGAACGCCGCACCGGCACCACTGAGGTCCGCGGCGCCCAATTCGCGCAACAGAATGTTGAGGATGAAGCTGATCAAGACGGTGAACGGAATGGCCACCAAGAAGGTAGGAGCCAAGGCAACGCGCGCGACGAACCAGGCTTGCTCCAGAAACTCGCGCGCCTGAAACGGTCTGCGGAACGCGAACTTGATCGCGTCGGCGCTCATTGCGAAAAGCCCACCAACAGCCTGCATCGCGCCGAAGAGACCGTTCGGCAAGCTGATCCCGGTGGACCAGCGCTCCGCCCCTTTAGTCGCCATGGATCCCTACCGTTCTCACGCTGGTTTCTCCATCTCGTTCGCGTGAGTTGGCGTTCCCGGGCAGGACGGGACGGGCAACTCCCACATCTGGAAGCGTCCGGCGATTATGACCCATACCGCGTGCGGCGGGAGTGAAAATTGGCAACTGAGGGACCTCCGAATTAAGTGACGGCACCGATAGTTTTGAGCTCGATGATGCGGTCCCAGTCGAGCCCGAGTTCCATCAAGATCTCGTCGGTCTGTTCGGCGAAACCCGGCGCGGGTCCCGATACCGGAGCGGCCACATCGAACTGCACCGGGTTGGCGACCAGTTCGAGTTCGCCTGCCTGGACTACATATTCATTGGCCCGGATTTGAGCATCGGCGGCCGCCTGCAACGTGTCCTGCACCGGCGCCCAGGGTCCGGCGAGGGTGGCGAAGCGTTCGCTCCATTCCGCGAGACTGCGGGTGGCGATGGCCTTGCTCAGTATCTGCACGGCCTCCGCGGTGTTGGCCGCGATCTTCTCGTCGGTGTCGAACCGGGGGTCGTCGGCCAGTTCGGGCTGGTCGATGTGTTGGCAGACGTCGGCCCAGAACTTGCTGGCCTGCATCATCACGAACGAGATGTAGCGACTGTCCGATGTCGCATAGAGACCGACCAGTGGATTGATCGGAGAGCCGTGCACCCCAGGTGGAAAGGCCTCCATCCGTTGGTTCAGGTGGACGGTCAACGCGACAGTGTGTCCCATCGACCACAGCCCGCTGCCCAGCAGGGAGACGTCGACGACCGATGGTTCGCCGGTGCGTTCGCGTTTGAGCAGCGCCGCCGCGATACCGCCGGCCAGGTTGGTGCCGGAGATGGTGTCGCCGTAGGCAGGCCCGGGCGGGCCGACCATACCTTCAGTGCCGGGCGGGGTGATGGTGGCGGCCGTGCCGGCCCGACACCAGAACGCGGTCATGTCGTAGCCGCCTTTCTCCGACTCCGCGCCGCGCGGACCCAGGGCGCTGCCGCGGGCGTAAATGATCGCGGGGTTGACCGCGCGGATGTCGTCGACGTCAATGCCGAACTTCTTGCGGTGTCCGGGCAGGAAGCTGGTCAAGAACACATCCGACCGACGAGCCAGCTCGTAGAGCACCTCTTTGCCTTCGGGCACCGACATGTCCAGGCCGACACTGCGCTTGCACCGGTTGGCGTGCTCGATGTTCGGGTTGGGGTCGCCCTCGACCCGTAACATGCCGGTCTGCCGCAGGCCGCGCTGCGGGTCACCGGTCACCGCGTGCTCGACCTTGATCACGTCGGCGCCCCACTCAGCAAGCACCGCACCCGCCGACGGGACGAACCCGTACATCGCGACTTCGAGGACACGGATACCCTCCAGCGGCCTCATCAGGCCACCCCCGGGACGGGCACTGCGACGGCGGCCGAGTCCTGCACTGGCATTCGGTCTCCTCAAGACATGGATAATTCCATTCTCATCCCGGGCGAATCTTACATTCCGACAACGAGAATTCAACGAAACGGGAGAAACGAGACTGCCATACTCGTAGTCGATTCAGGCGTTCGCTATTTACAGCATCGTTGCAGGCTAATTGCGGTTTCTGAGCCTTCTTGCACCCGGCCACAGCCTGAGAGTAGGGTTCTCATATTCGGAAGGGAGATTCTTTGTGCTTGACACGGTCCCTGGCCGGGTGACCACGTGAGAACGGCTGTTGTCACCGGCGGCGGCTCCGGAATCGGATTGGCCGTCGCGGAGCGGCTCCGCAAAGACGGCTTCCGGGTCGCGACCATCGACCTCAAACCGTCCGAGACGGACTTGGCGTTCGCCGCCGATGTCACCGACCGCGCGCAGATCGACGCCGCGCTGTCCGGTATCCACGAGCAAGCCGGCCCCGTCACCGTGCTGGTCAACGCCGCCGGGCTGGACGGTTTCAAGCGCTTCACCCACATCGAGTTCGCGGATTGGCAACGGCTGATCGACGTCAACCTCAACGGGGTCTTCCATATGATCCAGGCCGTGCTGCCCGACATGCTCGAGGCCGAGTGGGGCCGCATCGTCAACATCTCCTCGTCCAGCACCCACTCCGGCGCTCCTTTCATGTCGCACTATGTCGCGGCCAAATCCGCAGTCAACGGGCTGACCAAGTCGCTGGCACTGGAGTACGGGCCGAACGGCATCACCGTGAACGCGGTACCGCCCGGCTTCATCGACACCCCGATGCTGCGCAGCGCGGAGGAACGCGGGAATCTCGGCGACATCGAAAAGACCATCGCGGCAACGCCGGTACGCCGGATGGGCAAGCCCGAAGACATTGCGGCGGCCTGCGCCTTTCTGGTATCCGAGGAAGCCGGCTACATCACCGGCCAGATCCTCGGCGTCAATGGTGGTCGAAACACATAAAGGGAATGTTGTGAAAGTTCGCGTTGATCCAGATCGCTGCCAGGGGCACACACTGTGCTCGATGATCGCGCCGGAGTCCTTTGAGCTCGATGACATCGAAGGCCACGCGTCGGCCGTCTCGGAAGACGTTGCGGCTGACCAAGAAGACGCCGTCCGGGAAGCCGCGCATTCCTGCCCGGAGCAGGCCATTCTGATCACGGAGACCTCATGAGCATCGACGACGTCGTCAGTGATAGCGATCGCAAGAAGAACCGCTATCACTTCGACCGGCACACGCCGGAGTACCGAACCCAGTTCGAGAAGATCACCGAGGAGATGCACACCAAGTGCCCGGTCGCCTGGAGCGACACCTACGAGGGTCACTGGGTCGCCGGCGGCAGCCGGGCGGTGTTCGAGCTGGCCCGTTGCCCGGTTGTCTCCAACGACCACGACATCAACGGTGAACGCCAAGGCTACAAAGGCATTTCGATCCCCACGGCCAAGCGCGCGAGCGGTGTACGCGGCGGCATTCTGGAGATGGATGAACCCGAGCACCGCGTCTATCGCACGGTGCTCAACCCTTTCCTATCGCCGGCCGCGGTCAAGCGCTGGGTCCCGTTCGTCGACGAGGTGACTCGCGCCTGCCTCGACGAGAAGATCGAACAGGGCCGCATCGATTTCGTCAATGATCTAGCCAACGTCGTGCCGGCGGTGCTGACGCTGGCGATGCTGGGCATCCCGCTGAAGAAATGGTCGATGTACAGCGAGCCCACGCATGCCGCGTTGTACACACCCGAACACTCCCCAGACCTTGAGCGCGTCAACGCCATGCACCGGCAGATGGGACTCGATCTGCTGAACAACATGATCGAGATCAAGGAGAATCCACGGCCGGGCATCGTCAACGCGCTCATCCAGTTGCGGATCGATGGCGAACCCGCGCCCGACCTCGAGGTCATGGGCAATCTCGGTCTGGTGATCGGCGGCGGCTTCGACACCACCACCGCATTGACCGCCCACTCGCTGGAGTGGCTGTCACAGCATCCCGATGAGCGCGAACGACTCAGCCGGGAGCGGGACACCCTGCTCGACTCCGCCACCGAAGAGTTCTTGCGCTACTACACCCCGGCGCCGGGTGATGGACGCACCTTCTCCGACGATGTGGAACTCGAAGGGACGCAGTTCAAAGAGGGCGAGCGGCTGTGGATTTCCTGGGCGATGGCCAACCGCGATCCGTCTGTCTTCCACGACCCGAACAAGATCATCATGGATCGTAAAGGCAACCGGCACTTCAGCTTTGGACTTGGCGTCCATCGCTGCGTCGGCTCCAACGTGGCGCGGACAGTGTTCAAGTCGATGCTCACCGCGGTGCTCGACCGGATGCCGGACTACGTGTGCGACCCCGAAGGCACCGTGCACTACGAGACCATCGGCGTCATCCAGGGCATGCGAAACCTGCCGGCCACATTCACGCCAGGCAGCCGGCTCGGAGCGGGTCTCGACGAAACCCTGGAGAAGCTCCAGCGGATCTGCGACGAGCAGCAACTGGCCCTGCCGATCACCGAACGCAAGGAAGCCGCGGTCATCGACTGAACATGCGAACCGGCGGCACGTAACTGGGCAATCCCAAGCATGGCCGCCGCCGGGCGGCTTATATTCAGCCGACGAACGGGAGGAGCATGACGTGAAGTCGTTGACGCTCGGTGTTGCGTTGATGGCAGCGACGGTGACCCTGGCTCCGGTGGCCCACGCCCATATGCCGTACGGAAACTACCAATTGCAGTCACCACGAGACCCGGGCCACTCGTGGCTGTGGGCACTCCGGCCATGCCCACCAGATAACCGCAACGACTGCCTCCAGAACCAGGCCCAGCCCAGACCCAACGGTCAAGCGCAGCCGTGGTACGCCGTTGCACACCTCGGGGCCGATAATCGTTACACGATGGTCATCGACGTGCCCGACGGTGTGCGCTGCACGGTCTACTTCCTGCCCTCGCACGACGTCTACAACTGGGACGCGGTGACGCTGACCGGTTCGGTGGACTCCACGTACAACGCGGGCTGTGCTGGCGCACCGGGCGGCACCAGCAGCTGGCCGTTCACCCTCTTCCGGGAGTGACGTCAGCGCGCAGGCAGTCCAAGCACTCGCTGGGCAATGATGTTCCGTTGGATTTCCGAGGTGCCGCCGGCGATGGTCCCCGAGAAGCTGCGGGCGTAGCGCTCGAACCAGCTGCCGTAGTAGTGGTCGAGGTTCATCGGCTCGTACCGCCCAGTCAATGCCGGGTGCAGCAGGCCGTCGGATCCCGCTGCGGACAAGGCGTTTTCACAGGCTTGCCGCTCGGCCTCCGAGCCCAGCAGCTTGAGCACCGATAGCGCGGGAACGTCTTCTTCGCCGCGGGCGGCCCGGGCCAGCGCTACCGATCCGAGCAGGCGGAGCGCCTCGCGGTCCATGATCGCGGTGGCGTGGTGGTCACGCTCGAGAGCGTTCACCGGGTGAAAGTCGGAGATCACGTTGTCGAGCCGGTCGGCGAAACCGAGCCACATCATCGTGCGCTCATGTCCCAGTGAGCCGTTGGCCACCCGCCAGCCCTGGTTGAGCGGTCCCACCAGATTCTGGGCAGGCACCGTCACGTCCTCGAAGAACACCTCGTTGAAGTCCAAGTTGTCTTGGCCGCAGATATCCGCGAACGGCCGCCGCGTCACACCGGGAGTAGCGGTCGGGATCACCAGTGCGCTGATTCCCTTGTGCTTAGCCGCATCCGGGTCGGTGCGGACGAACGTCAACAGCACGTCGGCGTCGTGGGCGCCCGACGTCCACACCTTCTGGCCGTTGACCACGAAGTGATCGCCGTCGCGCACCGCCTTGGTCCGCAACGAGGCCAGATCCGAACCGGCACTGGGCTCACTCATCCCCAGCGATGCGGTGATCTCGGCCCGCAGAATGGGCACCGCCCAGCGCTGCTTCTGTTCGTCGCTGCCGAACGAAATCAATGATGCCGCAATGATGTTGACGCCCTGCGGGTTGAAGCTGTGATAGATCCGGCGCTTACACAGCTCTTCCAGGTACACGTACTGCTGCAAGACCGTGGCATTGCGGCCACCGAACTCCGGCGGTTGCGTGGGCAGCAGCCAGCCGTTGTCGAACAGTAGGCGCTGCCAGCGACGGGCCCAATCTGGCATGTGCGACACCGACTTCGGCCGCTCCAGCGCCTCGGCCGCTGCAGCGGGTACGTGCTCATCCAGGAACGCGACGAACTCCGCGCGAAATGCCTCGACGTCTGGATCAAAGGTGAGCTGCACGGTACTCCTCGGTAACCCTCGCCCGGTGCTCGGCGGTTCCGCCGAGCATGAGCTCGCCGGCCTTGGCCCGCTTCAACGCGAATTGGAGGTCGTTCTCCCAGGTGAAGCCCATCGCGCCGAACAGCTGCAGGCCGTGGCGAAACACCAGCGACTGGCATTCGCCCGCAGACGCTTTCGCCATCACTGCGGCCAGCCGCCGCCGTGGATCGTCCGCGGCTATCGTCAGCGCCGCGTAGTAAGCCAGCGCCCGCGCCCGCTCCACCGCGACGTGCATGTCGGCCGCTTTGTGCTGGACCGCCTGGAAGGATCCGATCGGCACCCCGAACTGGTGGCGACTGCGCACGTGGTCGAGGACCAGGTCCAGAATCCGTTGGCACGCACCGACCATCGTCATCGCCATGCCCATCAGGGCAACATGCTGTGCCCGTTCGGTGTCGACCTTGACACGGGCGGTATCGGGCAGCCGCAGTCCGCTGAATGTCAGGTCGGCGACGTGCAGGACGGGGTCGAGCACGGCGCTGCGTCGCCTGGAAAGCCGGCCGCCCGCGTCGTCGGCGTTGACGATGAACACAGCGGCATCGGTCACCACCGCCAACCACTCGGCGCGGTCGCCGTCCAATACGTGCCGCGCGGTGCCGTCCAGCACCCACTCGTCGCCGTCGCGATGCACGGTGATCCCGCTGTAGACGGCGGTGCCGGATGCCTGCGGGTCGAACCGGTCGGCGGCCAGGGGTGCAAACTGGGTCATGGTCGCCAGAAACGGGGTGGGATCAGTGGCGCGTCCCAGCTCTTCGAGCACGATGGCCAGTTCGACGGCGGTCTCGGCCTCGCTCATCTCGGTCCAGCCGTGCTCTACGTAGGACCTCCAGACCGGGGTCGGGTCGACGCCGTCTTCGGCGACACCTCGGACCAACGCCGGCGGGCACTGCTTGCCCACGGCATCGCGCACGGTTTCCTGCCAGAGCCGCTGATCAGCGTCGAATTCCAGCAGCATCCCGGCCCACTCCTTAGATCAGTTAACGTGCTGTGAGAATAGTATTCTCTTAATAGCACAGTGACAATCTCACCGAGAACGCTCCGGGGCCGGGCGAAAGTCGGCGAGAGGTAGGCGGCGATGGTGGATATTGGGTTTATCGGTCTGGGCCACATGGGTTTTCCGATGGCGCGACGCCTGATCGACGCGGGGTACGACGTCATCGCTTTCGACACCCGCACCGACGCCTTGGACGGACTTGTCGCGCTCGGGGCCCGGCCGGCATCATCGCCGAAAGAGGTCGCCGACGTGGCCGAAACCGTCATGGCGAGCCTGCCCTCCCCGCAGGCTGCGATCGAGGTGGCGACCGGTGCCGCCGGCGTGGTCGAGGGCGGCCGGGTGCGCCGCTACGTCGACCTGTCGACGATCGGAAGCGCCACCGCGGTGCAGATCCACGACGTCCTCGCCGAGCGCAATATCGTCGCGATCGACAGCCCGGTCAGCGGCGGTGTCGGCGGAGCCGAAAACGGGACACTCGCGATGATGGTGTCCGCACCACGCCGCGAATTCGACGCACTCCAGCCGGTGCTGGAAACGCTTGGTCGATCGATGCATGTGGGCGAGCAGCCTGGTTCGGCGCAGACGATGAAGCTCGTCAACAACATCCTGGCGGCGACCGTGTTGGTCGCAACATCGGAAGTCGTTGTGATGGGCGCTAAATCGGGCCTTGACCCGCGGGTGATGATCGACGTGCTCAACGCGGGCTCGGGCGCGACGACTGCCAGCCGCGACAAGTTCCCGCGGGCGATCCTCCCCCGCACATTCGACTACGGGTTCGCCACCGGGCTGATGGTCAAAGACGTCCGGTTGTACCTCGATGAGGCGAAAGCGCTCGGTGTGCCGGTCGAGATCGCCGAAGCCGTCGCCGGACTCTGGGAAGCCACCCTCGACGACGAGGGGGCCGACTCCGATTTCACGTCCGTGATCAAACCGATCGAGCGGGCCGCCGGCGTCACCGTCGGCACCTCCGAACAGTGAGAATGATATTATCGCTGACGAAGAACAGCACTACTCGCACGAGGTCCGATTGTGGCCACTATCAGGTGCGATTAATAATCGAAATGCTTACGGGAAACCTGTTGATTAGCGGTGAACGGGGATGTTAGTTTGGCTACAGACTGCTGAACAGCTTCCACGCAGTCGGCCGATTCACGAAGGGTGGTTTAGGTGATCGAGCACCCGGACGGAACGCGCACGCCGATGATCGATGCCAGCGTGCACATCTTCTTCTCGTCCAACAAAGAACTGCGCTCGACGTTGCACGAGCCGTTCAAGAGTCGCGGCTTCCCCGACTACGAGATGGATTGGTACGGCGCCCCGGGCGGCGAGTACGCACCCAAGACCGAGGGGCCGAACCGGCAGTACCCGGGTTCGGACCCGGAATTCGTTGGCAACGAACTGTTTTCGAAGCGCGGTGTCGATATCGCGGTGCTGCACCCAATGGCGCGCGGCATCATGCCGGACCGCCATCTGGGCACCGCACTGCATGCGGCTCACAACGAGATGATGGTGTCGAAGTGGTTGGAGCACAGCCAATTCGGCGACCAGTTCCGCGGCACCATCCGGGTGAACCCCGACGACATCGCGGGCGCGTGCAAAGAAATAGAGAAATGGCGCTCGCACCCCAGGGTGGTCCAGATCGGTGTCCCGCTGCAGTCGCGTGAGGTCTACGGCAAGCCTCAGTTCTGGCCGCTGTGGGAAGCGGCGGCTGACGCGGGGCTTCCGGTGGCCGCGCACATCGAGGTCGGCTCGGGTATCGCCAATCCGCCGACCCCGAACGGCAATACCCGGGTCTACGAGCACTACGTCAGCTTCATGGCGCTGAACTACATCTACCACCAGATGAACATGATCGCCGAGGGCGTGTTCGAACGCTTCCCCGGCCTGAAGTTCGTCTGGGGTGACGGCGCCGCGGATTTCATCACCCCGTTCATGTGGCGGATGGATACCTTTGGCCGGCCGCACCTCGAGCAGACGCCGTGGGCGCCCCGGATCCCGAGCGACTACCTGCCCGGCCATGTGTTTTTCGTCCAGGGCAGCCTCGACGGCCCCGGCGACACCGAGTTCGCCGGCGAGTGGTTCGGCTTCACCGGCAAGGAAGACATGGTGATGTTCGGCTCGAGCTACCCGCACTGGCAGTGCGGCGACATCAACAAGCTGCCAAAGGCACTATCTACCGCGCAACGGGAGAAGCTGTGCTGGCGCAATGCCGCCGAGCTCTATGGCATAGACATCGCCGTCGGCTCAGGCGCACAGTAGAAGGAGAGCAAGGAGATCGAGATGACGCTGACCCATTCACAAGAGCGCGTTCCGGCCGCCGAGCGCATCGCCGTGCGGTGCGTCGACTCGGATGTCCACCCGGTGCCCCGGCGGGGCGAGCTCATCCAGTACATCCCCGAACCGTGGCGCAGCAAGTACTTCCTGAGTCGCACCGTGGGCGACCAGATCTACTACGACGCCCCCGACTACGCGCACGCCTACGCGATGCGCACGGATGCATTCCCGCCGGACGGCGAGTTCCCCGGCAGCGACCCGGACATGGCGTTCCGCCAGCTGATCATGGAAGCCGGTTCCGACATCGGCATTCTGGAACCCGGCGCCTATCCGGCGCGGATCCCCGAGGCGCAGCACGCGATGGCGGCCGCCCTGAACGATTGGCAGGCTCACCACTGGCTCGACAGCCACAACAACTGGCACCAGCGGTGGCGCGGATCGATCTGCGCCGCGATCGAGGAGCCGGAAGAGTCGGCTCGCGAGATCGAGAAGTGGGCCGGGCACTCCTACATGGCGCAGATTCTGATCAAGGCCGAGCCGCGGCCCCCTTGGGGTAACCCGAAGTACGACCCGATCTGGGCCGCGGCCAGCAAACACGACATGCCCGTGAGCTGCCACCTGTCCCGCAGCCAGTTCGACGAGCTGCCGGCCCCGCCGGTGGGATACCCCAGCTACAACCACGACTTCATGGTCACCTACTCGCTGCTGGCCGCCAACCAGGTGATGAGCCTGATCTTCGACGGTGTCTTCGACCGTTTCCCGGGGCTGCACATCGTCTTCGTCGAGCACGCGTTCACCTGGATCCTGCCGCTGATGTGGCGGATGGACGCGATCTACGAAGCCCGCAAATCCTGGCTGGACATCAAGCGCAAGCCGTCGGAATACGTCCAGGACCACATCAAGTTCACCACCCAGCCGCTGGAC
>NZ_JBAPRN010000023.1:0-8366 GCF_049281135.1 Mycobacterium sp. | reverse complement strand
TCGGAACTTCCTTGACGACAACGGCATTGGCGCCAATCCGGCTGTCGTCGCCAATCTTGATGGCACCCAGGACTTTTGCTCCAGCGCCGATGATCACCCGGTCGCCGATGGTCGGATGACGTTTGCCGGTGTCTTTGCCGCTGCCGCCGAGCGTGACGCCGTGATAGATCGTGACATCGTCGCCCACCTCGGCTGTTTCACCGATCACCACGCCGGTCGCGTGGTCGATGAACAGGCCAGTACCAAGAGTGGCTCCCGGATGGATGTCGACACCGGTCAGGATTCGGGTGACTTCGCCAAGGGTGCGTGCGGCCACCTTCGCGCCGCGTCCCCACAGCCAATGGCTGACCCGGTGGCCCCAAATCGCGTGCACACCTGGGTAAGCGAAGACGACCTGCAGCGTGCTGGGGATGGCGGGATCACGCTCCTTCGCCGCCCGTATGTCGTCGCGGAACGCTTCGAGCATGGCTAATCCGCCAGATCGGAGAACAGCACGGTGCTCAAATATCGTTCTCCGGACGAGGGCAGGACCACGACCACCTGCTTGCCCTTGTTCTCGGGTCGGTGGGCGACTTGCAGTGCGGCGACTACCGCTGCACCGGAAGAGATCCCGGCCAGCAGGCCTTCTTCGAGGGCCAAGCGCCGAGCCAATTCGAGAGCTTCCTCATTGCCGACCTGGATGACCTCGTCGACAACGTCTTCGTCGTAGACCGGCGGGATGAACCCGGCTCCGATGCCCTGAATCGGGTGCGGCCCCTTCTGCCCGCCGGACAGCACCGGCGACGCAGCCGGCTCGACGGCGATCACCTTCACGACTGGCTTGCGTTCCTTCAGCACCCGTCCGACACCGGTGATGGTGCCCCCGGTGCCGACACCCGCGATGAAGATGTCAACCTTGCCGTCCGTCTGGGCCCACACTTCTTCCGCTGTGGTGGCACGGTGGATGGCCGGGTTGGCCGGGTTTTCGAATTGTTGGGGAACGAAGTAGCGCTGGTCGCTCTTGGCCAGTTCCTCAGCCTTGGCGATCGCGCCCGGCATGCCGTCTTTGCCCGGAGTCAACACGAGCTCGGCGCCGTACGCGCGCAACAACACTCGCCGCTCGATGCTCATGGTGTCCGGCATGGTCAGCACGAGTTTGTAGCCGCGAGCTGCTGCCACCATCGCCAGTGCGATGCCGGTGTTCCCACTGGTGGGCTCGAGGATGATCGTGTCGGGCTTGATCAATCCGGCTTCTTCTGCGGCGTCGAGCATCGCGACCCCGATACGGTCTTTGACGCTGCCCCCGGGGTTGAAGTATTCGAGCTTGGCGACCACATCGGCCCCTGCGCCCTCGGTTACCCGGCGCAGCCGGACCAGCGGTGTATTTCCGACTAGTTGTGTGACGTCTTCGGCAATGCTCATTTAGATTCGCTCCCACGGTCGCGGATCAAAGGTCGTCGGTCTCCCAGCTTATGTCGAACTCTATGGCTGTCTCGGTGGGGATGGCTAGCGCCACGGGGGTAAACCGTTGTCCCGCGCGGTCCAACGCCACTCCGGTCAACACGCGTCCGTGCAGATCGGCTGGAGTTTTCGCGATCACGGTCGCGGCCGACGAACCCGGTGCCCGGCGAATGTAGAAATCGGTACGCGGCTCAACTGAATCCATGGCATAACCGTCCGGGTCGACGAGCTGGTGTCCATCTGAGGCGGTGAGCGTCAGCGGGGTAGTTACCTGGAAGGGTCCGATCAGGTCGGCGTCGGCGACAGCGTCGACGCCGATGAGTGTCGGCTCAGCGCCGGGCTGGTGGGCTGTGCGAGCGGCTGCGGCCGCCCCGCTGAGCAGGTAGTTGTACAGATGCACGACCTTGTCGGCGTTGCGGTAATGCCGTGCACCGGTCAACCAGAAATTGACGTGCTCGATTTTTGGTGTGCCGGTCTCGGACGCGACGATCAGCCGGTAGTAGCGATAGCCGCGTCCGCCGCGGCCGTGGCTGCTGGTCGACAGCGTGCTGCCCTCGCCCAGCGTGCGCTGATAGCGACCCGCTTTAGTACCGGTGGTCAGCAACGATCCCGAAACATCATGCCAAACAACGCCATTGGATGATTTTTGGAGCCGCAGCACGGCGGTGACGTCAGACCCGGAGCACACCGAGTAGCCGCCAAGCTGGGGTTCCCCGTCGAATTCGAACGTGGTGACCGACCCGCGGGTGCGTCGCACGGCAATCGGCACGTTGAGCGGCCGGGTGTCCAGGGCCAGCCCGTTGGTCAGGTACCAGATCGCGGCCTGGGTCGCGGCGATCGCCTCGTGTTCGCTGATGTTGGCCGGCCCGATCGGATAGCCGGCATCGCGCAGGCGACGGCTCAGCTCGGCGGTGGGCAGCAGGGGATAGGAGTGTCGCAGGATCCAGTCGACCTCGGCCTCTTTGCCCGACGCGCGCAGATGGGACAGCTCCGACCAGGTGCCGAGCTGGTAGCGCGAGGGGTGGCGGGGCGAGACGCCGGTGAAGTCCAGCGAGTAGGCCGGCACGTTCGGATTGAGCCGAATCAGGTCGGTGCGCGCCCAGCTGCCGTCGATGAAGATGACTTTTTCCACCGTGTGCGAATAAGTGCCGCCGCGGTAGCGGGTCAGCCGCGACAGTTCGGTGGCCGGACGGACCGCGACGCGGCTGGTGGTCGCTATCCGTCCCGCAGTGCGGTGGCTGGGAAATAGAACAGTCATTGTTGCTTGAGCTTCCTGAAAGACTTTGGAGCGGTGCGCGATTCGATCTCTCCGGCCAAGCGGAGTGGATCGCCCTGAGGCGGGAAGCGCGAAGATTTCTACAGCGTCAGAAGGGCGTCAGGAAATCAACGACAACAACAGCAACAACAGATGGCGGCAAGGCAGCGCGAAGGTACGAAGCGCGACTGTGCGGCGTGTTGCATATCGCCACTATAGGGCATGATTTGACGCGGGCCCGTCGACCGCTGAACCCGCACCCCCGCCGAGATAAAAATCATGCTGAGTTTTACACTTGCCATGGTTCAGTGCGGAGCCACTTTGGTCGGCTGGCCTGCGCGGCCGGACACGGATCAACACTCGACGACGGAAGGACCACGATGACGTCGGCTCAGAACGAGTCACAGGCACTTGGCGATCTTGCTGCCAGGCAGCTAGCCAACGCGACAAAGACTGTTCCCCAGCTTTCCACCATCACCCCGCGTTGGCTGCTCCATCTGCTGAGCTGGGTCCCGGTGGAGGCCGGCATCTATCGGGTCAACCGGGTCGTCAATCCCGAGCAGGTCGCGGTCAAGTCTGAAGACGGCGCCGGCAGCGAGGGACCGCTTCCCGAGACCTATGTCGACTACGAGACCAGCCCGCGCGAGTACACGCTGCGGACGATCGCCACGCTGCTCGACATTCACACCCGGGTTTCTGACCTGTATTCCAGCCCGCACGACCAGGTCACTCAGCAGCTGCGGCTGACCATCGAGACGATCAAGGAACGCCAGGAGTTCGAGCTGGTCAACAGCCCCGAGTACGGGTTGCTGGCGCAGGCGACTCCCGAGCAGACAATCCAGACGTTGGGTGGTGCGCCCACGCCCGATGACCTCGACGCGTTGATCACCAAGGTCTGGAAGACGCCCAGCTTCTTCCTGACCCACCCGCTCGGCGTTGCCGCGTTCGGTCGCGAAGCCACCCGTCGCGGTGTGCCGCCGGTGGTCGTCAGCCTGTTCGGCGCGCAGTTCATCACGTGGCGAGGCATCCCGATCATCCCGTCGGACAAGGTGCCGGTGGAGAAGACCAAGACCAAGTTCATCCTGGTGCGCACCGGTGAGGAGCGCCAAGGCGTGGTCGGGCTGTTCCAGCCCGGCCTGGTCGGCGAGCAGGCGCCCGGCTTGTCGGTGCGGTTCACCGGCATCAACGAGTCGGCGATCGCCCGCTATCTGGTGACGCTGTACACCTCCTTGGCCGTGCTCACCGACGACGCCCTCGCCGTGCTCGATGGCGTTGCCGTGGACCGATTCCATGAGTACAAGTGAGCACCGCGCGGTAGACGCCGAAAGCGACTTGCCTCTTAGCTCCGCGGAACTCTCGGCGCTGGCCAGCCAGCTCTACGCGGCCAGCATCCGGCCCGGTTTCGACAGTCCGCCGCAGTCGGCTCCGGTTGCTCCGCGAGGCAACGCGCCCGACACAACGGCGGCCGCCTCGGCAGGTCAGACGGCGGCCGGCGCCGCGGATCAGTACCCGGTGCCGGTTCCGTTGCTCGGCGTCTCCGACGTCTATCTTCCTGCTCCGACGTCACCGGAACCGGAGCCACCACCGCAAGCAGTTCCGGTGGCCCCGCGGGGCAACGTGCCGGATACGACGGCGGGACCGTCACTTGCCGCGACGTCCGGCGGCATCGCGGATCCGTTCGTGCCGGCTGATTTCAGCGCATTCGCAGTGCCCACCGAAGGCATCGTCCCCACGTTGCCGGGAGTGCTGGCCGGAGGTGTGCCCACGGTTCCGGTGGCTCCGCGCGGTTCGGCGCCGTCGTGGCCGACCGGTGCGCCGTCGGTTCCCGAACTGGGGTGGACTGACACTGTGCCGGCCGCGCCGAGCGCGCCGCCCGGCGATGAGGGCAACTATCACTTCCTCACGGCCAACGACCCGGTGCCGCAGCTGGTCGACGAGCACGAGGTGTTCGACGTCAACGCGGTGCGGGCGGACTTCCCGATCCTCAAGGAAGTCATCAACGGCAAGCCGCTGATCTGGTTCGACAACGCGGCCACCACCCAGAAGCCACAGGTGGTGATCGACCGGCTGGTGAAGTTCTACTCGCATGAGAACTCCAACATTCACCGTGCCGCCCACGAGTTGGCGGCCAGGGCCACCGATGCCTACGAGGAGGCGCGCGACACCGTTGCCGAGTTCATCGGGGCACCATCGTCGGAGAACATCGTGTTCGTGCGCGGCACCACCGAGGCGATCAACCTGGTGGCTCACGCGTGGGGCGGCAAGCATCTGCAGCCGGGCGACGAGATCGTCATCACTCACCTGGAGCATCACGCGAATATCGTTCCCTGGCAGCTGATTTCGCAGCAGACCGGGGCCATCCTCAAGTGGGCGCCGATCGACGACGCAGGCAACCTGCTGTTGAACGAGTTCGAGCAGCTGTTGGGTCCGCGTACCAAACTGGTTGCGGCCAGCCACGTCTCGAATGCTCTGGGCACGGTGGTCCCGGTCGACAAGATCGTCGAGCTGGGTCACCGCTACGGCGCCCGAGTGCTGATCGATGGCGCTCAGTCGATTCAGCACATTCCTACCGACGTCGCCGAGCTGGGTGCGGACTTCTATGTGTTCTCCGGGCACAAGATCTACGGGCCCACCGGGATTGGTGTGCTCTATGGCACCGAGGAAGCGCTGACAGAGACGCCGCCGTGGCAGGGCGGCGGCCACATGATCGCGGACGTCACGACGGAACGTTCGCTGTATCAAGGCCCGCCGACGAAGTTCGAAGCCGGCACCGGGAACATCGCCGATGCGGTGGGGCTCACCGAGGCACTGCGCTACGTCCAGCGGTTGGGCATCGAACGCATCGCGGCATACGAGCACACCTTGCTGGAGTATGCGACACCGCGATTGGCGGACATCCCCGGTGTGCGCCTGGTGGGCACCGCCGAGGAGAAGGCCAGCGTGCTGTCCTTCGTGCTCGCCGGTCACGAGCCGCTCGAGGTGGGCAAGGCGCTGAACGCCGAGGGAATCGCCGTGCGCGCGGGTCATCACTGCGCGCAACCTGCACTGCGGCGGTTGGGGCTCGAGGCGACGGTCCGGCCGTCGTTCTCCTTCTACAACACTCACGAGGAGATCGACGTCTTCCTCAATGCGGTGCGACGGATCGCCGAAGGCGGCGCAGGAGTTGGGTGACCCGTCCTTGGCGTGAGCGTGCGCCGGGCCTGGGCAGTGGCTGCTGAAAAGGCGGCCATCTGCCCAGGTCAACGGTGCGTTCTGCGGTCCAATCGTCTGCCGGGCCACATTTCTTCTGCCTGATCCGAAAGGTCCCGCTCAGCGGCCGGTACCCGTAAATTCTCGACGTGGACTGTGTGTGCAGGCGGGCAGCGGCATTGATGTCGCGCGCCTGCACGCGTGCATACCCGCAGAACGCAGGGTGACCCAGGCCTTCCCCGTAGTCAGAGGAGAGCGATGACGTGCATCACGAGCCGGCAGAACGAGCAAACTCGATGAACGCCGCCGCCATCGCCGGAATCTCGACAATTCGTCGCGAATTTAGCCTGCTAAAAGGCACAAGTCCAAACGGCCGGAGTGCTCGTCCGATGGGTTGGCATGAGCCCGTCGAGCAAACTCGTCTAGACATAAAGTCGTGGTTTTTGTCACACGCGCACGGCTCGCGGCGGGGCGGATAGGCCGTTGCCGCAGAGAACTCCAGGGCCGACGGTTGCCGGGCTTGATTGGTCCAAACCCGCTACCGGCATCGGCGACTTCGTCGTGATGGCGGGCGAGACGTTCGCCGCCGCCTTTCGCCGGCCTTTCGCGCTGCGCGAACTGATCGATCAGATCTGGTTCGTCGCGAGGGTGTCGATTGTGCCGACCCTGGTGCTGTCGATCCCCTACACCGTTCTCATCGTTTTCACGCTGAACATTGTGCTGATCGAGGTCGGCGCCGGCGACTTGTCGGGTGCCGGTGCCGCGCTGGCCTCGGTCACCCAGGTGGGCCCGGTGGTCACCGCGATCGTGGTCTCCGGTGCGGGCTCCACGGCGATGTGCGCGGATCTTGGCGCCCGGACCATCCGCGAGGAGATCGACGCGATGAAGGTCATCGGCGTCAACCCCATCCAGGCGCTGGTCGTGCCGCGGGTGATCGCCGCGACATTCGTTGCCCTGCTGCTGTATTCGGCGGTCGCGGTGGTGGGCCTTACCGGCAGCTACTTCTTCGTGGTGTACGTGCAACACGTCACACCGGGGGCGTTCATCTTTGGGATGACGCTGCTGACCGGCCTTCCGCAGGTAATCGTGTCCCTGGTCAAGGCGCTGCTTTTCGGGCTTTCGGCGGGTCTGATCGCGTGCTACAAGGGCTTATCCGTTGGTGGCGGCCCGATTTCAGTGGGCAACGCGGTCAACGAGACCGTGGTGTTTGCGTTCATGGCCCTGTTCTTGATCAACATTCTGGCCACCGCTTTCGGTGTGAAGGTGTCTCCATGAGTACCGCCGAAGATGAGAGGTCCATACCGGGCTCCGAGATCGCGAGTCGGGTGGTCGCCTCGGTCCGCAGCTTGGGGGAGCAAACGGCGTTCATCGGCAACGCGCTGGTGTCAACCGTCGACGCGGTTCGGCGTTATCCAGGTGAAGTGCTGCGGCTGATCGCTGTTCTGGGGATGGGCACTGGGGCGCTGGCCGTCATCGGCGGCACCGTGGTCATCATCGGATTTCTGACGCTGACCACCGGCGCGCTGATCGCTGTGCAGGGCTACAACACGCTGTCCAATGTCGGGATCGAGGCTCTCACTGGGTTTTTGGGTGCCTTCCTCAACGTCCGGTTCATCGCGCCGGCGACGGCGGGGGTGGCGCTGGCAGCCACCATCGGTGCCGGTGCCACCGCGCAACTCGGCGCCATGCGCATCAATGAAGAGATCGACGCGTTGGAGGCGATGGCCATCCGGCCAATCACCTACCTGGCATCCACCCGCATCGTGGCGGGGGTGCTGGCGGTCATCCCGATCTACACCGTCTCCGTGCTGATGTCGTTTCTGGCGACCCGCTTTGGCACGACGATCGTCTACGGGCAGTCCCGCGGTGTGTACGACCACTACTTCTCATCGTTTCTGCACCCCACCGATCTGCTCTGGTCGTTCACCGAGGCGCTGTCGATGGCGGCAGCGGTAATGGCAATTCACACGTACTACGGCTACCACGCCACCGGCGGACCGGCAGGCGTGGGCGAGGCGGTCGGTCGCGCGGTGCGCTCCTCGATCACCGCCGGAGTTTTCATTCTGCTGACCATCACGCTGTCGGTATACGGACAGTCCGGCAATTTCCACTTGTCGGGGTGACGAGATGAGCCAAGAGACCCGCCGGCGCCGCGGCATTGATCCAATTTGGTGGGCACCGGTACTCGTTCTGGTGGTCGTTGCGATCAGCACGCTGACCGCGATGGCGTTCGAGGGAACGCTGCGGAAGACCGTTCCGCTGACGGTGATTTCCGATCGGGCCGGCCTGGTGATGGAGGACGACGCGAAGGTGAAACTGCGCGGCGTCCAGATCGGTGAAGTGGACCGTGTTGAGTCCTATGCCGATTCGGCCGGCACGAACCTTTCGAAGCTGAAGCTGAAAATTTATCCGAACGAATTCCGCTACCTGCCGAGCAACGTCGAGGCGGAGATCAAGTCCAGCACCGCGTTCGGCGCCAAGT
>NZ_JBAPRN010000022.1:0-20905 GCF_049281135.1 Mycobacterium sp. | reverse complement strand
GGCGAGAAGATCATGTTGCTGTTCGAGTCGGCGAATTTCGACGAGGCGATGTTCGAGAACGCCGACCAGTTCGACATCCGCCGAGACCCCAACAGCCACGTGGCTTTTGGCTTCGGCACCCACTTCTGTCTGGGCAACCAGTTGGCCCGTTTGGAGTTGAGACTGATGACCGATCGGGTGCTCGACCGCCTCCCCGATCTGCGGCTGGCCGCCGACGGCGATGTGTTGCCCCTCCGTCCGGCCAACTTCGTCAGCGGCCTGGAGTCGATGCCGATGGTTTTCACACCCGGCAGCCAGGTTCTCGCCTAGCCGAGAAGGCGCGCATCTAATTGCGCAAAGATTAGGGATATCCCTGATGTCGCCGGCTGCGGCCGTCATTACCGTGAGCCCGATGAGCGTCGGTGAGACGGGCGTGCGGTGCTTTCTCGTCGAGTGGTACGGACCGGCGGCGATCGCGTGCACCGTCGGCGAGGCCGCCAAGCTGCTCAGCTCCCGGCTTGAGTCCGCGGAGGGTGCGCAACTGCGCCGTCTGATGACTGTCGCGATACCAGACGACGACTACGCCTTCGGAATTTTCGCCGCCGCGTCGGCAGATGCCGTCGAGCAGGTCTGCATCGAGGCCGGGGCGCGTCCGGACCGCATCAGTGCCGCCATCGGATGGCCCAGCACGATCGGCTGTTGATCTCCGCCGGAATCCCGATGCGTCAGCGGTTCTTGAACTGCGGGGCGCGCTTCTCCTTGAAGGCCAACGGGCCCTCCTTGGCGTCCTCGGACAGGAACACGCTGATGCCCAGCTGGGTGTCGATCTTGAATGCGTCGTTTTCCGGCAGGCCCTCGGTTTCGCGGATGGAGCGCAGGATGGCCTGCACGGCCAGCGGCCCGTTGTTGGCGATCACGTCGGCGATCTCGAGGGCCTTGGCCAGCGCGTCGCCGTCCGGAACGACGTAGCCGATCAAGCCGATCTCCTTGGCCTCCGCGGCGCTGATGTGCCGTCCGGTCAGCAGCAGATCGGCGGCAACCGTGTAGGGAATCTGGCGCACCAGTCGCACCGCCGAGCCGCCCATCGGATACAGGCTCCACTTGGCTTCGGAGATGCCGAACTTGGCGCTTTCGCCCGCGATGCGGATGTCGGTGCCCTGCAGGATCTCGGTGCCGCCGGCGATCGCCGGACCCTCGACCGCCGCGATCAGCGGCTTGGTCAGCCGCCGGCCCTTGAGCAGGGCGTCGATGCGCGACGGGTCGTAGCTGCCGTCCTTGAACGAGTCGCCGGGTGGGCGTGCGGTTGCGGCCTTGAGGTCCATGCCCGCGCAGAAGTAGCCGCCGGCCCCGGTCAGGATGCAGCAGCGAATGTCCGGATCGGTGTCGACGCGGTCCCAGGCCTCGACCATGATCGAGAGCATCTCGGTGGAAAGTGCATTACGGGCTTCAGGGCGATTCAACGTCAAGATCAAAGTGTGTCCGCGCTGCTCAATGAGGGCGTCAGCGTTCTTTTCGGACTCGCTCACGGGTGATCGCCTTCCTGCGCGCCTGCCTGAAACTTGTCAGGAAATGTAACACGTTCTAATTTAGGGTCCGTGGCCCTGAATATTGCCGATTTGGCGGAGCACGCCATCGATGCCGTCCCTGACCGTGTAGCGCTGATCTGCGGTGAGGAGCAACTGACCTACGCCCAGCTCGAAGAGAAGGCCAATCGCCTCGCGCACTACCTGCAGGAGCGGGGCGTGAAGAAGGACGACAAGGTCGGCCTCTACTGCCGCAACCGCATCGAGATCGTGATCGCGATGGTCGGAATCGTCAAGGCGGGCGCGATCCTGGTCAACATCAACTACCGCTATGTCGAGGGCGAACTGCGCTACCTGTTCGAGAACTCCGACATGGTCGCGCTGGTGCACGAACGCCAGTACTCCGAGCGGGTCGCCAACGTGCTGCCGGACACCCCCAACGTCAAGACGGTCCTGGTGATCGACGACGGCTCCGACATTCCCGACACGGCGTACCAGAGCTACGGCGGCGTCGAGTTCTACGCCGCGATCGCCGACAGCTCGGCCGAGCGTGATTTCGGCCCGCGCAGCGCCGACGACATCTACCTGCTCTACACCGGCGGCACCACCGGATTCCCGAAGGGCGTCATGTGGCGCCACGAGGACATCTACCGGGTGCTGTTCGGTGGAACCGACTTCGCCACAGGCGAATTCATCAAGGACGAGTATGACCTGGCCAAGGGCGCCGCTGCCAATCCGCCGATGGTCCGTCACCCGATTCCGCCGATGATCCACGGCGCAACCCAGTCGGCCACCTGGATGTCGATCTTCTCAGGCCAAACCACCGTGCTGGCACCGGAATTCAATGCGGATGAAGTCTGGCGCACGATTCACGACCACAAGGTGAACCTGCTGTTCTTCACCGGTGATGCGATGGCGCGCCCGTTGCTCGACGCGCTGCTAGCAGCGCAGGAAGGCGCTGCGGGAACCGAGGCGTACGATCTGTCGTCGCTGTTCTTACTCGCCTCCACAGCAGCGCTGTTTTCACCCAGCATCAAGGAGAAGTTCCTCGAGTTGCTTCCCAACCGGGTCATCACCGACTCAATTGGTTCGTCGGAGACCGGTTTTGGCGGCACCAGCATCGTCGCCAAAGACGCACCACACGCCGGCGGCCCGCGCGTGACGATCGACCACCGGACCGTCGTCCTCGACGACGACGGGAACGAGGTCCAGCCAGGCTCCGGAATCCGCGGCTTCATCGCCAAGAAAGGCAACATTCCCGTCGGCTACTACAAGGACGAGAAGAAGACCGCCGAGACCTTCCAGACCATCAAAGGCGTCCGCTACGCGATTCCGGGCGACTACGCGACGGTCGAGGAGGACGGTAGCGTCACGATGCTCGGCCGAGGGTCGGTGTCGATCAACAGCGGCGGTGAGAAGATCTACCCCGAAGAGGTCGAGGCCGCTCTGAAGGGGCATCCCGACGTCTTCGATGCGTTGGTAGTCGGGGTGCCCGACCCTCGTTACGGCCAGCACGTGGCAGCAGTCGTGCAGGCTCGTCCCGGTTCGCGGCCGTCGCTATCCGACCTGGATAGCTTCGTGCGGGCCGAGATCGCGGGATACAAAGTACCGCGCAGCCTTTGGCTGGTCGACGAAGTGAAGCGCTCACCGGCCGGTAAACCTGACTACCGGTGGGCCAAAGAACAGACCGAGGCGCGCCCGGCGGACGACATACACGCCGCCCACGCGACCGCTTGACCGACTTCGTCAAGCGTCACACCGGCGCACCCGCCGGCTTCTTTGCCTGTGAAGCCGCTGGGCTCCAATGGCTTTCGCAAGCCGACGGTGGTGTGCCCTGTGTGCCGGTCGTCGCCGCAGATGCGACGAGCCTGACACTGCGGCGGCTGAAGTCGGTAACTCCAAGTTCTGCAGCGGCTTTCGAGTTCGGCGGCCGGCTGGCTGCCACGCACGATGCGGGAGCCATGGGCTTCGGTGCCGGTCCCGCCGGTTGGGACGGGCCGGGGTTCTTCGGGCCGCTGACCCAGCCGTTGCCGATGTCGCTGCGGCCGCATCGGCATTGGGGCCAGTTCTACGCCGACGAGCGGTTGGCCCCGATGGCCGCACTGGCCGCGCCGCGTCTGAGCGCGTCGACTCGCGCGGCGGTCGAAGGCGTCGCAACCCGCTGTCGGGCCGGCGACTTCGACGACGACGATCGGCCGGCCCGGCTGCACGGCGATCTGTGGGACGGCAATGTGATGTGGACGCCGGACGGCGTTGTGCTCATCGACCCGGCCGCACACGGCGGTCACCGGGAGAACGACCTGGCCATGCTCGCGCTGTTCGGCTGTCCGCAGTACGACGACATTGTCGAGGGTTACCAGCGAGTGCACCCGCTGCGACCGGGTTGGCGCACGCGGATCGGGCTGCATCAGCTTTTTGCACTGCTCGCCCATGTGGTGTTGTTCGGTGGCGGGCACGCGCAGCGGACCGGTGTCTGCGCCCGGGCGGCTTTAGCGCTCTAGCCACGCGAGCTAGGCTGCGTTGGTGAACGGCGCGCAGGCTCTGATCAATACCCTGGTCGACGGCGGCGTCGACGTATGCTTCGCCAACCCTGGCACGTCCGAGATGCACTTCGTCGCGGCCTTGGACACCGTTCCTCAGATGCGCGGCGTGCTGACCCTCTTCGAAGGCATCGCCACCGGCGCGGCCGACGGTTATGCACGCATCACGGGCCGGCCCGCCGCTGTGCTGCTGCATCTGGGCCCCGGGCTGGGCAACGGGCTGGCCAACCTGCACAACGCCCGACGCGCCCGCGTCCCGATGGTGGTGGTCGTCGGCGACCACGCCACCTATCACAAGAAGTACGACGCCCCACTGGAATCCGACATCGACGCCCTCGCCGGAAGCGTTTCGGGCTGGGTGCACCGGACGAGCGACGCCGCCGACGTCGCAGCTGACACGGTCGAGGCAATCACAGAAACCCGTGCCAATAACCAGATTTCGACGCTGATCTTGCCCGCCGATACCTCGTGGACGGACGGCGCCCAGATCGGCGAGAAATCGCCGGGCCAGCCGAAGCGGCCTGACGTCGAGGCGGATGCCGTCGAAGCCGCCACGGCGGTCTTGCGATCTGGCGAGCCCGCAGTGCTCCTGATCGGGGGCGATGCCACCCGCGGCGCGGGACTGACGGCGGCCGCCCGGATTGCCGAGGCCAGCGGAACCCGTTGGTATTGCGAGACATTTCCGACGCGGCTGGAGCGAGGGGCCGGGATCCCGGCGGTCGAGCGGATCCCGTATTTCGCCGAGGCCGTGGTGGCCCAACTGGAGGGCACAAAACATCTGATCCTGGCCGGGGCGGCGTCGCCGGTGTCGTTCTTCGCCTACCCCGGCAAGCCGAGTGATCTGGTGCCGGAGGGTTGCAGCGTACATGTGCTCGCCGGACCCACCGGTGCCGCACTAGCTTTGGCGGCGCTGGCTGACGACATCGCACCCGGCACGACAGCTGCCGTCGCAGCACTGTCCCGCCCTCAACTGCCGACCGGAGCGCTGACCGCCGTCTCGGTCGCCAATGTGGTCGGTGCACTGATGCCGGAAAACGCGATCGTCGTTGACGAGTCCAATACCTCCAGTGTGCCGCTGACGGCAGCGACCGCGGGCGCGCCCGCGCACGACTGGTTGACCCTGACCGGCGGGGCGATCGGCTACGGAATCCCGGCCGCCGTGGGTGCCGCTGTCGCCGCGCCCGACCGGCCGGTGTTGTGTCTGGAATCCGACGGATCTGCGATGTACACGATCTCGGGTCTGTGGACCCAGGCGCGGGAAGACCTCGATGTCACCACCGTCATCTACAACAACGGCGCCTATGACATCCTTCGACTCGAGCTGCAGCGGGTCGGCGCGAGCGCGACACCCGGCCCCAAAGCGCTTGATCTGCTCGATATATCTCGCCCGACAATGGATTTCGTCAAGATCGCCGAAGGTATGGGGGTACCGGCTCGGCGGGCCACCACTGCTGAGGAATTCGCCGACGCACTGCGTGCGGCGTTCGCCGAACCCGGTCCGCACCTGGTCGAGGCCGTCGTACCGTCATTGCTGGCTTAGGGCTTCATCGACGACCCAATCGGCCAGCCTGTTGACGACATCGACGCCGGCCTCGTACTCGCCGTCATGAACCTCGGCAGCAATAGCGACGCCTACCGTGCCGGATGCTGTCGGGACGATCCCGAACTGGCGGACCAGGTAGTCGTCGGCGAGGCCCGGGCCCCAACCACCCTTCGCAGCAAAGCCTTTGGCGGCCAGGCCCCAGCGGTGGTCGGTCGTGAGCCCGCGCATTAGATCGACCACGGGCGACGCCTCGGCAAGCTGAGCAAGTCCGGCCGCGAACCGGGCTTGGTCGGCCAGCGACCATCGCGTCTGCCCGAAGGCGGTATACCCCTCGCGGAGTCGTCGTGATTCGACCATGGTGGCTGGGTCGCCGGCCTCGCGGATCACGTCTTGTACCTGCTGTGCCGCACGGGCTGGATCGCCCAGCTGAGACCAGAGTTCCTCGGCGGCAGTGTTATCCGACTGGGCAATCGTCTGGGCAAAAAGCTCGTGACTACCGACGCCGGCCCGCGACGCCGCAATCACGAGTGGCACCTTGCTCGTCGACCAGGCGACACCGGACGTCCACGTGCCAAGGCAAACAGGACTCGACCCGACCGAGGCGATCGCGATACCGACCTCCGCGGAAAGCCGACTCGACAACGCGTTGAAGCTGTTCACCGCCGGATGGGCCACACCGGATCCGCGCAGTCCAGACCCTCGGCCGACAGTTGCCGCTTGAGCACCTTGTAAGTCGCGGTGCGCGGCAGGCTGGTGCTGACCCGGATGTATGAGGGCCACTGCTTGGGCCCGAGATCGGTCTGCTCAGCCAGGAATGCGCGGAATTTGTCGGTGTCGAATTCGGCGCCGGACGCCAGCACCAGAGCGGCCATCACCTGGTCGCCGACGGCCGGATCGGGCACCGCGTACACCGCGACCTCCGTCACATCCGGATGCCGTGCCAGCACCCGCTCGATCGGGGCGGTGCCGAGGTTCTCGCCGTCGACCCGTAGCCAGTCACCGAGTCGGCCGGCGAAGTACGCGTAACCGGCTTCGTCACGGTGGGCAAGGTCGCCGCTGTGGTATATGCCGCCGGCCATCCGCTGCGCGTTGGCCTCCGGATCGTTATAGTAGCCCTCGAAACGTCCTGCGCCAGTGACGTTTACCAGCTCGCCGACCACACCGACCGGGCAGGGCTGGCCGGTGTCGACGTCGATGATCTCGACCCCGTCGGGTATCGGCCCCAGAGCGCCATCCGGAGTGTCCGGTGTGCGACCGATGGCGATCCCGCCCTCTGTCGACCCGAACCCGTCGATGACCCGGCAGCCGAACCTGGCAGCGAAACGGTCGATGTCGGCGGGTGCGCCCTCGTTGCCGTACACCGACCGCAATGGATTGTCGGCGTCGTCGGGCCGCTCGGGTGTGGCGAGCACATACGACAGCGGCTTTCCCACGTAGTTCGCGTAGGTCGCACCGTAGTGGCGTACGTCGGGCAGAAAGCCCGACGCAGAGAACTTGCGCCGCAATACCATTGAGCCCCGGCAGGCGAGCGCCACCGCCCACCCGACCAGAACCGCGTTGGAATGGAACAACGGCATCGATGCGTAGCAGACGTCGCTCGGGCCGAGTCCGAAGCGATCGGTCATCGTCACGCCGGCGATCCCGACCTTGCCGTGGCTACACATGACAGCCTTGGGATTACCGCTGGTGCCCGAGGTGTAGATCAGCATGAACAGGTCATCGGGCACCGCGGCTTGAAATCGTATTTCGGCGTCACGATGTGCCGCGACCTCGTCAGCCCATGAGGCGGAGTCGACATTGAGGTGTTCGATATCGTCCAGCGTGCCAGCTGAATTCGTGTCGGCCAGGACCAGTTGGCAGTCGGCGTGGTCGATGTCTCGATGCAGCGCCGCGCCCCGGCGCACCGGGTTGAGTCCGACCGGGACAATTCCCGTCATCCCCGCGGCGACCAAGACCGAGGAGAAGAACGGTGTGTTCTCCAACAGCACCCCGACGTGCGGTGGCCGGCTCGGGTCAAGGCGCGCGCGCAGTGCCGCTGCGACCGCGGCGCCCTGCCGGAGATGGTCGCGCCAGCTGACGAATGAATCCTCGAAGTGGACGCCCCGATCGTCGACGTCAACCAGCGGGGCCAGCAGATCGGCGACGGTAGGAAGTGCGTCGCTCACCAGCCCGCCTCTCCCCCGCAAGCGGGTGGGGGTACCCCCAGCCGCGCAGCGGCGAGGGGGAGTGCCCCCACCTCGGGCCGCTGCACGAGCCGCATCGTCGCCGGGCGCACAGCTAGGCGGGGGTGTCCGCCAGCTCGCGACCGATCTTCAGCAGTTGACCGGTGGCACCGCCCAGCGCGAACTCGGTTTGCTTGGCGGCCAGGAAGTAGCGGTGCACCGGGTGGTCGGTGTCGATGCCGACACCGCCGTGAATGTGAACGATGCTGTGCGCCACCCGGTGCCCGGCATCAGCCGCCCAGAATGCTGCGGTCGCGACCTCGGTGTCGGCGGGCAGATCCTCGCTGAGTCGCCACGCCGCCTGGGTAAGTGTCAGGCGCAGGCCCTTGACGTCGATGTAGCCGTCCGCCAGCCGTTGCCCGACCGCCTGGAAGCTGCCGATCGGGCGGTCGAACTGCTCACGGGTCTGCGCGTATTCAGCGGTCAGCTGCAGACCGCGTTCGAGCACGCCGAGCTGGAACGCGCTGTGGCCCAGTACGTCCAGCGTCTTGATCCAGTTGACCACCTCGTCGTCGCCGACGACGCGTCCATTGCCGACCTCGACTCCGTCTAGCCGTAGATGTCCGATGCTGCCCAGGCCGGTGGTGTCCAGCGCGGTCACGGTGACGCCCGGGTCGCTGGTGGCGACCAGGAAAACGGAAGTCCCGGAATCGGTTTCGGCCGGGACGAGAAAGCCGTCGGCGACCGGTCCGTACGCGATCTGAGTGCGGGTTCCGGTCAGCCGGTAGCCGTCGCCGGCTGACGTGGCCTGCACCGGTCCGTCACCCATTTCGCCGTCGAGGGCAACGGCGAGGATCTTCTTTCCGCTCACCGCGGGGACACCCCAGTCCTGCTGGAGTTCGGTGGAGCCGAACCGGGCCAGCGCTCCGGCGGCCAGCACCACCGAGTCGAGGTAGGGCACAGCGGCCAGCTGGTGGCCGAGGCCGACCAGTACAGCGACCTCTTCGAGGACGCCAAACCCGCCTCCACCCAAGGATTCTGGTGCGGCAGTGGAGAGGATGTCGGCGTCGATGAGCTTGCTCCACAGCTCGCGGTCGAACCGTTGGTCGAGGCCGTCAAGCTTGCGCTGATGTTCGGGCGTGCACACCGCGTCGACGATCGTGGTGACCAGACCACCGAGGTCCTGCGCGGCTTCGGTTGTTGAGAAGTCCATGGGTTCTCCAGAATTCGCTAGCGGTTGGCTCGGGGAAGGCCGAGCGCCACCATGCCGATGATGTCGCGTTGCACCTCGTTGGTGCCGCCGCCGAAGGTCAGGATCAAGCAGGCGCGGTGCATCCGCTCGACCCGGCCGCGCAGCAATGCGCCGGGCGAATCCTGTCGCACGGTCGCCGCGGTGCCCAAGACCTCCATCAGCAGCCGGTAAGCCTCGGTGGCCAGCTCGGTGCCGAAAACCTTGGCCGCCGACGCGTCCGCCGGCGACGGTGACGCGGACTCCGACGAGGCCAGCTCCCAGTTGATCAGCTTGAGGACCTCGACCTTGGCGTGCACCCGGGCCAGGTTCAGCTGCACCCATTCCGAATCGATGAGCCGGGCGCCGGCGGCATCCTTGGTGTTCTGCGCCCAGTCCCGAACCTGGTTGAGCGCCATGATGATCGGCATCGGCGACACCAGCGCTACGCGCTCGTGGTTGAGCTGGTTGGTCACCAGCTTCCAGCCGCCGTTCTCCTCGCCCACCCGGTTGGCGACCGGAACACGAACGTCCTGGTAGTACGTCGCACTGGTGTCCACTCCGGACATGGTGTGCACCGGCGTCCAGGAGAAGCCTTCTGAGCTGGTTGGCACGATCAGCATCGAGATGCCGCGGTGCTTCTTGGCTTCGGTGTTGGTGCGGACCGCCAGCCAGACGTAGTCGGCGTAGGCGATCAGGCTGGTCCACATCTTCTGGCCGTTGACCACGTAGTCGTCACCGTCGCGCACCGCGGTGCTTCGCAGGTTCGCCAGGTCGGTGCCGGCGCCGGGCTCGGAGTAGCCGATGGAGAAGTGCAGTTCCCCTTTAGCGATGCGCGGCAGGTAGAACTTCTTCTGCTCCTCGGTGCCGAACGCCATGATCGTCGGCGCGACGCTGTTGATGGTCAGGAACGGCACCGGTGCGCCGGCGATCGCCGCCTCGTCGGTGAAGATCAGCGAGTCCATCGGGGAGCGGTCCTGGCCGCCGTACTCCTTGGGCCAGTTCAGGGTGAGCCACCCGTCCTTGCCCATCTGTGCGACCGTCTCGCGGTAGACGTTGCCCTCGCCGACCTCTCCCGATGTCGAGCTCAGCGCCTCACGGCGCTCCGGGGTGACGAGCTTGGTGAAGTACGACCGCAGCTCGCGACGCAGCTCCTCTTGCTCCGGGGTGTAACTGATGCGCATCCGGCCGCCCTCCAGTCGTGGGTGAGTTGTGCGGCAGCCTGCATCAACGGCTACCCATTCGCTTCCCTGGTTGTAACACGTTCTAGTCTGGGGGTCCAGCGACCGTTCGCCTGGACGCAACCGGGACGCGTCGTATGGTGGGCATACCGAAATGAAAGCCACGTTCTAGGAGGGCGTCGTGCGGGTGATAGTCGACCACGACCGGTGTGAAGGCAACGCAGTGTGCTTGGGAATCGCGCCGGATATCTTCGACCTCGATGACGAGGATTACGCGGTGGTGAAGACCGATCCGGTTCCGGCCGATCAGGAGGCGGCGGCCGAGCAGGCGATCCACGAATGCCCGCGAGCAGCCCTGGTACGCGAAGACTAGAGGTATTCATAAATTGACTAGCAGCACGAATTCGGCCGATCTATCCGGAAAGGTCGCGGTGGTGACCGGCGCGGCGGCGGGCCTGGGCCGCGCCGAGGCGATCGGCTTAGCCCGCGCGGGCGCGACCATCGTCGTCAATGACATCGCCGCCGCGCTGGATGCCTCGGACGTCATCGACGAAATCACCACCGCCGGCTCCAAGGCCGTTGCCGTCGCAGGCGACATCAGCCAACGCGACACGGCTGACGAATTGGTCAGCACCGCCGACGGCCTGGGCGGCCTGAGCATCGTGGTGAACAACGCCGGGATCACGCGGGACCGGATGCTGTTCAACATGTCCGACGAAGACTGGGACGCGGTGATCGCCGTGCACCTGCGCGGTCATTTTCTGTTGACCCGCAATGCCGCCACCTATTGGCGGTCGAAGGCGAAAGAGGCCGGCGGATCGGTGTACGGCCGCATCGTCAACACCTCGTCGGAGGCCGGCCTGGTGGGCCCGGTCGGGCAGGCGAACTACGGAGCGGCGAAGGCGGGCATCATCTCGCTGACTCTGACCGCCGCCCGGGGTCTGGGCCGGTACGGGGTGTGCGCGAATGCGATCGCCCCGCGGGCGCGGACCGCGATGACCGCCGAAGTCTTCGGTGACGCACCCGAGGTTGCTGACGGCGAAATTGATCCGCTGTCGCCCGAGCACGTGGTCACCCTGGTGCGATTCCTGTCATCGCCGGCGGCCAAGGACGTCAACGGCCAGGTATTTGTCGTATACGGCCCGCGAGTGACTTTGATGGCGGCGCCCACCATCGAGCATCAGTTTGACGCGCGTGCGCAGGCGTGGGATCCCGACAACCTCAGCGCCGAACTCAGCGATTACTTTGCGGGCCGTGATCCGAAACGCACTTTTTCGGCGGTCGGTTTAGTGGACTGATTTTCCGGGTCGGGAGCCCTGGGTCGGGAATCGAAGTCGACTAGAACACGTTCCAGAATGACCTGCGTCACAAAGGCTCTGACCTGCTGAAACTACTAACATTTGTCTAATTCCGCAGTTCTTTGACACGCCGAACGTGTTCTAGTTACGATTGGCCGGCTCACGCGGACCGCTACGGGCTCAGAAACAAGCTAAAGCGGCGCAACCGGGGAAACAAGGGCTTCGCTCTGAGACGTGGAGACACCCGCGCGAGAAGGGAACCAGGTTGATCGAACAGCTCGTGGTCCCGGCCCGGGCAGTGGGCGGCTTCGTTGAGATGGCCCTCGATACCTTCCGTAAGACATTCCAGCGGCCTTTCCAGTTCCGTGAGTTCCTCGACCAGACCTGGATGATCGCCCGGGTTTCGCTGATCCCGACGTTGCTGGTGGCGATCCCGTTCACCGTTTTGGTGGCGTTCACGCTCAACATTCTCCTTCGTGAGATCGGCGCCGCCGACCTGTCCGGTGCGGGCACCGCGTTCGGAACCATCACCCAGCTGGGACCCGTCGTCACCGTGCTGGTGGTGGCCGGCGCGGGTGCCACCGCAATCTGCGCCGACCTGGGTGCGCGCACCATCCGCGAGGAAATCGACGCGCTGCGAGTGCTGGGCATCGATCCGATTCAACGACTGGTGGTGCCCAGAGTGCTGGCGTCGACCTTCGTCGCGCTGCTCCTCAACGGGCTGGTCTCGGCGATCGGCATCGCCGGTGGCTACGTCTTCTCGGTGTTGTTGCAGGGGGTCAACCCGGGTGCATTCGTCAACGGGTTGACCGTGCTGACCCACCTCGGCGAGCTGGTGCTGTCCGAGGTCAAGGCTTTGCTGTTCGGCGTGGTCGCCGGACTGGTCGGTTGCTACCGGGGGCTCACGGTCAAGGGCGGCCCGAAAGGTGTCGGTGTCGCCGTCAACGAGACGGTGGTTTACGCGTTCATCTGCCTGTTCGTGATCAACGTCATCATGACCGCGATCGGCGTTCGAGTGCTGGCCCGGTAAAGCGATGAGCTACGACGCCACGGTGCGGATTCGCCGCTTCTTCCACCGGTTCGCCGGACCGGTCGACACCTTCGGCGAGCAGGCGCTGTTCTACGGCGAGTCGATGCGCTACATCCCGAACGCGCTCACCCGCTATCGCAAAGAGACGATCCGGCTGATCGCCGAAATGACAATGGGTACAGGCGCATTGGTGCTCATCGGCGGAACGGTCGGCGTTGCAGCGTTTTTGACGCTGGCGTCAGGTGGCGTTATCGCGGTGCAGGGCTATGAGTCGTTGGGCAACATCGGTATCGAGGCGTTGACCGGTTTCTTGTCCGCGTTCCTCAATGTGCGTATCGTCGCGCCGGTGGTTGCCGGGATCGCGCTGGCCGCCACCATTGGTGCGGGTACGACAGCCCAACTGGGCGCGATGCGGGTCGCCGAGGAGATCGATGCCATCGAGTCGATGGCCGTGCATTCGGTGTCCTACCTGGTGTCGACCCGGCTGATCGCGGGTTTGATCGCGATCGTCCCGCTCTACTCGCTTGCCGTACTGGCCTCGTTTTTCGCCGCACGATTCACCACGGTGTTCATCAACGGGCAGTCGGCCGGTCTGTACGACCACTACTTCAGCACCTTCCTCATTCCCACCGATCTACTGTGGTCGTTCCTGCAAGCCATCGTGATGTCGATCGCGGTGATGCTGATACATACGTACTACGGCTACAACGCTTCTGGCGGTCCGGTGGGTGTCGGCCTGGCAGTCGGCCAGGCGGTGCGCACGTCGCTGATTGTGGTCGTCGTCATTACTTTGTTCATCTCGCTGGCGGTCTACGGCGCGTCCGGTAACTTCAACCTCTCCGGGTAAGGGGGACAGTGGCAAGCACCGGTGCGCAACGCACTCACGTCAGGCTGGCAGCGGCGCTGCTGGCCTCTCTGTTGGTGGCGGCTGTGGTGCTCACTTACCTCTCCTACACGGCGGCGTTTTCCCCGACCGACACCGTGACTCTGACCGCGCCGCGGGCCGGGCTGGAGATGGACCGCGGCAACAAGGTGAAATATCGCGGAGTCCAGATCGGCAAGGTCGACGACATCAGCTATGCGGGCGAGGACGCTCAGTTAAGGCTCGCCATTGACGGCGGCGAGTTGCACTACATCCCCTCCAACGCCGCCGTGCACATCGCCAGCAGCACCGTATTTGGTGCGAAGTCAGTGGAGTTCGTTCCTCCGAAATCACCGTCGCCCGCTGCGTTGCGCCCGGGTGCGCACCTCGCGGTGTCGGCAGTTTCGTTGGAGGTCAACACGCTGTTCCAGTCGCTCATCGGCCTGCTGCAAAAGATCGATCCTGTCGAGTTGAACGGGACGCTGAGCGCGCTGGCCGAAGGTCTACGGGGACATGGCAAAGACCTGGGCGGAGTGCTGTCGGGCCTGAATACCTTTACGCAGCAACTCAATCCAAAGCTACCCATTTTGCAGCAGGACTTCCGGAGGACGGCCGCCGTCGCCAACATTTACGCGGATGCGGCACCCGACCTGGTCACAGTTTTCAACAACACGCCGACGATCGCCAAGACGGTGGTCGACGAGCAGAGCAATCTGAATACCGCACTCTTGTCCGCAATTGGCTTGTCCAACAACGCTTATGACACATTGGCGCCTGCCGAGCAGAATTTGATCGACGCGATCAAACGGCTGCGCGCTCCGCTGAAAGTCACCGCCGACTATTCACCGGAATTCGGCTGCCTCTTCGGAGCCATCAACCGCGGTATCCAAGAATTCGCACCGATCCTCGGTGTCAAGAAAGCGGGCCTGTTCACCTCGTCGAGCTTCGTCCTGGGTGCGCCGACGTACACCTATCCGGAGAGCCTGCCGAGGGTCAACGCCTCCGGTGGTCCGAACTGCCGCGGACTGCCCGACCTTCCCACCAAGCAGACCGGCGGCTCCTGGTACCGCGCTCCATTCCTGGTGACCGACAACGCGAATATCCCCTATGAGCCGTTCACCGAGGTGCAGGTGGATGCTCCGTCGACGTTGCAATGGTTGTTCCACGGCGCATTTGCTGAGCGGGACGACTTCTGATGGACAGCTACGAATCGCAGCGCTCCATCATGATAAAGGTCGGCATCTTCACCATCACCATGTTGCTGGTGGCATTCGGTCTGGTGGTGACCTTCGGGGAGTTCCGCTTCGGGCCGTCAAACACCTACCACGCCAACTTCATTGACGCGACCCGGCTGAAGGGAAACCAGAAGGTCCGGATTGCCGGTGTGCCGGTCGGCTCGGTGAACGAGGTCAAACTCAACCCGAACAACACCGTGGACGTGGCTTTCAGTGTGGACAAGCGCTACACGCTCTACTCGTCGACGCGCGCGCTGATCCGGTACGACAACTTGGTGGGCGACCGGTTCCTGGAAATCGCCTCGGGCCCTGGGGAATTGCGCAAGCTCCCGCCCGGAGGGACCATCGACCAGCGCCACACCCAGCCGGCTCTGGACCTCGACGCGCTCCTCGGCGGCCTACGCCCGGTGCTCAAGGGACTGGATGCCGACAAGGTCAACACGATCAGCAGCTACGTGATCGACCTGCTGCAGGGCCAAGGCGGCGCACTGTCCAACCTGCTGGCCAACACAAATTCGTTCGGGTCGACGCTCGGCGCGCACGACCGTGCTATCGGTGACGTGATCACCAATCTCAATGCCGTGCTGGCCACCGTCGACGCCAAAGGGGCGCAGTTCTCCGACACCGTCGACCAGCTGCAGAAACTGATCACCGGGCTGGCCGGGGGCCGTGACGCGATCGCGGGCGCGATACCACCACTGGCCACCACCACGTCGGATCTGACTGATCTACTGAAGCATTCACGCCGACCGCTGCAAGGCACCCTGGAGAACCTCCGCCCGCTCGCCGGAGAATTGAACGATCGACTGCCCGAGTTGAACAACGACATCGAGCAACTCGGCGAGGACTACCTCCGGCTGTCGGCGCTCGGCGCCTACGGTGCGTACTTCAACATTTACTTCTGCACGGTGTCGCTGAAGATCAACGGCCCGGCCGGCAGCGACATCATCCTCCCGCTGGGTGGCCAGGTGGATCCGAGCAAAGGCAGGTGCGCTTTTGTCAACAAGTAGCACCCAACGCCGCGACCGCGACCCACTCCGCACCGGGATCTTCGGAGTGGTCCTGGTGGTGTGCGTCATCCTGGTCGCGTTCGGCTACACCAAGCTGCCGTTCTGGCCGCAAGGCCGGCCCTACACCGCCTATTTCGCCGACGCCGGCGGGATCAACCCCGGCAACGACGTCTACGTCTCCGGCATCAAAGTGGGCAAGGTGCAAGCAGTTACGCTCGCCGGCGAAAACGCCAAGATCGCTTTCACCGTGGATCGCCACGTGAACGTCGGCGATCAGTCGCTCGCGGCAATCCGCACCGAGACAATCCTCGGGCAGCGGGCGGTGGCCGTGACCCCGGCGGGATCGGGTATGGCCACCACCATCCCACTGAGCCGGACGACGACGCCGTACGCTCTTGGCTCCGCGCTGGAAGACTTGGGCCACAACGCCGGCGACTTGGACAAGGCCCAGTTCGAGAAATCGCTGAAGGTCCTCACCGACGCCTTGCACGACGCCACCCCGCAACTGCGCGGTGCGCTGGACGGCATCACCTCGCTGTCGCGCAGTTTGAATACCCGCGACGAAGCGCTGGAGCAACTGCTGGCACATGCCAAATCAGTGACCGGAGTGCTCGCCGAGCGTGCTGGGCAGGTGAACAAGCTGATCGTCGACGGGAACCAGTTGTTCGCTGCGATCGATGCGCGCCGTGCCGCGCTGGCGGAGCTGATCTCCGGCATCGACGACGTCTCGGCGCAGCTGTCGGGCTTCGTCGCCGATAACCGCAAGGAGTTCGGCCCCGCGCTGAGCAAGCTCAACACCGTGCTGGACGACCTCAACGAACGTCGTGACTACATCAGTGAGGCGCTGAAACGGTTGCCGGCCTATGCAACCACGCTCGGTGAAGTGGTCGGCTCCGGGCCCGGATTCAACGTGAACGTCTACGGTGTGCTCCCCGCCCCGATCGTCGGGATCATGTTCGACGCCGTGTTCCAGCCCGGCAAGCTGCCGGCCAGCTTCGCGGACTACTTGCGCGGCCTCGTCCAAGAGCGCTGGAAGTTGAGGCCGCAGTCGCCATGACACTTTCCTCCGCTTTACGGGAACGTCGCCGCGGGTTGCGGCTGGCGTTGGCAATCTTGCTTGCCGTCTTTGTCGTTGTGGGCGCCTACCTGGCCTGGCCGGGCCGCAGCGGCAACAAGATCGTCGGCTACTTCACCTCGGCGGTCGGGCTGTACCCCGGGGACCAGATCCGGATCGTCGGCGTGCCGGTGGGCACCATCGAGTCGATCGAACCGCGGGCCGAAGACGTGAAAATCACCATGTCCGTGGATCGCGATGTCAAGGTTCCCGCGGACGCTCGCGCAATCATCATGTCGCCCAATTTGGTTGCGGCGCGGTTCATCCAGCTCGCCCCCGCGTACACCAGCGGGCCGGCGTTGCCCAACGGCGCGACCATCGCGTTGGCCCACACCGCCGTCCCGGTCGAGTGGGACGAGGTCAAGCAATCGCTGACTGATTTGGCCAAGCAGCTGAGCCCCGCGGCCGGGCAGCTGCAGGGGCCGCTGGGCAAGGCGATCAACCAGGCCGCGGACACGTTCAACGGCACGGGTGACTCGTTCCGTACCTCACTGCGCGAACTGTCGCGCGCCGCTGGCCGACTGGGTGATTCACGCACCGACATCTTCGGCACGGTCAAGAACCTGCAGGTGTTGGTCGATGCGCTTTCGGCGAGCAACGAGCAGATCGTCGCGTTTTCCGGCCATGTGGCCTCGGTATCGCAGGTGCTCGCCAAGAGCTCGACGCATCTCGACAACACCCTCGGAACCTTGAACCAGGCACTGATCGACGTCAAAGGCTTTCTACAGCAGAACAACTCGACGCTGATCGGAACAGTCGACAAGCTCACCGACCTGACCCAGGTGTTGAGCGACCAAAGTGAAGACATCGAGCAGGTGCTGCACGTCGCCGGCCCCGGCATCGCCAACTTCTACAACATCTACGACCCCGCGCAGGGGACGCTGAACGGGCTGATCTCGATCCCCGAGTTCGCCAACCCGGTGCAATTCATCTGCGGCGGTTCGTTCGACACCACTGCGGGTCCGTCCGGACCCGAGTACTACAAGCGCGCCGAGATCTGCCGCGAGCGGTTGGGGCCGCCACTACGCCGGCTGACGTTCAATTACCCGCCGTTCATGTTCCACCCGCTCAACATGATCACCGCTTACAAGGGCCAGATCCAATACGACACCCCGGAGACCCAGGCCAGGGCACAGACACCCATTCCAGACCTGCACTGGATACCGGCGCCCGGGGCGCATCCGCCCAATCCGGCCGACCTGCAGGCGCTGATGGTTCCGCAGGCATCGACCAACGGTCCAGCGCCTGGCGCGCCCGCCGCGACGCCAAACCCGTTCGGCCCCCGGCCGGGTCCTGCACCGGCTGCCCCGGCGCCCTCTCTGCCCTTGCCGGCCGAGCAGGGGGCCGGGCGATGAGGCGGATCTGGTTGCGCGGCAGCGCATTGGCCGCAGGCAGCGCGCTGCTTGCGGGGTGCCAGTTCGGCGGATTGAACTCGGTCGCCCTGCCCGGTACCGCAGGCCACGGCACGGGCTCATTCTCGATCACGGTCAATCTGGCCGACGTGGCGACTCTGCCGCAGAATTCGCCCGTCATGGTCGACGACGTCACGGTAGGCAGCGTTTCGGGCATTGACGCGATGCAGCGCACCGATGGGAGTTTCTATGCCGCGGTCAAGCTGACACTGGACCGCAACGTGGTGTTACCGGCCAATTCCATTGCCCGGGTGGCGCAGACCTCGCTGCTTGGTTCCCAGCATGTCGAGTTGGCGGCGCCACCGAATCAGCCGCCAACGGGCAGGCTGGTCGACGGTTCGGCCATTCAGGAAACCCGAACCAGTCGCTTCCCGACCACCGAGGAAGTGTTCTCCGCGCTCGGTGTCGTGGTCAACAAGGGTAACCTGGGTGCGCTGCAAGAGATTACCGACGAGACCTATCAGGCGGTCGCCGGTAGGGAAGGCCAGTTCAACAATTTGGTGCCGCGGCTGGCCGAACTCACGGCCGGGCTGAACAATCAAGTCAACGACATCGTTGCGGCCATCGACGGACTGGACCGGTTCTCGGCGATTCTGGCCAACAACAAGGACAGCCTCGGGCGGACGCTGGAAACGCTTCCCGAGGCGCTGCGAGTGCTCAACAAGAACCGTGACAAGATCGTCGAGGCGTTCGGCGCTCTCAAAAGGGTGTCAACAGTTGCGGCGCAGGTCCTTTCACAAACAAAAGTGGATTTCGCCGCGGACCTCAAAGACATCTACGCCAACACCAAGGCGCTGGCCGACAACCGCAAGAACTTCGTGACGTCCAATCAGCTGCTGCTGACGTTCCCGTTCCCGAACTTCGGTATCAAGCAAGCGGTACGGGGTGACTACCTCAATGTGTTCACCACCTTCGACCTCACGGTCCGACGGCTGGGCGAGACGTTCTTCACCACGTCGTGGCCACTGGACCCGAACATGCTGCACATGAAGGACATCCTCAATCCGCCGGACTTCCTACTCGGTGAAATGGCCAACCTCTCCGGGCAGGCCGCGGATCCGTTCAAGATCCCGCCGGGTACACCAGCAGGGAACAACTGATGCTGGACCGACTGACTCGCGTCCAACTGGCGATCTTCGCGGTGGTCACGGTGATCACCGTCGTCATCATGGCGATCTTCTACCTGCGGTTGCCGGCCGCGATGGGCATCGGCACCTACCGGGTGACAGCCAACTTCGTCGCAGGCGGCGGGCTGTACAAAAACGCCAACGTCACCTATCGCGGGGTCGCTGTGGGCCGTGTCGACTCGGTGGGTCTCACCCCCGACGGCGTCGACGCGGTGATGCGGCTGAACAGCGGCACCAATGTCCCGTCGAACGTCACCGCATCGGTGAAGAGCGTGTCGGCCATCGGTGAGCAGTACATCGACCTGGTGCCTCCCGAGCATGCGGCCACGACCAAGCTGCACAACGGATCTCGCATCGACCGGAACAACACCGTGATCAGTGTGGGAATCGCGACTCTGCTGCACCAGTCGGAGACACTGGTCAACAGCGTCGCTGACACCCGATTGCGCGGGTTACTGCACGAAACCTTCAACGCGTTCAACGGATCCGGCCCCGAGTTGGCCCGGCTGCTCGAGTCGTCCCGCCTGCTGGTGGACCAGGCCAATGCCGAATTCCCGCAGACGTCGCAGCTGATCGATCAAGTCGGCCCGTTTTTGCAGGCCCAAATTCGCTCCGGCAATGACATCAAGTCGCTGTCCGAAGGTCTGGCGCGGTTCACTTCCGAAGTGCACCAAGCTGATCCACAATTGCGTACGCTGCTGACGGTCGTGCCGCCGGCCGTGGATCAGGCCAACACGGCGTTCTCCGGTATCCGTCCCTCGTTCCCGATGCTGGCGGCCAACCTGGCCAACCTGGGCAGGGTAGGCGTCATCTATCACAAGTCGATTGAGCAACTTCTGGTGGTGCTGCCGGCATTGTTCGCCGCGATCATCACCGCGGCCAACGGCGAACCCCAGGACGAGGGCGCCAAGCTCGACTTCAAGGTCAACGTCGACCCGCCGCCGTGCACCACCGGATTCATTCCGCCACCGTTGATTCGGACCCCGGCCGACGAGACGCTGCGGGAGATCCCGACCGACATGTACTGCAAGACCGCTCAGAACGATCCGGCAGCAGTACGCGGAGCGCGTAACTACCCGTGTCAGGAATTCCCTGGCAAGCGGGCCCCGACCGTGGCACTCTGCCGTGATCCCAAGGGTTATGTGCCGATCGGTACCAACCCGTGGCGCGGACCGCCGATCCCGTACGGCACCCCGGTGACGAACGGGCTGAACATTTTGCCGCCCAACAGGTATCCGTTCATTCCGCCGCAAAATGACCCTGACCCGGGAACGCCGGTAGCCGGGCCGCTGCCGCCGGGTGTGATCGAAGGTCCCGGCCCGGCGCCGCACCAGCCCTTCCCGACGCCGGCGCCGCCCAACACCGGTGGGACCGACGGTCGGCAGGCGTGGATTCCGCCGTCGCCGTACCCGCCGCAGGGCCCCGCCATACCGTTCCCCAAGGTCGTTCCCGCGCCGCCGCCGCCGGAGGGATTGCCCGGAGCGCCGTACCCGCCGGCAGAAAAGCCATGGGGCCCGCCGCCCGGCCCGGTTCCGCAGGCCAACGGCACGTCCTACACCACCTACGACGACGGCACCGGAGTTTTCCAGGACCCCGCAGGAGGCACTGGTATCTTCGCGCCCGGAAGAGTATCGACCGCGGAGAACTGGTTGGACCTGATG
>NZ_JBAPRN010000021.1:0-12492 GCF_049281135.1 Mycobacterium sp. | reverse complement strand
GAATTACCAGTGAGCGCAGTCACATTGAACCGGCAGCGAAGGAAGTTCGTATTCTCAGTGTGGGCAACATAATTCCGGGCGCGCGTCCCGTGACACCTGACATCGAACTGTCCGAACTCACGACGGGAACACCGTCGGTCGCCTCGGTGGCCGTCGAGTTCCCGCCGCACCGGCACAGCCAAGACGAAGTGATTGGCGCCCTGGCCGATTTCGCCGGTCCCGAGTTTCGACGATTCGCCGCCACCAGTGGGGTTGAGACACGCCATCTTGCGCTGCCCCTGTCGCGTTACCGAGAGCTCAGCGGCTTCACCGAAGCCAACGACGCCTACCTTGACATCGCACTCGAGTTGGGTGAGCGGGCATTGAAATCGGCATTCGCACAAGCCGAAATCGAGCCGTCCGAGGTCGACGTCGTGTTCTCGACCACGGTCACTGGACTCACCGTCCCCTCGCTGGAAGCGCGGCTAGCGACCCGGCTGGGTTTTCGACCCGACGTCAAGCGGGTGCCGCTGTTCGGACTGGGTTGTGTCGCGGGTGCCGCCGGCATGGCGCGCGTACACGATTACCTTCGGGCCTTCCCCAATCATGTGGCTGCGCTGCTCGCGGTCGAGTTGTGTTCGTTGACCATTCAGCGCGAGGACCATTCGATCGCAAATCTGGTCGCGTCCAGCCTGTTCGGTGACGGCGCCGCCGCGGTTATCGCGACTGGAGCCGACCGGCCGACAATCGGACCGAAACTGGTCGCGACCCGCAGCCGTACCTACCCGGACACCGAGGACGTACTGGGCTGGAATATCGGCACCGCGGGATTCCAGATCGTCCTGTCCGTCGAAATTGCCACGGTCGTAGAGAAATACCTTGGTGATGACATCCGCAACTTCCTCGCCGACCACGGGTTGACCACAGCGGATATCTCACGATGGGTCCTACACGCCGCCGGCCCGAAGGTAATCGACGCAGTCGAAAATGTGCTCGACGTGTCGACAGATGCGTTCGATAACACTCGAAAGTCTCTGCGCAACAACGGGAATCTGTCGTCTGTTTCGGTGCTGGATATTCTTCAAGACACCATGACCGACCCGCCGCCGCCCGGCTCGCTGGGACTGATGATCGCCATGGGCCCCGGCTTTTCCGCCGAACTCGTGCTGCTTAGCTGGTAGGCATGTACTACCTGCTGATCCTGGCCGTCGGCATCGAACGGCTGATAGAGCTCGTTGTCGCCAAACGCAACGCGCGATGGGCTTTCAGCCAAGGCGGCAAGGAATTTGGTCACGAGCACTATCCGGTGATGGTCACTCTTCACACCGCGCTGCTACTGGGCTGCGTCATCGAAGTGTGGGGCCTGCATCGGCCCTTTATCGGCTGGCTGGGTTGGCCGATGCTCGCTGTGGTGGCAGCCAGCCAGGTGCTGCGCTGGTGGTGTGTGGGAACGCTGGGCCGACGCTGGAACACCCTGGTCATTGTGGTGCCGGACGCGCCGTTGGTACGACGAGGTCCGTACCGGTTTCTGCACCACCCGAACTATGTGGCGGTCGTCGCCGAGGGTCTGGCGTTGCCTCTGGTGCACACGGCGTGGCTGACAGCCATCGGTTTCACGCTGGCCAATGCACTGCTGCTGACGGTACGGATCAGGGTCGAGAACGCCGCACTGGGCTACCGAGTAGGCGCCGGCGATGGCGCAGAACAAATCGGTGAGAAGGAGCGGCGCAGATGACATATGACGCCGACCTGCTGATCGTGGGCGGCGGCCCAGCCGGTCTCGCGTCGGCGATAAACGCTCGCCAACAAGGGCTTTCGGTGATCGTGGCGGAACCGAGAAGCGATCCGATCGACAAGGCATGCGGCGAGGGCCTGATGCCCGGCGGCTTGGCAGAACTAGTGTCGCTGGGCGTCGACCCCTATGGGATGCCGTTGCGGGGTATCGCCTATCTCGATGAGGAACGCCGAGTCGAAGCGCCATTCCGCGGCCGCTCGGGACGCGGCGTGCGGCGTACCACTTTGCACGCCGCGCTGGCGTCGCGCGCCAAAGAACAAGACACCGAATGGATCTCGACGCGCATCACCAGTGTCGACCAGGACGCTCACGGCGTCACGGCAGCAGGGATCCGCGCGAAATGGCTGATTGCCGCCGACGGACTGCATTCGACGGTCCGCCGCGCCGTCGGTATCAGCGTGGTGGCCGGACGCCCACGACGGTTCGGGGTTCGCTGGCACTACCAAGTGCCGGCGTGGTCGGAGTTCGTCGAAGTGCACTGGTCACGGTGGGGCGAAGCGTACGTGACACCCGTCGAACCCGACCTTGTCGGCGTGGCGATCCTGTCGCAAGAGCGCCCGGACATTGCCTGGTTCCCCGAGTTGGCACGCCATCTGCAAGACGCCGACCGGGGCCGTGCTCGCGGCTGCGGACCCATGCGGCAGGTGGTGTCGCGCCGCGTCGCGGGACGGGTGCTGTTGGTGGGTGACGCGGCCGGCTACGAAGACGCGCTCACCGGTGAGGGCGTCAGCCTGGCCATCAAACAGGCTGCCTCGGCGGTGACGGCTATTGCCGACGAGATGCCCTCGTCATACGAATCGGCCTGGCATCGAATAACCCGCGACTACCGACTGCTCACCCGCGGGCTGGTGCTGACCACCGTACCGAAGACGGCTCGACGCGCGATCGTGCCCGCATGCACCCTGCTCCCAAAGGTATTCGAGCAGGCTGTGCACATACTGGCACGCTGACACTGGCGTTTCCGCCGCCCCGTCGCCAGCTGCGACAAGTTTGCAGTTATCCGACGTGCTGTAACGTTGGTTCCAGAAATTGGATCACCAGCAAAGCGGCTCAGCCGCTTCTGATCACTTGGATACGATGACAAATGGGCCCTGTTACGCCTGGCGTACAGGGGGGGACCGCCAACACCACATCATCCGCGTCCGTCGCTGCCGTAGCGATCGAATTCCCGCCGCACCGGGTCGGCCAGCGGGAGGCGCTGTCGGGTCTGACCAACTTCGGCGGGCCGCACTTCGACCGGTTCGGCGCCAGTGCCGGAGTGGAAAACCGCCGCATCTCGTTGCCGTTGTCGCAGTACGGCCAGCTGAGCGGCTTCACCGAGGCGAACGAGATCTTCGTCGAGACCGCGCTGGAACTCGGGGAGCGCGCGCTGCTCTCGGCGTTCGACGCCGCAAAGGTCACGCCGTCCGATATCGACATCGTTTTTTCGACGACGGTCACCGGGTTGGCGGTGCCGACCTTGGAGGCCCGGCTGGCGACTCGTGTCGGGTTGCGACCTGACGTCAAGCGGGTGCCGCTGTTCGGACTCGGCTGTGTCGCCGGGGCCGCCGGGGTGGCCCGCATGCATGACTACCTGCTGGCGTTTCCCGATCACGTAGCGGTACTGCTCGCTGTCGAACTGTGTTCGTTGACGCTGCAGCGCGACGACTACTCCATCGCCAATCTGGTGGCGACCAGCCTGTTTGGCGACGGCGCCGGCGCCGTCGTTGCGAAAGGATCGGCGCTGACACCCGTCGGGCCGCGGGTGCTGGCAACCCGCAGTCGGCTCTACCCTGACACCGAAGATGTGATGGGCTGGAATATCGGCAGCAACGGGTTCCAAATCAAGTTGTCGGCAGAGGTCACGACCGTCGCCGAGAAGTACTTGGGCGAGGATGTCCGCGACTTTCTCGCCGACCACGGCCTGACTCCCGCGGACATCTCGACGTGGATCTGCCATCCAGGTGGACCGAAGGTGATCGAAGCCGTCGAGCACACGTTGGACCTTCCGGTCGACGCCCTCGATCGCACTCGAAAATCGTTGCGTGACAACGCAAATCTTTCTTCCGTGTCGGTGCTGGATGTACTTCGCGCCAACATGGCCGATCCACCGCCATCGGGTTCGTTCGGGCTGATGATGGCCATGGGGCCGGGGTTCTGCTCGGAACTCGTGCTGCTCGCCTGGTAAGTCGTTCGTCGCGCGGTGAAACTGTCACCACTGGCCTTGTTCCGCAACGGGTTTTTCCACCGCCCCGACGTATTCGCCCATATATCCGCCACCGAGCAAGCGTGGCGCCTTCGTCAGGACGATCGTGAAGTCGGAAAGGCTGCGCTTGCGAAATGCGCGACCCGCCGCAACCGGGTTCAGCTTGGTCGTGTATTCAAGCCCGGCGATGGCCGGCGACCGGGACGCCCCATGCCTTCGCAAAGACCGGTAACCGAGATCTTCGAGAAGTCTGGAAAGTTCGGTGGGTCTTACGAACCGGCGAAAGTCGTGAGTCGACTTGTACAGGCCGGACACAAACAACGGGCCGATCGTGACGAAGGACAGCCAGGTGTACAGGTTCCGGTCTGGAGCCACATAAAACAGCCGCCCGCCGGGTTTCAGCGCGCGATAGACATTCGCCAGGACCGCGCGGTGCTCGCCACAGTGGTCGAGTATTCCGTGCATGTAGACCACGTCGAATTGGTTGCTGGGCAGAGTGTTCCGATCGCGGATGTCCCCAACATGGAATTGAACACTTGCGACGTCGACGAAAGACCGCCTCGCGGCCCGAATGGCTTTGTAGTCGACGTCGAAGCCATCGATTTCCCAGTCCCGAAACTCGGGCTGCACCTCACGCAAACCACGGATCGCAGTACCACTGCCGCAGCCGACCACCGCCATCCGCGAAGGCTCAGATGCTGCGGACTGGGGTAAGTAGTCACGCAGGAATTGCCAAGCGACATAGTCGATTTTGTTGACGAGCTCTTCAGTGAACCGCCAGTGCGGGCTGACCTGCGCCTGGGCGAAGTAGCGCACACCGCGTTCAATCGTGCCGTTGTGGATTCTGGTGAGCAGCTTGTCGAGCCAGGAGTATCGGTACTCAGGCTCGCCGCTGAGCTCGCTGCGCCGCTCGCGGTGGAGGAAGTCGAAGTAGGCCTGCTCTTCGACGTCGAGCGGCGCCGTCCACGAGCGCGCTCGACCCAAGACGCGCTCACGGATCCATGAGTCGAGAACCCGGCTGTACAAGTCGGTCTCGAAGATCATCAGCTGGTGTCCACCGCCGGGCATCACGAAGAGGTCTTTCGGCCCGCCGATGCGCTCGAAGCAGGCCCGAGCATGGCCGGGGTCGACGACCTCGTCGTTCTCGCCGCAGGCGATCAGAACGGGCTTGGTATTGGCCGCACCGGGTTCAGGCGGCCTGTAGTTGAAGACGGAGTGGTAGCTCTTGAAGCCGTAGGACCAGACATTGAGCGGGTCAATCAGCTTCTCCGGCAACAAACCTGGGTCTTCCTGGTAGGCAGCTTTGAAGTCAATGACGCGGCGTAGCGGGACCCGAACCCGGTCGCCAAGACCCCGGGCCAGACGATCCATCATCGGTGAACGCATCAACCGAATCGCCCGGTTCATCTGCAGCTCGTCGTTCAGCAAGATATTCATGCACACGGCTCCGGCCACCTGCGGGCACCTGGCGAGCGCGTGGAACGCAATTTCGCCGCCCTGACTGGCCCCGTGCAGCACCACGGGAACGCCGGTGCGTTCGGCGGCGTGGTCGGACACCGCCTGAACGTCCTCGAGGAAGTCGTCAAAGGTGAAGACGCCCCGCGGGCCGGGGGTGCGCCCGTGGCCGGTCAAGTCGAAGGTCCAGACGGTCGCTGGAAAACGGCGCCGGAATTGCTCGGCGAAATCGTGGTAGGCCGCACTGTAGCCCGCGGTGCCATGCACCAGAAGCAGCGTGTACTGGGCGTTCGGATGCTCATAACGGGTCAGGAAAAGGGGCGTGCCTTTGCTGCCCGCGATGCTCCCCTCGACCGGGGACGCGAGCGCGCCTTCCGGCTCGACGGTCGTCATCGCGCTGACCGCTCCGTTCCTTGAGCGATGAGATGGTCGATCAACAGTTGAGCGTGGGCATCGAACTCGGCCCGGAATGCGGCCTCATCGTTGCTGAAGGGGCGGCGCATCGCCATCCCGAGAAGGAACGTCTCGATGAGCCCGACAGATAAGTCGGACTCTGCCCCGGGAGTTAGATCTTCGATGAAGCGCGCGACATTCCGCCGTTGGGTTTTCTGGTGGTCCGAATAGGCTTGTTTGAGGGACTCATTGTGGTTTGCCGCCGCGGCGAATTCCACCGTGAAGGACGCGGCGAGCAGATTGTTGACGAAGAGCGCATACAGCAGTTCTTTGGCGGCATCCAGCCGTCCAACGACCGATCCTTGCTGCGGTAACAGGCCGGCGGCCGTCGAGAAGATGTCAGCGGCCATCTGGCCGATCGCCGACTGAATCAACCGTTCTTTGGTGTCGAAGTGGTGGTGAAGCAGCGGCTGCGAGACGCCGGCGCGCAACGCGATCCGCTTCATCGAGGATTTCTCGTACCCAAACTCGCAGAAGCACGCGAAAGCCGCCACGAGAATACGCATTCGGGCGTTTGTCGCAGCGGATGGACTCGGTTCGGGCGTAGTCGACGGAGTCTCCGTTGGTTGTTTTCAGTGGGCCGAGCTAGAGTAGCTGACTGATCGATCAGTTAGCACCGTTATGGCGACAACTCAGAGCTAGCGTTGCCAGCTGACGCACTCGTCCCCTGAGGGGAGGGACGAGCGCGTCGGCGTGGAGTAGGAGAGGTCAATCAACGCTATGCCGCAAGGCAGACGGGTCACACTCACTTTCGACAACGGCCCGACGCCCGGTGTGACCGACCAGGTTCTCGACATGCTCGCGGAGAGATCGCTTCGGGCGATCTTTTTCGTCGTCGCCAACCGCGTAGACGGCGACGCGGCTGCGCGCGCGCTGCTCACTCGAATGGTTCGGGATGGTCATCGGGTGGGCAATCACTCGCTGACCCACGGCCGACCACTGGGCGAGCTGGATTCGCAGCAGAGTGTCGCCGAAATCGCCACGGCCCACGAGGTTTTACGGGAGTTCACCGGTGATAGCTTCCTCTTCCGCCCGTGGGGCACCGAGGGACAGCTAGACCGAAGGTGCCTCAACCGCAGTGCGGTCGACTATCTGGTCAGCGGGAAGCACACCTGCGTGTTATGGAACAGCGTGCCGCGCGATTGGGCGGATCCGGGCGGCTGGGTCGCCCGCGCATTGACCGACGTCCGGGCGCGAGAACACACAGCGGTGGTGATCCACGACGTGGCGTCCGGGGCCATGAGCGCCCTACCGCGATTTCTCGACGAGCTGCGTCGCGAGGGGGTGGGAGTGACTGCCGAACTGCCCACCGAGTGCGTGCCGATCGTCGACGGCCGCCTCATCAGTCCGGTCGACCACCTGATGCCGCTCGACGATTGATTACCGAGCTTTCCAGACCGGCGGACGCTTCTCGGCGAACGCCAGCGGGCCTTCCTTGGCATCCTCGGTTCTCAGCAACGTGCCGAACTCGCGGACGGTGCGCGCCCAGGCGGGCTCCTCGTCCGGGATGACGCCGTCATCGGCGCCGCAGGCGATGCGCTTGCTGGCCTGCACCGACAGCGGTGCGTTGACGGTGATCCGCTTGGCCAGCGCCAGTGCGGCTTCCAAGACGGTGCCGTCCGGAACAACCTCGTTGATCAGCCCCCAGTTCGCGGCCTCGGCGGCGCTGATCGGCTCACCGGTGAGCAGCATCTCCATGCCGACCTTGCGGGGCAGTTGCTGCGCGATCCGGAACACGCCGCCCGCGCCGGCGAGCAGGCCCACCTTGACCTCCGGCAGACCGAACTGCGCGCGTTCCTCGGCCACCACCAGGTCACTAGCCAGGGCCAGCTCGGTACCACCACCCAGCGCCGTGCCATTGACCGCGGCGATCGTCGGCTTGTCGATGAAGTGGTGGACGTAACCGGCGAAGCCCCACTCACCGTGGTCGGGGTGATACAGATTCTCGCGGCGCGAGATCGCCTTGAGATCCGCTCCGGCACAGAAGGATTTGTCACCGGCGCCGGTGATCACCACCGCCCGCACGTCGGCATCGTGCTGCGCCTGCTCGAGCGCGTCACCCACGCCGATGCTGACGGCGCCGTTGACGCAGTTGCGCGCATCGGGCCGGTTGATGGTGATGACGAGGACATCACCCCGGCGCTCGGTGAGTACCGCGGCGTCGGTCACAGCAGTTCCACGATGGTGGCGTTAGCCTGGCCGCCGCCCTCACACATGGTCTGCAAACCGTAACGAATTCCCTTGTCCCGCATGTGATACAGCATCGTGGTCATGATCCGGGCACCGGATCCGCCAAGGGGGTGGCCGAGCGCGATCGCGCCGCCGTTGGGGTTGAGCTTCTTCTCGTCGGCACCGATGTCCTTCAGCCAGGCCAGCGGCACCGGCGCGAAAGCCTCGTTGACCTCGAACACTCCGATGTCTTCCAGCTTCAGGCCGGAACGCTTGAGCGCTTTCTGGGTAGCCGGGATCGGTGCGGTCAGCATGATCACCGGGTCGGCGCCGGCCAGCGTGGCGGTGTGCACCCGGGCGATCGGGGTGAGCTTCAACTCCTTTGCCTTCTCGGCGGTCATGAACAGCAACGCGGCTGATCCGTCGGAGATCTGGCTGGAGTTGCCGGCGTGGATCACGCCGTCTTCTTTGAACGCGGGCTTGAGCTGCGCCATCTTCTCGATCGGCGTGCCGCGCCGGATGCCCTCATCCTTGAGCACCGCGTTACCGTCCTGGTCCTTGATTCCTACGATCTGGTCGTCGAACGCACCGGAATCCTGTGCGGCCGCTGCCTTTTCGTGCGAAGCCAGGGAGTACTCGTCGACCGCGGTCCGATCGAAGCCCCATTGCTCGGCGATCATCTCCGCGCCGATGCCCTGGTTGGGAATCTGGCCGTGGTAGCGGTCCAGGAACGCCTGGGAGTACGGCCGCCCGCCGTTGGCCAACGTCGAACCCATCGGCGTCCGCGACATCGACTCCACCCCGCCGGCCACGACGACGTCGTAATGTCCTGCGACCACGCCGGCGGCGGCGAAGTGAATCGACTGCTGGCTGGATCCGCACTGCCGGTCGACGGTGACGCCGGGTACGGTTTCCGGCCAGCCCGCTGTCAGCAGCGCAGTCCGGCCGATGTCGATGGCCTGCTCGCCGGCCTGCGAGACGCATCCCCAGATCACGTCGTCGACGAGCGCGGGATCGATGCCGGCCTTCTGGACCAGACCATTGAGCACTTGCGCGGACAGGTCGGCGGCGTGGACGCCGGACAAGCCGCCGTTCCGTTTGCCGACCGGTGAACGAACTGCCTCGACGATGACGGCTTCGGCCATTGCATATCTCCTTCTGCCTTGAGGTTCTGAATCGATTGTTGACCAACCCGTTAGTTGGGTCGCCGCCGGGGTGCTCAGTCGGCCGGTGGCGTCGGTGCGGTTACTTTGAAAGACATGTCGCGCATTGTCATTGTCGGCGGCCACGGCAAGGTCGCTTTGCACCTGGCTCGCATCCTCATCGACCGTGGCGATGAGGTGACGTCGGTCTTCCGCAACCCCGATCACACCGACGACGTCAGCGCGACGGGTGCGCGTCCCGTCGTCGCTGACATCGAGAACCTGGACACCGCCGCACTCGCCGATCTGCTCGCCGGCCGCGACGCGGTGGTGTTCTCCGCCGGCGCTGGCGGCGGAGATCCGGCTCGCACCTACGCCGTCGACCGCGATGCCGCGATCAGGGTGATCGACGGCGCCGGTCAGGCCGGCCTGCGACGCTTCGTCATGGTGTCGTACTTCGGTGCCGGGCCTGACCACGGTGTGCCGGAGGACAACTCCTTCTACCCCTATGCCGAGGCGAAAGCAGCGGCCGACGCCCACCTGCGCGCCAGCGACCTGGACTGGACCGTGCTGGGGCCGGGCCGTCTCACCCTGGAACCGGCGACCGGCCGGATCGCTGTGGGTATCGATGCCGCCGAAAAAGCTGAGGTCTCCCGCGAGGACGTGGCACTGGTCGTGGCCGCGGCATTGAAGGACGATTCGACAATCCGCCGGACCATCGACTTCAACAACGGTGACCTGCCCATACCTGAGGCGCTGACCACCGGGTAACCTGCGCTACGCAGTTGGTCTGCCGATTACGTCAACACCTGACGACGTCGGCACCGAGCGAAGCATGTTAGATGTGCTTCGTAAGAGGGAACCCGGTGCGAGTCCGGGACTGTCCCGCAGCGGTATACAGGAACGACCGCCGTCAAAAGCACTGATCGCAAGATCGGGAAGCGACGGCCAGTAGGAGCACCACCCGGTGCACGCCTGTGAGTCCGAAGACCTGCCGGCTGTGTCGGGCGCGCCGCGCCTGGCGGCTCACCGCCTCGAGGAATGGGCGTCCGGCCGTAATGGTTGCAGTGGCTGTGTGCGCTGCGCCGGATCGGTTTACGTCCGTTGGCGGTGACCACCCCGTCAATTGAAGGACACGAACCATTGTGACCGCAAAACCCTTTACCGCCACCGTCACCGGGTCCCCGCGCATCGGCCCCAAACGCGAACTCAAGCGCGCTACCGAAGGCTATTGGGCAGGCCGCACCAGCCGCTCCGAACTTGAGAAAGTCGCCGCAAACCTGCGCCACGACACCTGGTCTCAACTGGCCGCCGCAGGCCTGGACTCGGTACCGGTGAACACGTTCTCCTACTACGACCAGATGCTCGACACCGCCGTCCTGCTCGGTGCGCTGCCAGAGCGCGTGCAGGCCGTCTCCGACGACCTCGACCGCTACTTCGCCGCGGCCCGCGGCACCCGCGACATCGCGCCGCTGGAAATGACCAAGTGGTTTGACACCAACTACCACTACATCGTCCCGGAGATCGGGCCGAAGACGAAGTTCTCGCTGCACCCCGAGAAGGTGTTGTCGGAGCTCAACGAGGCTCGCGCTCTTGGCATTCCGGCCCGCCCGGTGATCATCGGACCGGTCACTTTCTTGCTGCTGAGCAAGGCGGTCAACGGCGCGGGCGCACCCATCGAGCGCCTCGATGAGCTGGTTCCGCTCTACACCGACCTGCTGGGCCGGCTCGCCGACAAGGGCGTGGCCTGGGTGCAGATCGACGAGCCGGTGCTGGTGACCGACATCTCCGCCGACGCCCCCGCCCTCGCCGAAAAGGTCTACAACACGCTGGGGGCGCTGGACAAGCGGCCCGCGATCCACGTCGCCACCTATTTCGGCGACCCCGGCAAGGGCCTGGCCGCGCTGGCCCGCACGCCCATCGAGGCGATCGGTGTCGACTTCGTCTACGGCCCCGACACCGCCGTGGCGTCGGTTCCCGAGTTGGCCGGCAAGACGCTGGTGGCCGGAGTCGTTGACGGACGCAACATCTGGCGCACAGACCTGGAGGCGGCACTTTGCAAACTGGCCAGCCTGCTTGGAAGCGTTGCGGCGGTGGCTGTTTCTACGTCGTGCTCGACGCTGCACGTACCCTACTCGCTGGAGCCCGAGACCGATCTGGACGACGCGCTGCGCAGCTGGCTGGCATTCGGCGTCGAGAAGGTGCATGAGGTCGCCACGTTGGCGAAGGCGCTGAAGGACGGCCGCGACGCGGTGGCCGACGAGATCGCGCAATCCAACGCGGCCGTCGCGTCGCGTGAGAAGGACCCGCGGCTGAACAACAGCACGGTGCGTGAGCGCCTCGAGTCGATCGCGAAATCCGGTGGAACGGAACGCGGTCCGGCCGCCGAACGTCGCAAAGCGCAGAACGATCGCCTGCACCTGCCCCCGCTGCCGACGACCACCATCGGCTCGTTCCCGCAGACCGTCGAGATTCGAAAGGCCCGCGCTGCGCTGGTCGCTGGTGAGATCGACGAGGCGGAGTACACCCGCCGGATGCAGTCCGAGATCGCCGACGTGATCAAGCTGCAGGAGGAACTGGGCCTGGACGTGCTGGTGCACGGCGAGCCGGAGCGAAACGACATGGTGCAGTATTTCGCTGAGCAACTGGACGGCTTCTTCGCCAGCAAGAACGGCTGGGTGCAGTCCTACGGCAGCCGCTGCGTGCGCCCGCCGGTTCTCTACGGCGACGTGACCCGCCAGCACCCGATGACGGTGGAGTGGGCCGAATACGCGCAGTCGCTGACCGACAAGCCGGTCAAGGGAATGCTCACCGGTCCGGTGACGATCCTGGCGTGGTCGTTCGTTCGCGACGACCAGCCGCTGGCCGACACCGCCCACCAGGTGGCGCTGGCGATCCGCGACGAAACCGTGGACCTGCAGTCGGCCGGTATCGCGGTGATCCAGGTCGACGAGCCCGCACTGCGAGAGCTGTTGCCGCTGCGCGACTCTGACAAGCCGGCCTACCTCGACTGGGCGGTCGGCTCGTTCCGGCTCGCGACAGCGGGTGTGGCGGATTCGACGCAGATCCACACGCACCTGTGCTACTCGGAGTTCGGTGAGGTGATCGGTGCGATCGCCGACCTGGACGCCGACGTCACCTCGATCGAGGCGGCCCGCTCGCATATGGAGGTACTCGACGACCTGAACTCGATCGGCTTCTCCAACAGCGTCGGGCCGGGTGTCTACGACATCCACTCGCCGCGGGTGCCGAGCACCGACGAGATCACCAAGTCGTTGCGCGAGGCATTGAAAGCCGTTCCGGCTGATCGGCTT
>NZ_JBAPRN010000020.1:0-13304 GCF_049281135.1 Mycobacterium sp. | reverse complement strand
CAGGTCGTGCGCCCAGCCGCTGCGCACCAGCGCATGAGCTTCGGCGGTACGGGCATATCCCCCGATCAGCGCCGCGCAACGCATCTGATGGGCACGCAGCATCGCCACCTCGCGGGCATGCGGGTACGGGGCCCGCGGCTCGGCCAGCGTGTCATCGCCGTCGTCCCACACCATGACCAGGCCCAGGTCGCTGATCGGCGCGAACACCGCGCTGCGGGTGCCGATCACCAACCGTGCGCTGCCACGTAGCGCGGCCAGCCAGCGTCGGTAGCGCGCGGCCGGACCCAAGCCAGCCGACAACGCCACCACACCGGCTTCCTCGAGCAACGCCGTCGCGGCCCGAAACAGCATGTCCACGTCGCGCTGATCCGGCACGACCGCCAATACCGCGCGACCGGTCCGCACGGTCTGCGCGGCGGCCTCGGCGAACCGATCGGCCCACAGGTCGCCGGGCAGCGCCTGCCACACCGCGCGAGCTGCCCGGGACTCGGTCAGCGCGGTCAGGAATTGCCCGCCGCTGCCGTAGGCCTCCCACCCCGTCCGGTCGACGGCGGATACGGCGGAAAGCTCTGGCGGCGTTCGGTTTTCACGCTCCACCTTGGCGTGTCGGGGCGGCACCGCCAGCCTTAGCACGTCGGCGCGGGTGCCGGCATAGCGCGCGGCGACGGCGTCGACCAGCCGACGGATCTCCGGGGTGAGCACCGGCTCGGCCGACACCACCCGGTCCAGCCAGGCCAACTTGCCGACGTGATCGGTCTCGGTCCGGCGCTCCAGGATGAACCCGTCGACCAGGCGGCCGTGGAAGCGCAGCCGGACCCGCACACCGGGCTGAGCGTCGTCGGATTGCTCCTCGGACACCAGGTAGTCGAAGTCGCGGTCCAGGTGCGGCACCGACAACATCGGCAGCACCCGCGCGATCGGCTCGAATGCCGCGGGCAGCCGGGTCCGCGTGGTCACTCGCCAGGTGTAGCAGAGACGGCCGACACCCGACCGAAGAAGAACCCGGCCGTGATCAAGACCTGCGCGGCCGCGTAGGTCCACCAGATCGGTACCGCCAACGCCTCGCTGCCCAGCACGAACCGGCCGATACCGATCATCGCGTCCGAGCCCGCGAAGCACACCGCCCCGACCGCCGTCCACAGCGTGGGCAGCCGTGCCAGCAGCGCCGCGCACACCATGGCGGCCAGCACGACCATGTACACCGTCACCGGAATGGTCAGACCGTCACGACCCAGCTGCGGCCAGAACCACACCAGCAGCGCCAGGCAGGCCACGCACATCAGCCCGACGGCGATCCAACGGGGCCGCGACCGATCCGACTGCCGCGCCAACGGAAGCAGCGCACCGAGAAAACACAAGTGCGCCAACAGAAATGAGGCCAGCCCGAAGACAAAAGACGGCGCCCACCACGGAACGGCCAGCAACGCGTCACCGACCGCCGAGAACAACAGCGCCAGCATCAGCCAGCGCCGCTCGCGGACAACAGGATGCGCCGCCGCCGCCAACGCCAGCAACAGCGCCATCGACGCCTTGAACGCCGGCTGGGCAAACCACTGCCCGGTCAGCTCCACGCCCGGCGGCGAACGCAGCGCGGTAATGGTCAGAAACACCCCGTAGGCGAGGCCCGCCCATCCGGCCGCCACCCAGGCACCGACCATCACCCGCGGTGCGTACGGTGTCTGCATGCCCAGCGTCGACGACTCCGGATCCGCCATCGATCCCATCCTGCAGAAGGTACTGGACGCCGTTCCGTTCCGGTTGTCCGCCGACGACGGGGTTGAGGCGGCCCGCCGGCAACTGCGGGACCTGCCGCGACGCAGTTTTCATCCCGAGCTTCAGGTGGAGGACCGCGCGATCGACGGGCCTGCCGGGCCGCTCAACATCCGGATCTACTGGCCGCCAACCGATGACGCCGCACCGCCGGTGGTGGTGTTCTTCCACGGCGGCGGCTTCGTCGTCGGCGACCTCGACACCCACGACGGCACTTGCCGTCAGCATGCCGTCGGCGCCTCGGCGGTGGTGGTGTCGGTCGAGTACCGGTTGGCCCCCGAGCACCCCTACCCCGCGGCGATCGACGATGCCTGGGCCGCAGTGCAATGGGTCGCCGCGCACGGCAACGAGATCGGCGCCGACGCGAGTCGGCTTGCGGTGGCGGGAGATTCCGCGGGCGGCAACATCTCGGCGGTGATCGCGCAGCGATCCCGTGACCACGGCGGCCCGCCAATCCTGTTCCAGCTGTTGTGGTATCCGGCGACGCTGTGGGATTCGTCGCTGCCCTCGTTCACCGAAAACGCCGGCGCACCCGTCCTGGATAGCGCAGCCGTCGCCGCATTCAGCCGCTACTACGCCGGCGAGATCGACCTGTTCAATCCCCCGCCCGGAATGGCGCCGGGCCGGGCCGCGAACCTGGCCGATCTGCCCGCGGCCTACATCGGCGTCGCCGGTCTCGATCCGCTGCGCGACGACGGGATGCGCTACGGGGAGTTGCTCGCCGCCGCCGGTGTTCCCGTCGAGGTGCACAACGCCGAGACGATGGTGCATGGGTACCTCGGCTATGCCGGCGTGGTCCCCGCGGCCACCGATGCGATGGACCGTGGGCTGGCCGCACTATGCAACGCGCTGCGCGGGGTCTGATTGCTCGCCCTTCTCCTCATCGCGCTACGCGCTCTGCATCGTCGGCGCTCGGGATTTGTAAGGTAGGCCCATGACAGAGCCGACCATCGCCCGACCGCAGATCGACCCGACGCTGAAGGCAGTGGTCGACGCGATCCCGATGACCTTCAAGGCCTCAGACGGCGTCGAGGCCGCACGGGCGAAGCTGAAGCAACTGCAGGCACCCCCGGAGATGCTGCCGGATCTGCGCATCGAGAATCGGATCGTCGGGCACGGTGACGTCACCGACATCCCGGTCCGCATCTACTGGCCGTCGGTTGAGCCCGGCAACCTGCCGATCGTCGTCTTCTACCACGGCGGAGGTTTCGCCCTGGGCGACCTCGACACCCACGACCCGGTGGCCCGCGCGCACGCTGTGGGCGCGGAGGCCATCGTGGTGTCCGTCGACTACCGACTCGCCCCGGAGCATCCGTTCCCGGCCGGCGTGGATGACTGCTGGGCCGCATTGCGGTGGGTCGCCGAGCACGCCGCCGAGCTGGGCGGCGACCCGAATCGGATTGCTGTCGCCGGCGACTCGGCCGGCGGGAACCTGGCCGCGGTGACGGCACAACGCGCCCGCGACGAGGGCGGACCCCGGCTGGCATTTCAACTGCTGTGGTATCCGAGCATCACCGCGGACCTGTCGCTGCCGTCGTTCACCGAGAACGCCAACGCGCCGATCCTGGACCGCGAGGTCATCGACGCCTTTATGCAGTGGTACGTCCCCGGCGTGGACCTCAGCGATGCGAAAGCTCTGCCGACGTTCATGGCGCCGTCCAACGCCAGGGACTTCTCCGGGTTGGCCCCGGCCTTCATCGGCAGCGCGGAACACGATCCGCTGCGCGACGACGCGGCCCTCTACGCGAAGCTGCTCAACGACGCCGGTGTGCCCGCCGAGTTGAGCAACGAATCCACCCTGGTACACGGGTACGTCAGCCTCGCGCTGATCGTCCCGGCCGCTGCCGAGGCAACCAACCGCGGCCTTGCCGCCCTCAAAGCGGCACTGCACTGATCGGTCATCCTTGGCACCCGGTACCGTCGGTATCGACTAACCGGTTGTAGCGGCTCGCGAGGGAGGTACCGGTGAACGGCGATCGGCCCGATTACCACTGTCTGATCGTTGGCGCGGGGTTCTCCGGCATCGGCGCCGCAATCAAGCTCGACCAAGAGGGATTCGGCGACTACATCGTCGTCGAGGCCGGTGACGAAGTCGGCGGAACCTGGTACTGGAACACCTATCCCGGTATCGCCGTGGACATTCCGTCGGCGTCGTATCAGTATTCGTTCGAGCAGCGCCCGGACTGGTCACGAACCTACGCGCGCGGTGGCGAACTGAAGGCCTACGCCGAACACTGCACCGACAAGTACGGCATCCGGCCGAAAATCCGGTTCAACACCACCGTTCTCTCCACCGAGTTCGACGAGGAGCGGTCGCTGTGGCGGATCCAGCTCGATCCGGGCGGAGAAGTCACGGCACGGTTCGTGTTCAACGCCAGCGGTGTACTCACCGTGCCCAAGCCGCCCGACATCGACGGCGTCGACTCCTTCGGCGGCGCCACCGTGCACACCGCCCGCTGGGACCACGGCCTCGACCTGACCGGTAAACGGGTCGCCGTGATCGGCACCGGCGCGTCGGCGGTGCAGCTGATCCCCCAGATCGCGCCAATAGTCAAAGAGCTCAAAGTTTTTCAGCGCACACCCATCTGGTGTTTCCCGAAATTCGACGTACCGTTGCCCAAGCCGGCGCACTGGGGGCTACGGCTTCCCGGCGCCAAGACACTGCAGCGGCTGATCACCCAGACCTACGTCGAGGTCACCTTCCCGCTGCCGGCTCAATACTTCACCGTCTACCCGCTGGCCCGATGGATGGAGTCGCTCGGCCGCACGTATCTGCGACTGAAGGTGCGCGACCCGGCGGTGCGCCGGCAGCTCACCCCGCAGTACGCGATCGGCTGCAAACGGCCCGGTTTCCACAACAGCTATCTGTCGACCTACAACCGCGACAACGTCCAACTGGTGACCCAACCGATCGAGAAGATCATGCCGTCGGCGGTGGCCACCACCGACGGCACCAACCACGAGGTCGATGTCCTGGTGCTGGCCACCGGTTTCCACGTCTTCGACGCCGACACCACGCCCACCTTCGCGGTCACCGGTAGCGGCGGCCAGCGGCTCGCCCGATTCTGGGAAGCGAACCGGGCGCAGGCCTACGAGGGAACCACCATTCCTGGCTTTCCTAATTTCTTCAGCACGATGGGACCCTACGGCTACGTCGGCTCGTCCTATTTCGCATTGATCGAGGCGCAGACGCATCACATGCTGCGCTGCATGAAGCGGGCCCGCCAACGCGGCGCCACCCGCGTCGAGATCAGCGAAGAAGCCAACGCCCGCTACTTCGCCGAGCAATTGAGCCGTCGACACCGCCAGGTGTTCTGGCAGGACAGCTGCCGGACGGCCAACAGCTACTACTTCGACAAGAACGGCGACGTGGGGCTACGACCCGCGAACACCTTCGAGGTGTATTGGCGCAGCCGTCGTTTCGATCTCGACGACTACCGATTCACCGGCTAGAGAACGTGATCGGCCACCGTTGCCACCTCGGTCGACACCAGCGCCCGCAAATGACGGCGGTAGGCACTGCGGCCGACCGCGGTAAGGCCGAACCACCGACGGCCGTAATAGGGGTATACGTCAATGTATTGTGCCGCAACAAGTTCCGCTGTTTGCCGGTGGAGTGCCTCGCCGTCCACCCGCAATGCCTTGGCAAGGAACCGGGCCTCGATCGAGTCGACACCGGCCAGCATCGCACACACCAGGGTCTGCTGCCGGGGCGCGATCAGCGGGTCCCCCACCGCCGGATGATCGGGCGTTTTCCGCATTGCTCGCGCGTCGATGCCGTGGGGATCGATGCGCCAGGGCAGCAATGCGGCGGCGATCACCGGCGCCATGAAAACGACGAAGGGCAGCAGGTACGACATCGGGGTCCCGCGGTGCGCGATCGCGGCCGCCCAACTCCACCAATGCAATGATGCGGCAATCGCCACGACGACGATCGCCGACGCGATGAACAGACTGATCAGGCCGAGCAGGCTCGTCAGAAGGAAAACACCACGCGAGAAGAGGCGAATCCGGCGCGGGTGGACACGTCGCATTCGCCTGGCGTGCCACCACGTCGCGGCCACCGATGCCGTTGCAAGAGTGACCGCGGCGACCAGTACCAACGGCAACGATTTCGAACCGTAGAGCAGGCCGAAGACGGCTCCCCACGCCGCGTACAGAAGCAACGACGGCTCAAATTTCGCGTGTAACGCTCGCCGAGCCGCCTCAACATCCGCCAAGGTGCCAATTGGCGTGACTGACATGCCTGTCAATTTATCGCGTGCCGGCGACCCCTGCCGACGCGAAGGCCGCCAATCCCACCACGAGGTGGGGTTTTGCGACTGCCCGGTAGATCTAGATTGCGCGCTTGAGGTCGTCGACCTTGTCGAGACGCTCCCACGGCAGGTCGATGTCGGTGCGGCCGAAATGCCCGTAAGCGGCGGTCGGAGCATAGATCGGACGCAGCAGGTCCAGATCGCGGACGATCGCGCCGGGCCGCAAGTCGAAGACCTCGGGGACGATCTTCTCGATCTTGACCGGGTCGACGGTCGCGGTGCCGAACGTCTCGATGAACAGCCCGACCGGGGCGGCCTTGCCGATGGCGTAGGCGACCTGCACCTCGACCCGCTCGGCCAGGCCGGCGGCGACGATGTTCTTGGCCACCCAGCGCATCGCGTACGCCGCCGACCGGTCCACCTTCGACGGGTCCTTGCCGGAGAAGGCGCCGCCGCCGTGGCGGGCCCAGCCACCGTAGGTGTCGACGATGATCTTGCGACCGGTCAAACCGGCGTCACCCATCGGACCGCCGACGACGAACTTTCCGGTCGGGTTGACCAGCACCCGCGTCGACGAGGAGTCCAGCGTGTCGTGCGCCAGCTCCTCGAGGACGGTCGCCAGCACGTGCTTGCGGATGTCGGGGTCCAGCGTCTTCTCGAGGTCGATGCCGTCGGCGTGCTGGGTGGAGACCACCACCGTGTCCAGCCGGGTCGGAACGTTGTCCTCGTACTCGATGGTGACCTGCGTCTTGCCGTCCGGGCGCAGGTACGGCAGCGTGCCGTTCTTGCGGACCTCGGTCAGACGCCGCGCCAGCCGGTGGGCCAGCGCGATCGGCAGCGGCATCAGCTCCGGGGTGTCGCTGATCGCGTAGCCGAACATCAGGCCCTGGTCGCCGGCGCCCTGGGAGTCAAGCGGGTCCGCGGCACCCTCGACGCGCGTCTCGTGCGCGGTGTCGACGCCCTGGGCGATGTCGGGCGACTGACGGCCGATGCCGATGTTGACGCCGCAGGTCGCCCCGTCGAAGCCCTTGTCCGAGTGGTCGTAGCCGATGTCGAGGATCCGCTCGCGGACTGTGTTGGTGATGTCGGCGAACGCTTCCTTCGCCGTCGTGGTGACCTCGCCGATCACGTGCACCTGGCCAGTAGTGACAGCCGTCTCTACGGCGACGCGTGAGCGCGGGTCTCCGGCCAGCAGCGCGTCGAGCACCGAGTCGCTGATCGCGTCGCAGATCTTGTCCGGATGCCCCTCGGTCACCGATTCGCTGGTGAACAACCGACCCTGTTCGCTCACACCCGTCACCCCTTCAGGTCCACGTTGAAAATGTTAGTTAGACAAACCATATCTGTTGGCCGGTAAATGCTACCGGCCGGTCTACGGCGCAGGAGAGGCTAGGTGGCGTCCCCGGCGCCCCTCTGCAAGAACGTGACGATCGCGTCCACGATACGGCTGGCCATCAGAGTTTTCGAGCCCGGCTGCAGCGCTGACTCGGTGCCGTCGGCGGCCAACAGCCAACCGTCGTTGTTGTCGACCTCGAAGGCCTTACCGTCACCGACGGCGTTGACCACTAGCAGGTCACATCCCTTGCGCTGCAACTTCGCCCGGGCATGAAACAGCACGTCGCCGTTGGCGTCGCCGGTTTCGGCGGCGAAGCCGACGATCCCCCGCATGTTGGGCAGCTGCCCGGCAGCGCGGGCCTGCACGGCCGCGGCCAGCACATCGTCGTTGCGGATCAGGTCGATGGACTGCGGCTCCTCGGCGCCTTTTTTGATCTTCGCGGTCGCAACGTGCGCCGGCCGGAAGTCGGCGACGGCCGCCGCCATCGCCAGCACGTGCACGTCGGGTGCATGTTTGGACACCGCATCGCGGAGTTGTTGGGCCGAGCTGACATGCACGACCTCGACGCCCGCCGGGTCGATCAGGCCGGCGGTGTGACCGGCGATCAGTGTGACCTCGGCGCCGCGCTGGGCCGCGACCCGCGCCAGCGCGTAGCCCTGCTTGCCCGAGCTGCGGTTGCCGATGAAACGGACCGGGTCCAGCGGCTCGCGGGTGCCACCCGCGGTCACCAGCATCTTGACGCCGGCCAGGTCGTAGGGCAACGCGTCGTGGCGCTCCAGGAGCAGCTGGGCGAAGGTGGTGATCTCCTCGGCCTCCGGCAGCCGGCCTGCCCCGCTGTCCTCCCCAGTGAGCCGTCCAGATGCCGGCTCGAGCACCACAGCGCCGCGACGGCGCAACGTCTCCACGTTGTCGACGGTCGCAGGGTGCTGCCACATCTCGGTGTGCATCGCCGGAGCGAACAGCACCGGACATCGGGCGGTGAGCAGAGTCGCAGTCAGCAAGTCATCGGCGCGGCCGTGTGCGGCACGCGCCAACAGGTCGGCGGTGGCGGGCGCTACGACGACCAGGTCGGCAGCCTGGCCGATGGCGACGTGCGGCACCCGCGGAACGTCCTCGAATACCCCGGTCTGGACTGGTTCGCCGGACAGCGCTTCGAAGGTGGCGGCGCCGACGAATCGCAACGCGGATTCGGTGGGGATCACGCGGACCGAGTGGCCGGCCTCGGTGAGTTGACGAACGACGGTGGCGGCCTTGTACGCGGCGATACCCCCGGCGACGCCGACGACGACCCGCTTACGGTCCGTCCGCGAATCGTCCGTCTGGCTCCGGGAGCCGATCACAGCAAGCCCGCCTCGATTCCGCTACTCGCCTTCGGTGTGCTCAAGCAGGTCGCCGTGGATCTCGCGCATCGCGATCGACAGCGGCTTTTCCTGCAGCCCCGGCTCGACCAACGGGCCGACGTATTCGAGGATGCCCTCGCCGAGTTGGTTGTAGTAGTCGTTGATCTGGCGGGCACGCTTGGCCGCGTAGATCACCAGGGCGTACTTGCTGGACACCCGCGCGAGCAACTCGTCGATGGGCGGATTGGTGATGCCCAGCGGCGTGTCGTAGGCGCCGATACCACCCGATGCCGGGTCGAACTGGTCGGGCACGGCGGCTAGCGAAGTGTCGGTATGTGAACTACTCACGTAAATGTTCTCCTGGCGGCTAGAACGGTCTGCGACTGAAGCTGAATGGAGTCTGAATGCGGGTCACGCCGTGTCCGGCCCAGTTCCCACCAGCAAGGATACCAATTCTGAGCACGCAGTTTCCAATTGGCTGTTCACCACGACCTCGTCGAAGTCATTCTGAGCCGCCAATTCCGCGCGTGCGGTGGTCAGTCGGCGCTCGATCACCTCGGGTGTCTCGGTGCCGCGACCGATCAGGCGGGCCTCCAACGCCTCCCAATTCGGCGGGGCCAGAAACACCGTCAGCGCCTCTGGCATCGCCTGCTTGACGGCGCGGGCGCCGGCCAGGTCGACCTCGATGAGTACCGGATGCCCGGCGGCCACGGCGTCGCGGACCGGTCTGGCCACGGTGCCCGATCGGTGCAGGCCGCCGTGAATTTCCGCCCACTCGAGCAGGGCACCGTCGTCGATCAGTTGCTGAAAGCGAGCGGGCGTCACGAAGTGGTAGTCGACCCCGTCGACTTCGCCGGGCCGCGGTGCTCTGGTGGTCGCCGAGACGCTGAAATGCAGATCCGGGACCCGCTTGCGCAGGCAGCGGACCAGCGTCGACTTGCCTACCGCGGATGGACCGGACAGCACGACCACGCGTCCTGTAGCGGCCGCACGACTGCCGTCCGGTCCCCCGTCGGTGTTCAACGACTCTCCTGGAAGATGCCGGGGTTGTCGCCCGGCCCGCCCCGTCGCCGCTGCGCGGCTGGGGGTGCCCCCACCTCAGGCCCTGCGGCCTGCATCGTCGCCGGACTCAGGCGGTGAAGTCGAACTTTTCCAGCAGAGCCTTGCGCTGACGGTCGCCGAGGCCGCGCAGACGGCGCGTCGGGGCGATCTCCAGCTCGGTCATGATTTCCTGCGCCTTGACCTTGCCCACCTTCGGCAAGGCCTCCAGCAACGCGGAAACCTTCATCTTGCCCAAGACCTCGTTGGTCTCGGCGTCCTTGAGCACCTGCTTGAGATTGGTGCCGCCGCGCTTCAGCCGGTCTTTGAGCTCGGCTCGCGCTCGACGTGCGGCGGCAGCCTTCTCCAACGCTGCCGCGCGCTGCTCGTCGGTCAACTGGGGAAGGGCCACGATTCCTCCGTATCAATCATCAACAGCTATCGATCTTTGTTTGTCCTGGCTAGGTAGTCCAGCCAGCGGTGACGACCGTACCCACGCCTTCAGACGAAATCTAACCCGCCCCCCTGGTAGAAACTACAAAATCGCAGCTTGCGGCTCTGAGAAGAGTCCACCCGGGACACCCCGGCAGGGGACCGTCAACGCTGTTTTCGCGGCCGTCGATCGGCCGGTCTCACGGCCGTGAAGCGTGCCCTACCTGGGCTTTTGCCGAGTGCACCGCTCTCGAACGGCCAGCGTGAAGACCGCGGTCCGACCGCCTCGGAACCGCCCGAAAACCCGAATCTCCGCCGGTTAGGAATATTGCGGCGTGTCGCGCGTGTCGCCGCGAACAGCGCATCCGGCCAGACAGTGAACGATTTCGTGTCGTAGCTCGCCAACCGGGGTCCTGAACGGCTCAGCCGGCCAGATACGCGACCGCGTCGCGCATCCGCTGCCCGGCTTTGCGCACCGCTGCAACGTCCGGTCCGGCCCGCAGCACGTCGCGGGACACCGCGGGCAGCAGCTGCCCCGGAGCGGCCCCACCCAGGCCACCCAGCGCATCGGGCCGACCACCCTGGAAGCCGACGCCGGGTACCAGCACCGGTCCACCGAGCTCGCTGACGTCGGGCATCTCGGTCACCGTCGCGCCGACAACGACGCCGACCGAGCCGGAGCCGGGGCCCATCGCATGGTTGGCCGCTGCGGCCTGGTCGATGATCAACTGGGCCACCGGACGGCCGCCGGTGTCGGCGCGCTGCACGCTCGCGCCCTCCGGATTGGACGTGGCCGCCAGCACGAACACCCCGCGACCGTGTGCCGCAGCGCTGTCCAGCAGCGGCTGCAGCGAGCCGAAACCCAGATACGGCGAGGCGGTTACCGCGTCGGCAGCCAGCGGCGAGTCACCCGTCCAGGCCGCCGCATAGGCCGCCATTGTCGAACCGATGTCCCCGCGCTTGGCATCGGCCAGCACCAGCACACCGGCATCGCGCAACGCGGCCATCGTCCGCTCCAGCACCGCATACCCTGCGGCGCCGTAGCTTTCGAAAAACGCCACCTGAGGTTTGACGACGGCGAAGTCGGCGTAGGCCGCCACGCAGATGTCGCAGAACGCCGCCAGACCGTCGGGGCTGACCGGCAGGTCCCATGCCCGCAGGAGTTCGGGATGCGGGTCGATGCCCAGACACAGCGGCCCGCGGCGGGATATCGCGTCGGCCAGCCGGGCGCCGAACCCGGGCATCGCTATTCGCCGCCGTTGCCGTTGTTGAGCGCGCTGTGCAGCTCTTGCAGCGAGCGGACACCGATATCACCGCGAATTCCGGCTTCGATGCCCTGGACGGCCGCCGAGGCGCCTTGGACCGTCGTGACGCAGGGAATGTTCACTCCGACTGCGGCCGAGCGAATCTCGTAACCATCGATGCGTGGTCCGGAATTTCCGTAGGGCGTGTTGAACACCATGTCCACCTCGCCGGCCCGGATCGCGTCGACCGCCGACATCGACGGACGACCCGGCTGCGCTTCTTCGAAGTGTTTGCGAACCACGTCGCATGGAATACCGTTGCGGCGCAGCATCTCTGCGGTTCCTTCCGTGGCCAGCACCCGGAAGCCGAGATCAGCCAGCCGCTTCACCGGAAACACCAGTGATCGCTTGTCCCGGTTGGCGACCGACACGAACACCGTCCCGGAGGCAGGCAGAGATCCGTAGGCCGCGGTCTGGCTTTTGGCGAACGCGCTGCCGAAGTCGCGGTCGATGCCCATCACCTCGCCGGTCGATTTCATCTCCGGGCCCAGCAGGGAGTCCACACCCGAACCGTCGGCGCGACGGAACCGGTGGAACGGCAGCACCGCTTCCTTGACGGCGATCGGCGCGTTCGGCGCGGCGTTGCCGCCGTCGCCGGAAGCCGCCAGTAGTCCTTCTTCGCGGAGCTGAGAGATCTTGGCGCCCAGCATGATCCGCGCGCACGCCTTGGCCAGCGGTATGGCGGTGGCCTTGGACACGAACGGCACGGTGCGACTGGCGCGCGGGTTGGCCTCCAGCACGTAGAGCACGTCGTCCTTCAACGCGTACTGCACATTGAGCAGCCCGATCACGCCGATACCGTGCGCGATCGCCTCGGTCGCTGTGCGCACCTTCTCGATGTCGCTGCGGCCCAGAGTCACCGGAGGCAGTGCACACGCCGAGTCGCCGGAGTGAATCCCGGCCTCTTCGATGTGTTCCATGATGCCGCCGATGTAGACCTCGTCGCCGTCGCAGAGTGCGTCGACGTCGATCTCGATCGCGTCTTCCAGGAAGCGGTCCACCAGTACCGGATGTTCGGGAGACAGCTCGGTGGCACGGGCGATGTAGCCCTGCAGCGTTTCGTCGTCGTAGACGATCTCCATGCCGCGGCCGCCGAGCACGTAGGACGGCCGAACCAGGACCGGATAGCCGATGTCGGCGGCGATCCGCCGGGCCTGCGCGAACGTCGTCGCCATCCCATAGCGGGGAGCGGGCAGGCCCGCCGCCGACAGCAGATCACCGAATGCGCCGCGGTCCTCAGCCAGATCGATGGCTTCAGGCGGGGTCCCGACGATCGGAACACCTTCGTCGGCAAGCCGTTGCGCCAGCCCCAGCGGGGTTTGGCCGCCGAGTTGCACGATGACACCCACCACGCCCGGGCCGCCGGCGCCGGACCGCTCCTCGGCGTGGAAGACCTCCAGGACGTCCTCGAACGTCAGCGGCTCGAAGTAGAGCCGGTCGGCAGTGTCGTAGTCGGTGGACACCGTCTCGGGATTGCAGTTGACCATGACGGTCTCAAAACCCGCCTGCGACAGCGTCGTTGCGGCGTGCACGCAGCTGTAGTCGAATTCGATGCCCTGCCCGATCCGGTTGGGGCCCGAACCCAGGATCAGCACCTTGGGCCGCTCGGTCTGCGGGGCCACCTCGCTCTCCGCGGCGGGGTCGAGCTCGTAGCTGCTGTAGTGGTAGGGCGTCTTGGCCTCGAACTCCGCGGCACAGGTGTCCACGGTCTTGTACACCGGGTGAATGCCGAGCCGTCGCCGCAGCGATCGCACCCCGTCTTCGCCGGCCAATTCTGGTCGCAGTGCTGCGATTTGGCGGTCCGACAATCCGCTGTGCTTACACCTGC
>NZ_JBAPRN010000019.1:0-9305 GCF_049281135.1 Mycobacterium sp. | reverse complement strand
GGCAAGCTCGAGATCGAGCTCGTCGTCGAGCGCGGCCGTGGTTACGTCCCGGCCGTGCAGAACAAGGCATCCGGTGCTGAGATCGGCCGTATCCCAGTCGATTCCATCTACTCGCCGGTGCTCAAGGTGACCTACAAGGTGGACGCGACCCGTGTCGAGCAGCGCACCGACTTCGACAAGCTGATCCTCGACGTCGAGACCAAGAGCTCGATCGGCCCCCGCGACGCGCTGGCGTCGGCGGGTAAGACGCTGGTCGAATTGTTCGGTCTGGCACGTGAACTCAACGTCGAGGCCGAGGGCATCGAGATCGGGCCGTCGCCGGCCGAGGCCGACCACATCGCGTCGTTCGCGCTGCCGATCGACGACCTGGATCTGACCGTGCGCTCGTACAACTGCCTCAAGCGTGAGGGCGTGCACACCGTCGGAGAACTGGTGTCGCGCACCGAGTCCGATCTGCTCGACATCCGCAACTTCGGTCAGAAGTCCATCGACGAGGTGAAGGTCAAGCTGCACCAGTTGGGTCTGTCGCTCAAGGACAGCCCGGCCAGCTTCGACCCGTCCGAGGTCGCCGGCTATGACGTCGCCACCGGCACCTGGTCCGCCGAAGGCAACTACGACGACGCGGACTACGCCGAAACCGAACAGCTCTAACAAAATTCCGTCCCGGTCCTACCTGATACGGGGGCCGGCCCCATTTAGGAGAAGTCGCAATGCCCAAGCCCACCAAGGGTCCTCGCCTCGGCGGGTCGTCTTCGCACCAGAAGGCGATCCTGGCCAACCTGGCGACGGCGCTGTTCGAGCACGGTCGGATCAAGACAACCGAAACCAAGGCTCGGGCATTGCGGCCCTACGCGGAGAAGCTGATCACCCACGCCAAGAAGGGCACGCTGCACAACCGGCGTGAGGTGCTCAAGAAGATCCGCGACAAGGACGTGGTGCACAGCCTGTTCGCCGAGATCGGGCCGTTTTTCTCCGACCGCAACGGCGGCTACACCCGGATCATCAAGGTCGAGAACCGCAAGGGCGACAACGCGCCGATGGCGGTCATCGAGCTGGTGCAGGAGAAGACGGTGACCTCCGAAGCTGATCGCGCGCGTCGGGTGGGTGCTTCCAAGCCCGCCGCCAAGGCTTCTGCCCCTCAGCCGGCGGCTGCTGAGCCGGCGGCTGCTGAGCCGGAGGCCGCCGAGGCGAAAGCCGAGGCCGAGGACGCTGACGAGTCCTGACGATTTGCCGTTGAACGACGTGCCCGCCATCGACTCCGATGGCGGGTGCGTTCGTCTTAGGCTCGATATCGCGTACGACGGCACGGATTTCGCCGGGTGGGCGACACAGTCGGGCCAGCGGACCGTCGCAGGTGTTCTGGAGGATTCGCTATCGACAGTGTTTCGCCGTCAGCTGCGGCTGTGGGCTGCCGGTCGCACCGACACCGGTGTGCATGCCACCGGTCAGGTCGCCCATGTCGACGTTCCGGTCGACGAGCTGTCCCAGGCCTATCCGCGCTCGTCGCGGCCGAATCAGCCCGAATTTCAGCCGCTGGTCCGGCGGCTGGGCCGACTGCTGCCCACCGACGTTCGGGTCCGCCAGATTGTCCGTGCGCCAGCCGGTTTCGACTCGCGGTTCTCGGCACTACGACGCCACTACGTCTATCGGCTCACCACCGCCGACTATGGCGTGGAGCCGAGTGAGGCCCGGTACGTCACGGCGTGGCCGCGGGCGCTGGACGTCGACGCGATGGCTGCAGCCTCACGAAGCCTTTTAGGGCTGAACGACTTCGCTGCGTTCTGCCGTCACCGCGAAGGGGCCACCACGATTCGCGACCTGCAGCGGTTCGACTGGGAGCGGGACGGTGATCTGATCACCGCGCACGTCACCGCCGACGCGTTCTGCTGGTCGATGGTGCGATCGCTGGTCGGCGCGCTGCTGGCGGTCGGCGAGCATCGGCGGACCGCCGACTGGTGTGCCGATCTGCTGACCGACACCCGCCGCTCCAGCGATTACGCCGCCGCGCCGGCGCGGGGTTTGACGCTGGTGGGAGTGGACTACCCGCCCGACAGTGAACTGCAGGCGCGCACGCTGATCACCCGCGATTTGCGTACGCGGGACTGATCTACAGCTTGCCGGCGACGAAGCCGGCGGCCTGATCCACCAAGCCCGAGTCGATGTAGGACGGCTGCAGGTGTGAGTGCCAGTGCAGATCCTGGACGCCGCCGGTGCAGATCGGGTCGCCCGGAGCACACAGGTCGACGATCTTGCCGGCGAAGGCCGGGCTCGGACCGGGGATGTCGCCGACCACTCGTTGGGTGGCGTTGCCGAACAGCGCGACCGCGGCGACGTGCTGATCCATTGGCGGCGGTAGGGGATCGGTGTAGCCGAAACCCGGCTGGTTCATGGCGATGACGACGTCGGCCGCGGCGGCGCCCAGCGAGTAGCCGCCGAGCACCAGCTTGGTGTTCGGGCAGCTTCTCGCCATCGACTGCACGTGGGCGCTCATGTCGTTCGAGCCTTTGGTGACGCTGACATCGGCGGGGTAGTTGACCCCGTAGGCGCCGATCGTCATCTGCGGACGCTTCTTCTGCAGCGAGTTGATGAAGGCCTGGCCGACCGCGCCGACGCCGGGGGCTTCTTCACGGCCGCGGGCAAAGTCGACTTCGGCGTCCGGGCAGGCCGCCGACGCCTTCGCGATGGTCGTCGTCGCGAGCGGTATCAGCGCCGGGGCAGCCAGCAGACCCATGGCGAGCAACCCCGCAGCCGTCAGGATCGGACCGAGTCGCATGAGCAAAAATTAGCGGGTAAAACTAATCGCCCGCTGATACTGACCTGTGCGTTAGCTCAGCGAATGTGGCTAGGCCAGTTTGCCGGCGACGAAGTCAGCGGCCTGATTGACCATGCCGTCGCTGATATAGAGGTTGCCGGAGTGCTGCGGCCAGTTCTCCTGCCAGGTGTGCGGGTCGGCCGGGTTGCAGATCGGGTCCGTGCCGTGGCACAAGTCGATGGTCCGGTCGGCGTAGACCGGGTTGAAATTGGTGATCGGCCCGACCCACTGGGTGCCGTTGCCGAACAACGCGACCGCCGCGATGTGCTGGTCTGAGCCCGGCGGCAGCGGATTGGTGAAGCCGAATGCCGCGATGGGGGCCGCCACCACGACGTCGGTGACCGCCGCGCCCAGCGAGTAGCCGCCGAGCACGATGCGGGTGTTCGGGCAGCCGTTGATTGTGTTCTGAACGTGCGCGCTCATGTCGTTGGCGCCGATGTCGATCTCGGTGTCGGCGGGATAGCGCACCGCGTACAGGCTGACGTTCCGGTTGACCCTGGACCGCAGCGCGCTGACAAAGTTGTTGCCGACGACGCCGGCGCCGGGCGACTCCGTTCGCCCACGTGCGAACACCACCTCGACGTCCGAGCACGAGGCCGAAGCCGTCGGGATCAGCGTCGCGGGCGCAAGCATCAAACCTGCGGCGAGGATGGCGGCGACGCATGCGCCCCGAATCGATCGTGACGCGAGGGCTACCGAGCGCGGCTTCATGAACACGACAGTAGTGCGCCGTCGCAAGATCAGCGCAATCAGTTACACGTCAGTGAAATACCGCGGGCTGGGTCTGGCTGACCACGGTCGGACTCGGGGGGTTGGGGTCGGGGCCAGGCAGCGGCCCCTGACCAGGCAGCGGGCCCTGACCAGGTCCGGGCGGGACACCCAGATAACCGGAGCCAGGTGGAACGCCCATCGGCCCCTCTGGACTGGTCGGGGGGAGTATCGACAGCAGCCGGGTGGCCACGAAGCTGGCGGCCTGGCTGGTGTAGACCGGCACGTAACCGTCGGTGTGGCCCTTCCACTCGTTGCCCTGGCCAGCGTGGCAGATCGGGTCTTCGGGGTTGCAGTAGTCGACGGCCTTGGCGCCGAACATCGCGCTCTGAGCCGCGATCGTTCCACCACTGCGGTCGGCCGGGTTGCCGAACGTGGTCACCGCGATGACGTGGCTGGCGTACTGCGGCGGCAGCGAATCACCCCAGCCGACGCCGCCGATATGCGTTCCGGTGACGATGTCGACCACCGACGCGCCCTGGGAGTACCCGCCGAGCACCTGCGGGGTGGCCGGGCATTTTTCGGCCACCTCCTTGATGTGCTTGATCGCGTCCTTGGCGCCGTCGTTGCCGTGCAGCTGCAGCAGGGTGGCCCGGTAGTTGACCGGGTAGGCGTCGATGTTCTTGCCGGTGTTCTGGCGCAGGCTGTCGACGAGGGCCTGGCCGACGAGTCCCAAGCCGTTCGGCTCGTCGGTACCGCGGGCGAAGGTCACCGCGATATCCGGGCAGTTGTCGGCCTTCGCCGACGGCACCGCGCTCTGAATGGCGCTGGGTGAAATGGCGCTGGGTGCGACCGTCAGAACGGCTGCCGCCAGGACGGCGGCGGCGCCCAGGCCAACCCAGCGAAAGCGGCTTGACCAGGCACGACGGGATGCGAAACGGGTCTTGCGGCTAATGCTCACCAGGCGATTCTACGGATTTTCGGGCGCTGGGTCATATCCACGGTTTTGGGGGTTTGGCTGTGGATCGCCGAGGGCCCACGGCGTGACCAGCACATATCGTCGTGCGGGATGGCATACCAACCGACCACGAGGCTGCACATCAGCGGGCACCGATTTATGCGGCGCCGCACCGAGTGCGCGCTGCTGGGCAGGGACCTCAGCTCAGTGAACGAGTCAATGCGCGCGCCTGCACAGTCGCTGATGGCCGGGCTGGCGTTGGCCGTCTTTCTGCTGGCCGGTTGCGTGGTGCTGGCCCTTCTGCGTCCGCAACCAGGATTGTCGACGGCGCCGATCGTGATGGAGAAGCAGTCGGGGGCCCTCTACGTTCGGCTGGGCGAGACCCTGCATCCCGTGCTCAACCTGGCTTCGGCCAGGTTGATCGCGAAGACAAACGCCGACCCGCAGCCGACAGTCGCGACGGCGCTCAGTCGCGCCAGAAGGGGTCCGCTGCTGGGTATCCCCGGCGCCCCGCAGTTCTTGGGCACGCCGCTCGGTCACGACGAACTGCGGTGGACGGTCTGCGACAGCCACGACGGTACGACGGTTGTGGTTGGCCGCGGTGAAGGCCCGCAGTCCCATCATCTTGCCCGCGATCAGACGTTGCTCGTGCGGCCGTCGTCCGGAGGATCGACCTATCTCCTCTATGACGGTCGCCGATCTGTGGTGAATCTTGCTGACGCCGCGGTCGAGCGCGCGCTCGGCCCTGAGGGTCAAGTCCCAAGAACGGTGTCGACCGCACTGCTGAATGTCATCCCGGAGGCGTCGCCTTTGACCGCGCCGCGAATTCCTGATGCCGGTGGCTCGAGTTCGCTTCCGGGCTTTCCGGTCGGCAGCGTGCTGCGGGTGACGCGAACAGGCGGCGACGAGTTCTACGTCGTTCTTACCGACGGCGTTCAGCGTGTTGGACAACTTGCCGCCGATCTCGTGCGATTCACTAATCCGCAGGGCACCCGGACCGTGATCTCCGTCGCGCCTGACGTGATCCGCAACGCTCCGGCGGTGACACGGCTACCAGTGTCCGGGTTCCCCGACCAGGCGAAGAATCCGCCCCCTTCCGATGATGGGACGCTCTGCGCGGGGTGGACTTATGCGGCGTCGGGCGATGTCGACGTCTCATTTTCGATTGGGGGACTACCCCTCTCGGACGACCAGGGACCGGCATCTTTGGCGCAGGCGGACGGAGAGGGTCCAGCCGTCGACGCCGTCTATCTCCCACCAGGGCGTAGTGCGTATGTCCGCGCGACCGGCCTGTCTGGCGGCAATGTTCGCGCAGGTACGCGATATTTCATCTCCGACAACGGTGTTCGATACGCCGTCCACGACGACGACGCGGCACATGACCTCGGAATGCCCGACGCTCTGATCGCTGCACCCTGGCCAGTGTTGGCCAAGTTGCCCGCCGGGCCGGAACTGAGCAGGGCCAATGCCTCAGTCGCGCAGGATGTTCCGGCTGCCAACCGATCGGACCTGGGTTCGTCGTAGGCGCCTCCACATTCCGCCGAGCGCCAGCATCACGGCCAACAAGCAACCGCAGATCGCTGCCCCGTTGAACGCCGCGTTCCGGGCGCGGTGGTCCGGAGGGGCGACACGGGAAGGCTCAAGGATCGGCGCCGATGTCCGGGCTGGTGGAGCGGGTGGTGCGGTCGGAGTGTCGGTGCTGACCGCGGCAAGGACGTCCACCAAGCCCGCGCCGACCAGCGGATCCCAACCGCCGGGCGGATGATGCGCGGTGGCCTTGATGCGTTGCATCACCTGACGAGCCGTCCACGTCGGGAATCGGGAGCGGATCAGCGCCGCCACGCCAGTCACCACCGGCGTGGCGTAACTGGTACCCGACAGCGGAGTCGAACCCTGTTGTCCGTCAACGGCGTTAGCCAATCCAGCACCCGTTGCGCTCAGTGATATTACCCCTTCGCCAGGTGCAGCGACATCCACCCACGGCCCAGCCATAGTGAATGCAGACGGTTCGCCGCGGACGTTCAGCGAGCCCACGGTCAGCACATAGTCGTCGTACCAGGCAGGGCTCACGACGACCGTCGCTGAGTCCTTCGTCGCATCGGCTTGCTGAGCGGGGCACTGCCCGGCGCCGATATTCCCCGCAGCGACCACGACAAGTGTGTCCTTGACGTCGACGGCGTAGGCCAGCGCCGCACCGAGTGCGCGGTCGTCGAGCGCTGACCCGACACGGGCGCATGCGACCGAGGAGATATTGATGACCGAAGCGCCGAGGTCAGCGGCAGTACGCACCGCTCGCGCCATGGTGTCGACATCCCCGAAACCCGCGGCGGACGGGTCAGCAGCGGGGCCGAACTTCGTGCTGGACTGCCTGATGCTGATCACGTCAGCTTCGGGGGCGACGCCGCTGAAGTCATCCGTGTGATTGGGATCCGGTGTGGCGGCGATGATCCCGGCTACTGCCGTACCGTGGCCGTCGCAATCCTGGGTGCCGTCGCCGGTGAACACGTAATCACCGCCGGCCACCAGGCGAGACAGCCGCGGGTGCGTTGCTACCCCTGTGTCGATGACGGCGATTCGCTGGCCCGAGCCGCGGGTCAGCCGCCAAACCTGCTGCAGGTCAAGCCCGGCGAGTTGGGTGACATCGTTGGGTGGGGTGGCGTCGCTTGTCATCGAGGGCACCGCGCAGATCTCGCGCTGCACGGTCGGTTGCGGCGGACCTGGCGGCGCCGGCGGGGGGAGTCGACTGTTGTCGATTGGCGGCGGCGATACCGCTCGTGCGGGCGAGATGGCACATTGTGGCATAGCCACGACTACGGCAACCACCATGCAATGGCAGGCGCGCCATCGCGCTGTTATCACGACAGGTTCAAGCTACGTGTTACGCCATACAGCCCGCAGAGCCAAACGGCCAGCGGGACAACAACGGCCAATGCGAGGTGCTCGAGCAGTTCGATACTTCGCCGCCCGATCGGAGAGACCGTCGTCGTGTCGCGGACTGAAGCCAGACACACTGCGACGGCGCCCAGCATCAATGACAGCGCGGCGACATGGGCTGAATATTGCGGGTATGCGACAGCAGTAACCACGAGAACAGTGCTGACGGTGGCGATTCCACAGACGATGAGCGGCACGGATCTCGCAAGGTCCCGGTGTGCGCGAGACCGCAGTAGCAGGACGCCGCCGGCAACGGTGGCGAACAGGAGGCCGGGAAATCGTGGCTCGCCGGTCCGGAATGATCCCAGTGCTGCGCCCATCGCCCCCAATGCTGTCGAGGCCGAGAAGGCGGCGGTCAAGCTGGTAAGCCAGGCATGGGCACGGATTGCTCTGGCATTCACGAGATGTGGACTGGAGGACTGCTCATCTACGGTGGGTTCGACTGTTGATGGGGACAATCGCGCAAGTGTGACCGACAGCGGCGCGGATGCTTCGACAAACGCCAACGATATGGCCGTGAACGCTGCGCCGATAGCCTGCAGCGGAATAGCGGTGGTCGTGGCTACCATGGCCGCGGTCGCGCCGATCGCCGCAAACGTCAGCAACGCGGTGAATGCTACTGCGTAGCTGGATATCACGCGCATGGCCGCTGCACACGTCGCGGCAGCCGCTGCCGCAAACAGCGCATTCGGAGCGCCCGGCCCACCGGGTACGACAAATAGGCCTGCCAGCGCGGCAAAGCCCGTGGCCAGCGTGCCCCATGTCAGTCCTATGGACCGTTCGCGGGCAACGCGATACGCAATAGCGGCCGCCAGCAGAGACAACAGTGCGATCGTTGCGGCAACGCCGACGCGACCGGCACGATGGTCGTCGTTTGCGTGGAACACGGCTCGGGTCAGCACTGTTGCGGCTACGCCAGCCAGCCACGTGGTGGCCAGCGAGCCCACCAGCTGAGCCCTTCGCCGAGTCCAGCACGACTCCATCGCCGACACCGACGCGGACACCGCTTCCGCTTCGTCGTCGAAACGCGGGGCCATCAATTCAGTCCGCGAGCTTGTCAGAAGCAACGCGGCGCCATCTCGAATCCCTAATTGGGCCAGCGTATTCGACGGGTTCAGCGCGTTGTTGCCCGGAAGCGAGAGCTGATAGTGAACAGCGAGCGGCCCGGGGCGAAATCCGCTACTGCGACTCAGGATGTCGACGATCGGTGGAATCAGCAATCCGATAGGCGTTGCTGCGGACAACACCAGATCGACTCGAGCGGGTCCGGCATCAATCGATAGCCGACGTACTCCTCCGCCGCCCGGGTGTGATCCGCCATTTTGGGTGGGTACTGGCAATGCGTGGTGCACATCGACCTCCGTTCGCCAATACAGACGCTAGCCGGGATGCCGCTGCTGCCCATGCGTTGATCCACAGGCGACTTGCCGCTGATTTCCACCGTGCCTACCGTGCCAAACGCATCCGGCGGCGAAGCGGTTGCGGGCCGGATGTTGGGAGGGCGGGATGCGGTCGTTCGAGAGCGGTGCAACTGCGGAGCACGTGCCGACCGAACGATTGCCTCGGCCGCCGTACGACACCACCGACATCGTCGTCGCCGCACCACAAGAAGTAGCCCGGCAGGCGCAGCTGAGTCCAGTGGTCCGGTTTCTACCGATCGTCACGGCGATCGCGACGGTCGGGGCGATGGCGGTGGCTTACTACTCTCGATCGGCGGTAGCGCGAAATCCGGCGTTCTTGATTTTTCCGTTGATGATGCTCGTGTCGACGGTGACCACCGTCGTTTCCAACGCGGATCGGCGCCGCGGCGCGGCTAATGCCGAGCGCGCAGATTATCTGGGTTACCTGTCCGACGTGCGCACCGAAGTCGTCAATACAGCTACGGCACAGCAT
>NZ_JBAPRN010000018.1:0-21648 GCF_049281135.1 Mycobacterium sp. | reverse complement strand
ACGGCGTGTGGGGCGGCAAGCTCATGTGGAACCAGACACCGCTGCTGCTCGACCGGGCCAGCGGGCTGCCGGATCGATCCGACCCGTCCGCCAGCGGCCTGAGGGCCGCGATCCGCGACGTCGTCGGCGAGGAGCCGTTGCTGATCTACGTCTACCGGCCCGACGTGGTGTCGCAGGCAGTGTCGTTCTGGCGGGCGGTCCAGACGCGGGTCTGGCGTGGACGGCCCGATCCCGTCCGAGACGCTCGCGCCACGTATCACGCGGGCGCCATCGCTCACGTCATCACGATGCTGCGCAACCAGGAAGACGGCTGGCGGACCTGGTTTGCCGAAGAGAACGTCAAGCCGATGGAGATCCCGTATCCGGTGTTGTGGCGCAACCTGACTCAGGTGGTCGGCGATATCCTCGAATCGCTGGGCCTCGACCGACGGCTCGCGCCGGAGCCCGTGCTGGAGCGCCAGGCGGACAAGCGTTCCGACGAATGGGTGGATCGCTACCGCGCAGACGCCGAACGAGAGGGGCTGCCACTATGACTCACGCTGTCGACGAGACAAAGCATGTCGACGAACTGCGACTGCTGGAAGCCGAAGCGGTACACATCATCAGGGAGGTCGTCGCCGAACTGGAGCGACCGGTCCTGCTGTTCTCGGCCGGCAAAGACTCCATCGTCTTACTTCGTCTGGCGGAGAAGGCTTTCCGGCCACTGCCGCTGCCGTTCCCGGTCATGCACGTCGACACCGGCCACAACTTTCCAGAGGTGACCGAGTTCCGCGATCGCCGAGTTAGCTACAACGGGCACAAGCTGATCGTCGCCTCGGTTCAGGAGTCGATCGACAAGGGTCGGGTACCCGATCCGGGCCGCGGGGCGTCGCGCAACCGGGAGCAGACTCGTACGCTGCTGGACGCGCTGGAAGCGGGTGGGTTTGACGCGGCGTTCGGCGGTGCTCGCCGCGACGAGGAACGCGCCCGCGCCAAAGAACGAATCCTGAGTTTCCGCGACGAGTTCGGCCAGTGGGATCCCCGGGCGCAGCGTCCCGAGCCGTGGTCGCTCTACAACGGCCGTATCAAAAAGGGTGAACAAGTCCGGGTCTTCCCGCTGAGCAACTGGACCGAGCTCGATGTGTGGCGCTACATCGAGCTGGAAGACCTTGAAATACCGTCGATCTACTACGCTCACGAACGCGAGGTCTTCGAGCGCGACGGCATCCTGCTGGCGGTGTCGGAATACACCGAACCACACAACGACGAGTCGTCGGAGGTCGAGTGGGTGCGCTACCGCACCGTGGGCGATCTGACCATCACCGGCGCGGTGCGTTCCACCGCGACCGACATCGCCGGTGTCATCAGCGAAATCTCGGCGGCCACGGTGTCCGAGCGTGGCGAGACCCGTGCCGACGACCGCACATCGGTCGCCGCAATGGAAGACCGCAAACGAGAGGGCTACTTCTGATGAGCGCCGTGACCCGTCAACTCCTGCGCATCGCCACCGCGGGTTCTGTGGACGACGGCAAGAGCACTCTGATCGGGCGGCTCCTGCACGACACCGACAGCTTGCCGCTCGACCACCTGGAAGCGGTGACGGACGCCGAGGGCGTCGCCGATCTGGCGGCGCTGTCCGATGGTCTGCGTGCCGAACGCGAGCAAGGCATCACCATCGATGTCGCCTATCGATTCTTCTCCACCGCCAGCCGCAGCTACATCCTGGCCGACACCCCGGGTCACGAGCGCTACACCCGCAACATGTTCACCGGCGCCTCGAACGCACACGTGGCGATCCTTCTGGTCGACGCCCGGGCGGGGGTGCTGCGGCAGACCCGTCGGCATGCCCGGATCGCAAAGCTGTTGGGCATCAAGCACTTTGTCGCGGCGGTCAACAAGATCGACCTTGTCGACTTCAGCGAGGACAAGTTCGCCGTGGTCGAGCGCGAGTTACGACAACTCGCGGGACGCCTGGGCAACATCGAGATCACCGTCATCCCGATCGCGGCCAAGCTCGGCGACAACGTGGTTCACGCTTCGCAGCACACGCCGTGGTACGACGGCCCCACGCTGCTGGACTATCTGGAAAGCATCGAGCTGAGCGCACCGCACGCCGAGCCGTCGCGGCTCCGACTGCCGGTGCAATGGGTCTCGCGGCCGACCGCCGACGTGCGGCGCCGCTACACCGGACGACTGGCGGCAGGCACGCTCAACGTCGGTGACCCGGTCATCTCGCTGCCGGCCGGCACCCGCTCGACGGTGACCGCACTGGACACCCTCGACGACGACCGCACCACGGGCGTCGCACCGCTGTCGGTCTCGATCGAACTTGCCGACGACATCGATGTTGGACGCGGTGACGTGCTGGTCAGCGGCGCCGACGAAGCGTCGCTACCGGTGCTGGCCCGCGAGTTGCACGCGACGGTTTGCTGGTTCGTCGACTCGCCGCTGCGGGCCGGCGATCGACTGGCCCTCAAGCAGACCAGCAAGAGCGTTCGGGCCACGGTGCAAGAACTGCATTCCCGGCTGGACCCCGAGACACTCGACGAGCTGGATCAGCCAGTTGAGCTGGGGCTGAACGACATTGGCACAGTCACCCTGCGAACCAGCTCCGTCGTCATCGCCGACCCGTATTCCGAGAACCGCGACAGCGGCGCGTTCATCCTGATCGACGAAACCACCAACGACACCATCGGCGCCGGCACCATAATCGAGGCGCGAGAAGTCAAACCAGGCACGCACGCGCGCACCGACATCCGTTGGCATCCATCAGCATTGGACCGTGACCACCGGTGGCAGGCCACCGGCCAAGCCGGCGCGACGATCTGGTTCACCGGCCTGCCCGCGTCCGGAAAGTCGACTATCGCGGTCGCGGTGGAACGTGCACTCGTCGAATCGGGGCGGACGGCTTATCTACTCGACGGGGATAATCTGCGGCACGGCCTGTCCGACGACCTGGGCTTCTCCCCCGGTGACCGCACCGAAAACATCAGGCGGGTTGGCCATTTGACTCGGCTGCTGGCCGACGCGGGTGTGGTGGCATTGGCATCGCTGGTGTCGCCGCTGAAGTCGGACCGCGAGACCGCGCGCGCACTGAACGACGCCGCCGGGCTGGCCTTTATCGAAGTTCACGTCGCCACATCGCTGGCCGAGTGCGAAAAGCGGGACCCCAAAGGCCTTTACGCACGCGCGCGCAGCGGCGAGCTCAAAGGGCTGACCGGCGTCGACGCACCTTATGAGCCACCCGAAGACGCCGATCTGGTGCTGGACACCGCCGGCGCCGACACCGACGATCTGGCCGCACAGGTCATCGCTTTACTCGACAAGCGCAGCCCTCGACCGTCGTCGAGCTAGACCGAAACTTGGCGTTTGGAATAGATCTCGGCGAGGAACTGCTCGACGGCCACTGTCGCATGCGCGGCGCGCACCGACCCAAAGATGTCGAATGCGTGCTGCGCAAAAGGCAATTCGGCGTAGGCGACCGGCTGGCGGCTTACTTCGCGCAGCCGCTTGCTGAATGCGCGGCCCTGCTCCACCGGGATCAACGAGTCATTACGGCCGTGTAGCACGAAGAACGGTGGTGCGTCCGGATTTACGTAGGTGATCGGCGATGCGCTCCGGAACGCGTCGACAATGTCCGGTCGTCTGAGCTTGAAGACGTACTTCGACAACGTCGGCGCCATCAGGGGGTGGATCGCGTCGTTCAGAGTGAAGTCATAGAGACCGTAGAACGGAACGGCCGCCCGCACACTGGTGTCGGCGTCCTCGAAGCCGGGCTGAAATTGCGGATTGTTCGGGGTGAGAGCGGCCAGCGACGACAGATGCCCACCGGCTGAGCCGCCGGTGATCGCGATCCAGTCCGGGTCGCCGCCGTACTCGGCGATGTGCTCCTTGGTCCACGCCAGCGCGCGCTTGACGTCGACGATCTGATCCGGCCACGTGGAACGGGGGCTGAGCCGATAGTTGATGGCGACGCACACCCAGCCCAGCTCGGCGAGGTGGCTCATCAACGGATACGCCTGTTGGCGTTTGCTTCCCACCATCCAGGCGCCGCCGGGCACCTGGAGCAGCACCGGGGCCCGTCCGCCGCGATCGAGGTCGGGCCGTCGCCAGATGTCGAGGTGGTTCCGGGCGCCATGTTCGCCGTAGCTGATATCGGTGTCATGCGCGTAGCTGCCGTAGACCCGCGCCATGCGGAGCACGCCCGGCGATTTGGCGGTGCCCGCCCCGGCCGGCCGCTTCCATAGATCGCCTGACTCGGTGCGGCGATCGGGACCCAGCCCGGCGTCGAGTGCAGCCTTGAGCGGCTGGTCGGCCTGCGCGCCGATGCGATGCAGGCCCGCCAAGCCCAACCACGACAGTGCCGACACCAGCCAGCTGAATCGGCGCAGCCGCGGCGGCAGCTTGCGGGTCACAGCAGCGAGCAGCGTGAATTGACCGGCGAGCAACTGCAGCGGCAGCTCTGACGCGAACACCCCGAAGCTGAATGCGTACATCGAGAGGTAACCGCGCTTGCTCAACGGCTGGTAGCCATCGGCGGTGACCGCGAGTCCGGCCAGTGGTGCGAGCACAGCTAGCAATTTCCTCACGGCGACCACTTAACCATAGGCACCTTTGTCACTGAAACCGCTTGCGTCACTTTAGTTTCGCTGGGACCAGACTTGTCAGACTCGGTCGCTATTATTCGAACATGCGTTCTAGTAGTCGGGAGGAGATCGTCGAGGTTCTCGATGCGGTCCAGGCCGGCTCACGTTTCATCGCATATGTCGAGCCCCTAGCAGCGGTTCTGGTGCACGCTGCGTGCGGACTGCGCGTGGCGACGAGCCGACGTGGTGAATGGTGAGCGTCAGCCTCAGGCCGTCGACAACTGGGGTTGTTCGTGACTGACACACTGATCCGGTCGTAGATCTGTCGAAGGATCGGCTCGCTGTCACTCCCTACATAGCCTTGAATCCAGGCGCTTATCGCCCCTGCCAATTGGGACGGCAGCTCCGCGTGAGTATTTGCGTAGAACATAAGCAGGTCCCTGATCGTGCTACCGTGCTCTCCGGCACCAATTTGGGCATGATCGCCGAAATGGTCGCGGACGAGGCGTTCGCCGCGCGGATCACCGAACTCGAGAAAGGGTTGGTCGCCGGCCCGCCGTTGGCGCTGCGCAGGACGAAGGACGCGATCAACAACGCCACGCTCGACCGGCTGCCTGCCACCTTCGACCGCGAGACGATCGGCCAGGTCGTGTTGCTCGGCTCGAATGATTTCATCAATGCCGCAAAGGCATTCACGGCCAAAAAGACGCCGGTGTTCTCAGGTACCTAAGCATTTCCCACCCCGAAGAGGACGCAGATGACTTTTCCGACGCACCCCCTCAGCCGGCAGGAATATATCAACGGCTAGTGGTTGTGAGCGCCGACAGATGCCCTCGATTCCCGGCGAAATCCCCTCATGCCGTGGTGGGGTTACATACCCATTGCCCGCGATATTGTCATCGCCGTGTGGGACGCAATTGGCAAGGATGTCCGACGTCACAGACTGACCGGCGCTGGGTCTCTCGCAAAGTCGACGAGATTGGGGTCTGTCCTGGAGGCACGCGACGTCGTCGGTGGCCTGTGCTCGACGCCCGAAATGTATCGCCTGCGCGTCCGCCTTGGATGAGCCATCGGTTCTTGGTGACACCGCCCTACCAGAGAAAGAGGCCAGGGTGCCAACAGATTCCAATGTGAAACTCTTTGAGTTCCTTCCCAAGAAGCCTGATTTCACCGACACAGCGTTCTCCGAGCATTGGCGCTACGTCCATGCGCCGCTCGCCGACCGAGTCGACTCTCTCCAGCACTACGTGCAGAGTCGGCGCCAGGATAAGCCGGTGGCACCGTTCGCCCGGGGAACATACCAGGGAGTGGCCGAGGCCTGGTTCAGCGATCTCAATGCAGCTCTCGAGCTCGCGAATGACCCCGCATACCTCGAGGGTGCGGCGGTCGACGAGCCGAACTTCCTCGACATGAGCAACTTGGTGTTGCTTTTCGTTGAGCCGCGGGGCGAGCAGGTGGGTGCGGGACGAAGAAACCGGACGGACCGCTTTAAGCTGCTGTGCTTTCTGTCGGCGGCTGACGGAATTACGCCGGAGCGTTTCGACAGCGAGCGTCCTTCCGCGCAGGATCTCGCGGCGGCTTCGAGTGCACAAATGGTGGTCCAGTCGCGTTCTCTCGCGATTCCAGGAGCAGACGCCGGCCCGGCCTTCGCCGGCGTCGACGAGATCTTCTTCGCAGACGCGGCGACCGCGTCGAGTCAAGCATCTGCAATCGCTGCGCTCGCTCAGTCCAGTGGTGTCGTTGCCATCGCCAACTCTGTCGCACTCGTCGTGCAGCAGCTGTGCATCTACTAGCCGGAAAAGCTGGAGTTGCGTGACATGAGTCCGAAAGTGCAACGTGTCTGCGTCTGGGGCGGGCCGGCCCTCATGGGACTGGTGTTCGCCGGCCTGATCGCTGCGCACTGGTTTCCGCCTCCGGCGCCCGGCGACAGCGCAGTGGACACGGCCCGTCAGTATCAGCAGCACACAACGGGTATCAGGATCGGAGCACTGTTGATCGCTGCCGCGGGCACGGCGCTCGGGCCATTCTCTGCGACGCTGACGGCGCAGATGAAGCGCATCGAGGGGCGCGGGGCGGTTCTCGCGTACGTGCAGCTGTGCATGGGCGCCCTATGGATCACGGGTATCCTTATACCTGCCTCGCTCTGGATGGCGGCGGCGTTCGACCCCGACCGAGATCCCGAGATCACTCGCGCGCTGCACGTCGCTGGCTGGTTGCCGTTCGTTGCGATGGTATTTCCCCTTATCGCGGCGCATCTTTCGGTCGCCGCGGCGACGCTGGGAGACCAGCGCTCCGTTCCGGTGTTCGCGCGATGGGTGGGTTACCTCAATGTATGGATGGCCGTGCTGTTGGCACCCGGGGTGCTGGTGCTGTTCTTCAAGACCGGACCGTTCGCATGGAACGGAATATTCACCTTCTGGTTGGCGGCCTCTGGCGAGACAGCCTATTTCTTGACGATGTTCGTCATGCTTCGACGTGCGATCGCACAACAGGAGGCGGAGGACGCCGATGTGATCAATCACTAATGCCTGATTGCTCAACGGAAGGGTCCAGCTCTCGATTTCTCACGAGTGCGGGTTTTCCCGGGAGCTTCCGTCAGGGGTCATCACGACAGTCATGCACCCCGTTGCCGAGGACATCATCGAACCGCGGCGCAGACGACAGTCGCAGAACTCGACGACGTCATGACCGGCACTCACTGAGGACCTGGCCAGACGCCACGTAGCAAGACGTTGGTGGCGGTGTCTATCAGCTGATCATCCTCCGCTGTGCGGCGTTCGGTGAGAAATGGGTGCAACGACTTGGTGGCCGACGGCGGAGCCGACTTGGTGACCGCCGCAATATGTAGGCTGGCTGGCGGCCGCGCAACCGCGACCACGGCCGGCCCGGACACCGCACTTCCGGCGGCTCCATCAATTGCGACCGGAGTAATGGCAACACGGGGCAAAGCCGGTGCGGGCGGGGGCACTCGGCCTGCCGCGCCGCTGACGGCGCAAGCGAGTACCAATGAAGTCATCGAAGCGATGCTTAGCGCTGAGCTCCGCGTCATACGGATTACCCACTGGCGCAACGTCGCACGGCGGTGCTGGTCAAATCTCCCAACAACCAAGGCCCTCGGCGATCTGCATACCAAGCCCGGTTCCTCGGTATGCGGCAATAGCCGGTGACGCGCCATTTTGTCTTAAGTACTTGCGTTGGGCGGGGATCGACGCGGCGTCCTCGTCGGGCGGTGGTTGGTTGTGTGCCGCCGAGTTCCGCAGCTGCCAGATCTGAGTAGGACACAGGAGAGGGCTACGGGAATATCGGGGGCATCAGCGATGGCGTCATCACCGGCGGCTGGGACCCGGGACCGGCCAATGAGCCCACCACCTTCGAGCTGTTCCCGACCAACCTCGACTGGGGCGATGTTCTCAGCGCGTTGGAAACCGGTGCGCAACAGGGAATCACCACCGCACTAAGCGATTTAGAGGATCCGGCGAATTACCAAATCGCACCCCTGGAGGACAACCCGTCGCTGTCGAGGCTGTTGGACCTCGGCCAGATCTTGGGCTACTACCCCACCGACCAACCGACGCTCCTGCAGCTAATCGGTGAGTTCAGCACAGAAGGAAACGCAGGCACCCCGATCGAGGCCACCAACCTCATCGACGCCTTCACCGGCGCGCTGTCCGCTGATATCGGAGCCCTCAAACCAGTGGTCGACACCGCCCTGACACTCGCGGTCACCATCCCCGAATACGACGCCAACGCCTTCATAGACGGACTCGAATCCGGCAACCTACTCAACGCGATCGGCGACCCGATCGCCGCCGACATAGGGCAAATCCCTTTCATCATCGGATTCGACGCCCTCCTACCGCTCCTCGAAGCAAGCGCCATCGACATCAGCGAGTTCGCCAGCCTCTTGTCCTGACCCGCCTTCCATCGCCATATCAAGGCGGCTGGCGAGGGTTGCCTCGCGGTGGGCGCTTAGCCTTCGGCGCCGCTCAGGCAAGAAACGGGCCGCGGCCTGGTAGCGCCGCGAAAACCTGTGGCCGCGAACTCTTTGCGGGCTACGGCCAAGCTCTTGTCGGCGTCTCGACAACACCTGCAGCGACTTCTGCTTTCGCCTTCATGCCGCGGCATGTGCAGATGCGAGGTCGCCACCCAAACGCAGTACCGCTCGACGGAGCACCAAGCCCATCCCGATCAGGAACACGCTGTAGGTCGTGAGTGCTAGCCAGAACACGAGGATGCCTTGCCATGAAAGCGGACCGCTGTGAAAGAAGAACGCCATGACGTCGGGGATGAAAGACGCGGCGATCCAGAAATTCATGTACCCCACCCAACGCGGCAGGGTTTCTGCCCGGTCCGCGAGGATGGCGATGCCGATGGCGATGTTCTGGATCATGAACGGCGCGATCGGAGTGAGGAACACCAGCCAGGCAATGTCGTTGAGCGTCACTGTGAGCTCAGGGTTGCGATCGGGCCGGAACGCGATGACCGCCATCAACAGCATCGGCAACAGCAGCAACACACCGGTCGCCGCGCCAGTGACCAGCTGGATAAAGGTCATGATCGGGTGGCGGCCCTCGATGCGCAGGAGAAAGTAGCCGATCAGGGCGATCAGTGGGAACACGAGACAGATGCCGAGCTGCGCGATGACCAGTCCCGTGAGAACGCGGGTGTCGTTGCCATAGAACTCCAGCACCTCTCGGGTGGTGCTTGATGCACCCAACGGCAACGGCAGGATGCCCGCAATCAACCAACCCAGCAAGGTGATGACCACCGTGGCCGGCCCGGCCCATGCACACCCGATCAGTATCCGGTTCGGCATCGCACTTCCTCTGCATCGATAACGTTTTGAAGCACCAGTAAAAACAGTAAGCCTGTGAACGGCTGCCTACAAGAGATCGCGAAAAGTTGCTTCGTCTTCGCACGACACGACTTCGACTCGATCAGACAGGCACAGGGCGCAAACGCGCAGTTAAGAAGGCTCGGCCGATCGAGGCGGGAGGGTCACTTGAGCGCACGTGACAGCGCTCGAATTGAAAGTAAAAAACGTCGTTGATTTCTTGACTTGCGCGAGGCTTAGTCCATAGCGTCATCAGTGGGATCGGCGCCGAAGCACGTTGAGGAAGGCCACCAAGAGAGGCGACTTCAATGACCGTCACCGAGTACGCCATTGCTGAATACACCCCGCTGGTGCTTACCGAACTGCTCAGTAGGCGTCCCGAGTGGAAAACCCTCGTCGTCGAGTCTGTCGAGGCCTCACCTGTGGGAACCGGACAGATGGCCCAGAGCTACCGGCTGGCGCTGCATTACGGCAAACGTCCTGAGGATGCACCCGACACCTTGATCGCCAAAGTATCCAGCACCGACGCCGCCAGTCGGCAGATGGCCGTCGCCACCGGCGCGTATCAACGCGAAGTACTGTTCTATGAGCGCCTTCGGGAACTCACCGATATCCGTTCACCGCAATGCTTTCACGGAGAAGTCGCTGACGACCTCTGCGGTTTTGTGCTCCTCCTAGAAGACATGGGCCCGGCCCAGACCGTGGAGCAAATCGGGGGCTGCAACCCCGACCAGGCCGACTTGGCGCTGGCGCAGGCCGCCGCATTACATGGCGGATCGTGGCGTCACAGCAAGCTTACCGAGCAGAAATGGCTTCCCGTCGAACATGTCTGGGGCGCAATGGCCGGAGCGCTGCCTCAAGTCATCGGCCCCTGGCTGGAGCGATTCGGGGCTTATCTGCAACCCGATCACATCACAGCCGTCCATCAGCTCGGGCGCGAGGTGAAGACATGGCTGTCAACGCTGAGCGACCACCGAACTATTTGGCACGGCGATTTCCGGCTCGACAACATGCTGTTCGACGCCCAGAGCGGCCAAATACCGATCGCCGTGGTGGATTGGCAGAGCACCGCGGTCGCACCGGGCGTCATCGATGTGGCTTACTTCCTCGGCAACTCACTAACGGAGAAGGATCGCCTTGCCCACGAGCAAGCACTCGTCGCCGAATACCACCAGCGCGTACTGTCCTACGGGGTCGAGGGCTACAGCGCCGAGCAATGCTGGCGGGAGTATCAGGCGCACGCCCTCTACGGGCTGGTGCTAACCATCCCCGTTTCGTTGGGAGTGCAAGCCACCGAGCGAGGCGACGCCATGTTCGCAGCGATGGCCTGCCGTGCGGCGGATCAGATCCTCGCCAACGACAGCTTTGCAGCGTTAGCGTGGCTCGATCGATAATCGCTGAGTGCCGGCGTGTCTCACCGCCGTTTCAAATCTGTTGGAAGGTGTTCGTCGGTCTCCACGCTCGGCGGTCGCCACCGAGCGCCGAGATGAGGCATCCGGTCGTCCAACGTATCTGGCGGTTCAGCCGACAGGTTGGCGCGTGGCGGTGCTGGTCGGGAAGTGCTCCGGTGTGGGTACGGCCGGCTGCTCACCGGCGGCCTCCTCGGCTTTGATGGCTTTGACCGTCAGAACTGCGAACACGAGGATCCAGGTGAAGAACACGATCATCGGTACGTAGAACACCAGAACTCCGTTTTGGGAGAACGGCCCGGTCTTGAAGAAGAGCAACAGGCTGGCCTCGCACATGAAGAAGCTGGAGAACAGGTTCAAGTAGGCCGACCAGCGCGGGAACGCGGGCCGCGGGCTGTGGTCGGTGAGGATGCTTGCCGCCAGCGCGATCTGGAAGAGTGCGAACGGTGCGCCGGTGAACAGCACACCCAGCCAGCCCAGATCGTTGAGTGCTTGGGTCACGTCTGCACTGGTTTCGCCTGGCCGCCAAGAGGCCGCGCCGAAGAAGAACCCGATGAACATCACCACGACGACCTCGGCGGCCACCGAGATCAGCATGACATTGAACAGGATCGGCCAGCGTCGTTCCCGCAGCCGCACCATCTGGATGATGCTGGCACTCCAGGTTGTGTAGAGGATGCTCGAGAAGATGAAGATGACGGTCGCGACCCGGATTCCGGTCAAATGCGCGAGGTACTCGCCCACCACCTTGGGCGCCGGGTCTGCGGCCGAGGGCGGCAGGATGTATTGGCCGTGGGCGACCACGTTGGCGGCGAAGGGCCAGAAGAACGCGAAAGCAAATCCGGTGTAGGCGCAGAACCTCAGGATCTGCGGGTGGAAGCCGTCGGTGCGCATGGCTTTCTCCATTCTTGTGGGATGGTTGGTAGTGGACTTCATCTGTGGCACTTGAGTTCGCCGGACGTCATCAGCTGACACCTGTTCGAGCCCGCGTAGCTGGGTGATCTGCATCCAGGGTGAATTGTGTTGGTTCATCCATGGTTTCGTCGTCGCCGCCCGTTTCGAACTGTCGGTTGATGCCGGTGTGCATGTAGTACACAGCGGCTAGTTGAATGCGTTTTGCCACGTGTACCTCCTTGTAGTCGGGGCTGGTTATGCCGGAACGGACGCCGTATTGCGTTCCCGCAGGATGTTGAAGAAGTCGACCTCCGCGCGGTTCACCCCGTCCGGCGCGGTTGGGGCGACGAATCCGGCGAAGTTATAGGACAGCACGTGCGTCGCGCCGGCATCGATCCACGGCTGTACCTGGTCGGCGACCTGTTGCGGTGTGCCAAGGAAGCGGGCCGTGCGGACGTCGTCCGGCGTGATCTGGTCGGCGATGGAGATCGCGTGCTCGCGGGTGATCGACATCGGGACCAGGTCGCGCGGGTAGCTCCAGTTTGCGCCGAGCGGATTGTCGCGGCCGAGAACACGTTTGAATGATTCACCTTCGGGCCACATGGCTGCGACCTCCCAGCGGATCGCGGTGTTGCGGGCGATCTCGTCGAGAATGTTCTCGTCCTCGGCGATGAGATTGGCCAGGCCGACCATGATGATCAGTTCCTCGGAGTCCTTACCGGCTCGCTCGGCCTGCGTTTTGAAAGCGGCAACTTGTTCCGCGTACTGCTCCGGGGAGGCGCAGCAGGGTACGTAGGTCATCCAGCCGTCGGCCAGCGTGGCGCCTAATTGCATCGCTTTGCCGGGTCCCCCGGCCACCATCAGCTTCGGCGGTATGCCCTCGAAGGGATGCAGGCCGACGATGGCGTCGCTGAGCGTCCAGATCGGTCCCTCGTAGTTCACCGGTTCGGTTGACTCGTGGAACATCCGAATGATCTTCAGGGCCTCCTCTAGGTGCCCGAAGGGCTTTGATCGGGCCAGCCCGTACGGGGTGAACTGCTTGGTTTCTCCTGCGCCCAGACAGTGAACGAACCGGCCCTCGCTCACGTGGCTCATCGTCAGGCCCAACTGCGCCAACAGCGCGGGCGGGCGCCGCAGACTGTCGTTGACGGTCATGAACTCGACGTGCTGGGTGGCAAGCGCGGCGGCCGTCATGGCCGGATACGGTTCCAGCCACGTGTCGATATTCCAGTACTCGGCTGCCGGAACCAGATCAGGGGTCCAGATCGACCGCGGCGTAATGAGATTGAGCTGATCCCAGTAGGCCAAGAAGTCGACACCGGCGTCCTCGTAGCCCTTGGCCGCCCGCGCACCTAGCGCGATCGGCGGGAAAAGGACGCCGGACGTGCCGAATTTCAGATCGGTCACTACAGGACTCCTCGCATCGCGCTAGTAGTTGTCATTCAATGGCTTTCACGTCGAAGCACCGGGTCTTTACGGGTTGTGCGCGGGCCTGGGCATCAGCACTCCCGGCCCGGGGCAGGTGTGACCATCGGCGCCTGAGGCGCACATGTCGTTGACCATGTAGGACGGGTAACCCGCCGGGAATGGATCGGAATGGGTGCCGAACCACTGCTGCGGAATCATGTAGAGGACCACGAATCCCAGGTGGATGGCGCCGTAGATCGCGAAGAATTTGACGGCCTGCTTACCCTTGAAATTCAGCTTCAGCGTGCTGATTCCGCGTTCGACGAGGGTGTGGCCTAGGTCGTCGCGGAAGTGGCTCAGACATGCGATCGCTCCGAGAGCGAAACCGCCGAACAGCATGGTTTCCGACATTGGGATCTGATACGTGTGGCCGGCGAGCAACGTGATTGCCCGGATGCCGCCGGGGTAAGCGTAGGCCCCGGTGCGCAACACCAGGCCCTCCACGAGGGTGTCCGTGAGCGTCAGGCCGACCACGATGGTGACGATGGTGCCGATAACCCCCATACCTGGCCAGCGGGCTTTGGCCTTGCGCAACAGCCACAGGATCACGATGACCTGGGAGAAGACCAGCGCTGTGTAGGCCGGTGGGACGATCAGCAGCGGCTCGGGCAGCTTGTTGGCATGGGGACTGGTCCACGTCGGCCATGCTCCGTTGGCCCATGCGCCCCGGTTGATCAGATGCGAGTTGTAGAACAGGGTCACCGAGGTGTAGTTCATGACCATGTCCCAGAAGAACACCGTCGACGCCGATAGCGCGATCATCGCGTCGGTGGTCAGGCATCCATTACGGAGCCGGGGCCGGATCACCCAGAGATAGAGCAAGCCCACCGCGCCGACGGGTATGCCGACCTGCAGGACGGTGAACACCGCGGATTGCCACGCGGGTAGCCTGTCGGGCCCCGGGTCGGTTGGGGTGAAGTTCGGCCCGAATGCCCATCGTGCCAGCACGACAACTTGGAAGACGAGCAGCAACACCCCTGCGCTCGCCCACCACAACACCGGACGCGCGGAGCGGCTTTGCCGATCAGGCGGCAATCCGCCCGAAGCGACGTCACTCCGCTCAATCGTCGCCATGTGCGGTCCTTTCATTCGGCGACACCCCACGAATCTCATCCGCTATGCAAGTGGCACTTACACTATGAGTCAGGCTGTCTCAATATGCAAGTGGCACTTACAGACGATCGCGCTTATCGCTCGAGCAGACCATGCTGTTTCAAGTAGCATTTCCTCTCGTGCAGCCCGATTTACCAGTGGATCCAGCTTGGCGAAGCGGCGTGCGAGCTCGAACGCTTGCTGCGGCGCACAAACTCTTCGCGGAGAAGGGTTACCGAGCGACGACGACCAAGGAGATCTGCCTCTCGGCGGGGATCGCCGAACCGACTCTCTTCCGTCATTTCGGTTCCAAGGCCGAGTTGTTCGAGATGACCGTCCTCGAGCCGTTCACTGAGTTCATCGACGGCTGGATCACTTCGTGGCGTGAGTTCTCCACCGAATCTTCGGTTGAAGACATGGCCGAACGGCTCGTCAGCGGCCTGTACACGCTTGTGCGTCAGGACCGGAGGCTGTTTCAGGAGCTCATGGAAGCCAGCGCAGACCCAAAAAGTGACCTACACGGGTCCGCGGTCGCCATCAGCTCCCGCATCCGCGAGGGCCTGCGAGCCGTCCAGGACGTTGGCCTCGAGATCGCTGACGAACGACATCTGGCCCATTTGGACCCGCCGGCAACGATCGCCTCGGTCGCCGCCATGATCATGGGCACAGCGATGCTCGAAGACTGGATTGTGCCCGCCGGCGTGCGCCGACCCAGCCAGGCCAGGATGGTCCACGAAATGGCCTTAATGATCACCCACGGCATCACGGGACGCCCCGACTGATCCGGTCAAGATTCGCTCAGCTCGACGCACTTCGGATATTCCCGGGCGTCGACGCGCTCGGTTCCCGAAGCCGTGGTCACCGTTGCGGCTGACCAAATTGATCAGCGACAACTCTTGACGCACATGCACGAGCTCATATATTTTTCTGATCGAAAATATCTTTTTGCGCACGACTATCTCAAAACCGCCGGCACCGGAGAGGCTGCGATGGGTGAAGACCTCGGGACCGGTTGTGTTGCAGCGCTTAATGACGAGATCCTCTTTCGCTTCGAGTTCCGGCAGGGGCATGATGCACTCCAGTGAAACCAGACGCATGAGGCAGACACAGGTGGAGCGCGTCGCGGAATCATCGCAACGCCTCCTGTCCGCTGCGATCGAAGTGATCGCCGAGAAAGGCTACGGGCCCACGACCGCAGCCGAGATCAGTGAGCGCGCCGGCTACAGCGCCCCGATGGTGCGCGCCCGGTACGGGTCGAAGCAAGGCTTGCTGGAATCGATCCTGCAGACCGTGTACGACCCCTGGCTGTTCGCGCCCGACGACACCGACCTCGACGGGCTGGGTCAATTAAATGCCCAACTCTCGCGATTGGAAGAGACCGGCCGAAGGCAGCCGGAGCTGATGCGCTTTTTCTTGGTGCTCAGCTTCGAGTGCGTCAGCGCTGCCCAAGAACTCAAGCCATGGATGCAGTCGTTTCTGGCGCGGTATTCGGCGGCGCTGGAGTCGACGCTGCGACAAGGCCAGCGAGACGGATCGATAGACGCCTCCATCGATCCGTCGGCGGAGGCGCAGAGCATCGTTTCCGACGGTATCGGCCTGGCCTACATCGGGCTGATCGCCTCTGACAACGCCGATTTTGTCGCCAGCATGCGTCGCCGGCGCGAAGCCCTCACCGACCGTTTGCGCGCGCGCTCTCGGTCTCGTCGACCGGCCACCGGCAGCCTGACTCCGACCGGGACGACTCGTCGCCGGTCACACAGATAACCGCAGTAAGGGAGATCAAATGTCACAATTCGCACCGGAGACAGCGATCCCTGTGGTCGTCGACCGCAACTTTCCCATCGAGGTGTTCGAGCAGACGGTGCGGGGGATCGCCGACTCGAAGGTTGTCGACGGGATCCAAATGTGGGACCAGATGACCGGCTGGAACCCTAGGTGTCTGTGGACTCCCGACCGCACCCCGCTAGCCCGGGCGGTCCCGGATCTGGATTCGTTCGCCGACTGGTTTCCGATGATGGCATACGCGGCCGCAATCGCGCCCGAACTCAACAGTGTCATCAGTCTCGACACCATCCGACGTAACCCGGCCGAACTGGTGCAGACGATGCTGACCCTTGCCAATATCACGAAGGGCCGGGCCACTTTTCACATCGGTGCCGGCGAGATGAAGCAGATCCAACCCTTCGGGCATGACGCGAAGCAAAAGATGGGCCGCCACGAGGACTTCTACCGGATCTTTGATGCCTTCCGCTCCAATAACACCACTCCGGTCGACTTCGTCGGCAAATACACCCAGCTCGACCAGGCCTGGCTCGGAGTCGCACGCAACCACATCCCCAAGATCTACGGGCTGGGCGGTGGACCTAAAGTCGTCGACCTGGCTACCAGCTACGCCGACGGATTTTCCACGATGGGTGTGATGGTATGGAGCGATCCTGAGCGCACCGCCGAAGAGATCGGCCGGTTCAAGCAGAAGCTGAACGCCAAGGGACGCGATCCCGAGCAGTTCGGTTTCGCCGCATATTTCCCGTGTCTGCTCCACGAGGACGACTCGGTGATCGACCGTGCGCTCGATCATGACTTCTCACGCTGGCATGCCACCATCTGGGGCCGGATCAACCAGGCTGATTGGGCGCGCGAAGGCCTGCGCGCACCGATGGGTGAGAATTGGCATTACGCCAATGACCTTCTGCCGGTGCGGATCAACGAGGCACAGGCGCTGGAGATGATCAATCGCTCGACCCGTGCGCACGTGGAAAAGAGCTACCTCTACGGCGCACCCGAAAAGGTGGCAGCCGAGATCCAAGGATTTGTCGACGCCGGAGTCACCTGGGTGGGAATCCTTGACGTGATGCCTGCCATGCTGACCGCCGAGGAGGGACCGCAAGCACTCGGACGCAGCATCAAACTATGCGAGTTGCTGAAAACGGCTGCGCCCCACACTCCGTCGGTGTCGGTCGCGGGCGCGCCGAGGTAGGGCGTGCAGGAAACGCCGGACGCCGTTACCTCCTGGCTTAGATCCGCCAGCTGATCAGCGGCCCGTGGCGGGTATGAAAGTGTTACTGACCGGCATCCGGAAGCCGGGGCTACCGGGGCAGGGGCCATAAGCTGTAGGCGCGGCGGAATTCGGGTTGCCTGGAATGTTGCACAGGCCGTTAATGAGATGGGCCGGGTATTTAGCGGGGTACGGCGAAGTGTGTAGCCCGGCCGGGATCTGCACGAGCAGCAGCGCCCACATCGACATCGCGAACACGGCGATGGTCGCGAAGGTGGTGACAGCGGTGCGGGCGGTGGGCGTGAAGCTCTCCATCCCGCGTTCGACGATTGTTCGTCCCTTGTCGTCGCGGAAGTACCGCACCGCGGCAAAGGTGGTGAAAACAATTCCGGTGGTCAGATATTCGGCCCAGGCGTAACGCTGAGCATCCGCGAACAGCGACAATGACGCCGGCGCACCAGGAAGGCCCCACAGGTTGAACAGGAATGTCGGCGCCTCCAGGCAGGCACCGAGCAGCAGACCGAATGCGTAGGTGAAGGCCAGCAGCGCGAACGTGCTGATTTGGGGTACATGCCGCTGTAGGAAACGCATTCCGTGGTTGAGGATGATCGCAAAGGCTAAAAGCCCGAACGGGTAGATGAACATGATGAACACTGGCTGCGGCATCAACCCGGCAGTCGGGTTGACCACACCTGGGGCTTGTGCGACCCAGGTGTTGAGATTCAACCATTGGGAGCTGTACATGAAATTCGGCTGCATCCAGTTGACCATCGGGTCCCAGAACAGGGTGAAAAATCCGGCGATAATGATGACGCCGTCGAAGACCAGACGGCGCTGCTGAAGGCATTGGCGTACAACACGAATGCTCAGCACCACCACGACCACGGCCATGATTGTCTCGTAGACGCGTGCCACCCACCACGATGCGGAGTTGGGGTCGCGGGTGGCCGTGATCGGAGTAGGGCCTGACGCCAGCCAAGCGCCCCACGTCCACAACGCGTATCCGGCCACCAGAGCGCCGATAGCGGCCAAGATAACCGGTGCCGGCACCTGCCGCTGCGGTGCTGGCACAGGTAGAGGTGTGTGGCGATCCGCCGAGAGAGTGGACATGTTGCCTCCAGTTTGGGCCCCACGCAAAGACGGCTTTGTCGTACATCACGATACAGCCTGAGGCGACACGCCGACAAGAGCTGTCGTGCTGTCGCCTAGCGGTCCGCGAAGACCGAGGGGGCCGCGTAGGTGTGGAATTCCCTGCGTAAAGCCTCAGGGTCGAGGTTTTCCCGTAGTAGCGCGAAACTGATCACTCCGAGCAACCATTGGCTGGCCTCGTCCACCACTACGCCAGGTCGCAGCAGTCCCGCACAGCCGGCATCCTCGAGCACCGGCCGCAGGCTTTTGGCCAGCAACGCCTGCACGGCACTCGCGCCGCCAATGATGCGGTCAACCGTTTCTGCGGGCAACGCCTCGGCCAATGCTCCGAATTCCTCATCGGCGCTGGCGATTTCGACCGCGCGGGCGAGCACCTCGACGAAACGCTCGCGTAGATCGGCAGGCCCGTCGGCCAGAGCAGCGTCCAGGCGCTGCTGCAGCTCGCCGCAACAGCTCACCAGCGCGAGTTCGATGAGCTTGTCACGGCTAGCGACGAAGTCGTAGAGGGTTTGGCGGGCCAGTTGAGCCTCCTTGGCGATATCGGCCATCCGGGTACGTGCGACGCCGTAGCGGATGAACACCGCGCGAGCGGCGGCGACGATCCCAGCAGTGCTGGCGTCCATTCCGTGTCCTGTCTGACCGCGAGTCGCAGATCTGTCCCGACGTGATCCGCCTGTCCGTGATTCTATGACCAGCGGCGATGGTTCCGGCTGTAGGTGACCAGCCTCGACGGTTCGCCGCTTCAGCAAATTTGAGACGTTCGCGGGAGCGCCGGCCGTCCGGCCGGCCGGCCGCCGCTAATCGTTGACAGCGTGACCTTGCGATGTTTATTTTGAGATTAGCTCTCAATTAAATCAGGCGGAGGTCGGGAGTTGTCCACCGTCTTCTGATAGACGGACCTTCGCGACCCGCCGCCTCTTTCGATGCGAGTGAGATCGGTTGCCGTTCAATCGATCTGATGGCCGCCGAACGGTTTGTGGCTCGGGCCCTGATTACTGCGCACTGATGGAGTACACGATGACCGCATCCAGCCTCATGGGCAGCTACGACTACATCGTGGTCGGTGGCGGCCACAATGGCCTGAGCGCGGCTTGCACATTGGCCGCGTCCGGGGCCTCGGTACTGGTCTTGGAGCAGCGCCCGCACCTGGGCGGCCTGGCCAACAGTGGGCCGTTCCTGCCGGAAGCCCCCCACCACATTCTGAGTCTGGGCGCGATGGACGACATGTTCATGTCGTGCACCACCTTCATCTCCGATCTTGGTCTGCATCGGTACGGCTACCGGGGTACACCGGTGGAGGCTCCGTACGGTTGGATCGGCGAGGACGGCTCGACGCTCCTGCTATTCCATGATCTGAACCGCACCCTGGCCGAGGTGCGGCGATTCTCGGCCAAGGACGCACGCACCTACGCCGACCTTCAGCCCGCATTGTCGTGGATTTTCGAGGCGCTGACCAAGGTCATGCCCCACCATCCCGCGCGGCTGCCCAAAGGCGAATTGAGCAAGCTGCTGCTCAAACTCGCCCCATCCCGGGCGATCCGGCGCCAGCTGGGCCGCATCGCGTCACACAACCTGATCGACCTGATGGCCGATACTTTCGAGAGTGATCAGATGAGGTCCCTGGCTACCTACTGGGGCAGCATGATTGGGCCGATCGACCACGACGGCGGCGGGTTCTACTGCGTCGGGTTGGCCGCCGTGCATCGCAAACCCGGGGTGATCCGTCCGCGCGGCGGTATGGGCGCGGTAATGACCGCGATGGCGGCGTACGCGACCGAACGTGGCGCCCATATCCGCACCAACACACCGGTAGCTCGAGTCGTGGTCAGTCACAACCGCGCGGACGGCGTTGTGCTCAGCGACGGCAACGAAATCCGAGCATCCCGCGGTGTACTCGCCGCCGTACCTCCGCAATTGGCTTACGGTCGGCTCCTTGAAGACGGCGTGCTGGATTCGGCCACTGTCGCCAAGGTCGCAATCCTGCCGGCCAGCGGGAATAACTCGGCTACCTTCAAGATCGATATGGCACTGTCCGGGCGGGTCACCTATCCCAAGGGCGCCGCGCGGCGCCGCGGCATCGACGATTTCGATATCCGCAAGACCGCATTGATGACAGGGACGTTCGACGACAATATCCGTCAGTTACAGGCCATCCGGTCCGGCGAGACATTGCAACGCCCCCCGGTCTACATGGCCGTGCTGTCGGCCAATGACGCCGGACTGGCGCCCGAGGGTCAAGACGTTGCCTATCTGGCCGCGAATGTGCCGGCCCAACCCCGCGACGGCTGGGAGAAGATGAAAGGCGTTACGTCCGAGGCGATCATGGGCTCGGTATCACATTATTTAGATGGCTTCGAAGCCGAGATCGGCCGGATCGAAACCAGCCCCGCCGATTTCGGCGAGCAGTTCGCCACGCCGAACGGCTCGTACTTCCACGTCGACATGACCCCGCTGCGACTGGCAATGAACCGCCCGGCGCCCGGACTGGGTGGTTATCGCTCCCCCGTGGACAACTACTTCCACGCCGGAGCCGGATCACACCCAGGCGGCGGAGTCAGCGGCTGGCCTGGCCGGCTCGCCGCCCAAACCGCCCTGGGGAACTACGGCCTCTGACCGCTCGCGGTCTCCTGAACGCTCTTCGGCCATTCCGCCGGGTGCGTGCCGACAAAGTAGTTCGGGATGTTGTAGCCGATGAACATCATGGTAGGGCCACTACGTGCCTGGTGATGTGCCCATCCCGCCGGTCGATCCCTTCGCGCCCTGACCACGTTTCAATATTGGTTGGCCATTTCTTCGGCCTCGCGAGCCTCACGAAAACTGCCCGCGGAACAACGCGCCGACGAAACCGACGCCTACTGGCGACCCTCATGGTGTCGCGACGAAACGGTTTGGTTCTCGACCACCGCGGTGCCAATCAAGCCGAGGAGCGCAAAACAGCGAAGTTACGCAGCGCATGGAAGGCGTCGTTGCACCTCGTCGATCGCGACGCGTAGCCCGACTACTGCACCCTCGTGCGCGAATGGGTGGGTTCTGACCGTCAACCGGCAACCCATCATATGTATCTTAGATGCATATCTGTACCCTGACTCATTGGCGGACAAAAACCCGCATTTTCCTGAATCAGCGTCTCAGGGAGAAGTACATGGCCGATGCCTACGTAAGGAACATGAAGTGACCACACCGCCTACGGACCAGACTTTTCGCATCGTTAAGCCGACCGCTTCGCCTCCGGATACCGGGGAG
>NZ_JBAPRN010000017.1:0-5832 GCF_049281135.1 Mycobacterium sp. | reverse complement strand
GGCGAAAACCGCACGCTGGACGCCAAATTCGTCTTCGTCGGCGCGGGCGGGCAAGCGCTGCCGTTGCTGCAGAAGTCCGGCATCGAGGAAGCCAACGGCTTTGGCGGCTTCCCGATCGGTGGACGATTCCTGCGCAGCGGCAACCCCGCCGTCACCGGCGCTCACCGGGCCAAGGTCTACGGCTTGCCGGCGCCGGGCGCGCCCGGGATGACGGCGGCGCACCTGGACGCGCGCATCGTGAACGGCAAGCCCTGGCTGCTGTTCGGGCCGTTCGCGGGATGGTCGCCGAAATTCCTCAAGCACGGCCGTGCGAGCGATCTGGTGCGATCCGTTCGGCCGGGCAATCTGGCCACCGTGCTCGGGACCGGCGTCAGCCAGCTGGAGCTGGTCAGCTATCTGATCGGCCAGCTAGGACAGTCGGAGGCCAACCGGATCAAGACGCTGCGCGAATTCGCGCCCAGCGCAGTCGATTCCGACTGGAAGCTGACGACCGCCGGGCAACGGGTCCAGGTGATCCGGCCACGCAAGCGTCGAGGCGGCGCGCTCGAATTCGACACCACCGTGCTTTGTGCCGCAGACGGCAGCATCGCCGGACTGCTCGGCGCGTCACCGGGTGCGTCGACGGCGGTGTCGGCGATGCTCGGGGTGCTGCAGCGCTGCTTTGCCGACCGCTACCAGACCTGGCTACCGATTATCAAGGAGATGGTGCCGTCGCTCGGAGCGACTTTGTCCGAGGAACCGGTGCTGTTCGAGGAGCTGCGGTCCTGGACCAACAAGGCGCTGGGGCTGGAGCAGTCATGACCAACCCGTTGCACCGCGCCTGGGCCAAAGACCTCGACGTTCACACTCTTTACGCGCTACTCAAACTGCGGGTGGAGGTCTTCGTCGTCGAGCAGGCCCGCCCATATCCCGAACTCGACGGGCGTGACCTGCTCAGCGAGACACGTCACTTCTGGCTGGCGGATCCCGAAGGTGAGGTGATCTGCACGCTGCGGCTGATGGAGGAGTACCCGGGCGGGCACAAGGCATTCCGGCTCGGGCGCTTGTGCACCAAACGCAGCGCCCGCGGCGAAGGCCACACCACCCGGTTATTACGTGCGGCGTTGGCCGAAGTCGGCGACTACCCGTGCCGGATCAACGCTCAGGTATATCTGGCGGACATGTACTCGCAGCACGGATTCGTCCGAGACGGTGACGACTTCCTCGACGACGGCGTTCCGCACGTGCCCATGCTGCGACCGGGTAGTCCGGCCTGACGCCATGGTCACCGCATCGGAGAACCCGTATCTGGTCGGCCTGCGAATGGCCGGGAAGAAGGTCGTCGTGGTGGGCGGCGGCGGCGTCGCCCAACGCCGGCTTCCGTTACTCGTCGCCAGCGGAGCAGACGTGCACGTCGTTGCCCGCAGCGCCACCCGCTCGGTCGAGGCGATGGGCGGAATCACGCTGGCGCTGCGCGACTATCGCGACGGTGACCTGACCGGCGCCTGGTATGCGATCGCGGCCACCGACGATCCGCAGGTGAACGCCGCGGTGGTGGCCGAAGCCGATCGCCACCGAATCTTCTGCGTCCGCGCCGATATCGCGATCGAGGGCAGCGCGGTGACCCCCGCATCGTTCGCGTACGCAGGGCTGTCGGTGGGAGTGCTGGCGGGTGGTGAGCACCGTCGCTCGGCGGCCATCCGCTCGGCGATCCGCGAGGCACTACAGCAGGGCGTGATCTCGCAGGAGAGCTTCGAGAGCACCGACGTGGTGCGCGGCGGGGTGGCGCTTATCGGCGGCGGGCCCGGCGATCCGGAACTGATCACCGTGCGGGGCCGGCGGCTGCTCGCGCAGGCCGACGTCGTCGTCGCCGACCGGCTTGCCCCGCCGGAACTTCTCGCCGAATTGCCGCCGAACGTCGAGGTGATCGACGCCGCCAAGATCCCGTACGGACGGGCAATGGCCCAAGACGCCATCAACGCCGTGATGATCGAGCGGGCTCGAGCCGGCCAATTCGTGGTGCGGCTCAAAGGGGGAGACCCGTTCGTGTTCGCCCGCGGCTACGAGGAGGTGCTGGCCTGCGTCGAAGCCGGTATCCCGGTGACGGTCGTGCCTGGTGTGACCAGTGCCATAGCGGTGCCGGCGTCGGCCGGTGTTCCGGTCACCCACCGCGCGATCAACCACGAATTCGTGGTGGTCAGCGGACATGTGGCGCCGGGTCATCCCGAATCGTTAGTGAATTGGGATGCATTAGCTGCAATGACCGGAACCATTGTTTTGCTGATGGCGGTCGAACGCATCGAGCTTTTCGCGGAAGTCCTGCTGAAAGGCGGCCGACCTGCGGATACGCCGGTGGTAGTTGTTCAACAAGGTACGACGGCGGCCGAACACACTTTGCGAGCCACTCTGGCCGACGCGCCGGAAAAGATCCGTTCGGAGGGTATTCGACCTCCCGCGATCATCGTTATCGGTTCGGTGGCCGCGTTCGGCATTTAAAAGATCCCTAAGATTACTGTAGGGTAAGTTCTTATGACGGCTCTCAACGATGCAGAGCGGGCTGTCCAAAGATGGACGACTGAACCCTCGAAGCGAGCAGTTCACATGCCCCAACCGCACCCGGAAAAGACCGCCGAGTCGACTCCGACCAAGACTTCCACGACGTGGCTGCCGACGCGCCGGTTCTTCGCCGCGGTCATTGCCATCGCCGGTATGCAGCTGATGGCGACCATGGACGGCACCATCGCGATCGTCGCGCTTCCCAAGATCCAGAACGAGCTGAGCCTGTCTGACGCCGGCCGCAGCTGGGTCATCACCGCCTACGTATTGACCTTCGGTGGCCTGATGCTGCTGGGTGGCCGCCTCGGCGACACCATCGGCCGCAAGCGGACCTTCATCGTCGGCGTCTCACTGTTCACCATCGCGTCGGCGCTGTGCGGCATCGCCTGGGATGACGTCACATTGGTCATCGCGCGGCTGCTGCAAGGTGTGGGCGCCGCGATCGCGTCGCCGACCGGCTTCGCACTGGTCGCCACCACGTTCGCCAAGGGGCCCGCACGCAACGCGGCCACCGCGGTCTTCGGGGCGATGACCGGTGTCGGCTCGGTGATGGGCCTGGTGGTCGGTGGAGCGCTCACCGAGGTGTCCTGGCGGCTGGCGTTTTTGGTGAATGTGCCGATCGGGCTGGTGATGATCTACCTGGCCCGCACCGCGCTGCGGGAAACCAACCGCGAGCGGATGAAGCTCGACGCGGCCGGGGCTGTGCTGGCGACGTTGGCCTGCACCGCGGCGGTGTTCGCCTTCTCGTCGGGACCCGAAGCGGGCTGGATTTCGTTCACCACGATCGGTTCGGCTGTGGTTGGGCTCGTCGCGTTCGTCGCGTTCGCCTTCGTGGAGCGCTCGGCCGAGAACCCCGTCGTCCCGTTCAACTTGTTCTTCGACCGCAACCGGGTGGCCACGTTCGCCGCGATCTTCCTGGCCGGGGGGGTGTTGTTCACCGTCACCGTGCTGGTCGCCATCTACGTGCAGGACATCATGGGCTACAGCGCCCTGCGCGCGGGTGTCGGCTTCATCCCGTTCGCGATTGCGATGGGCATCGGGCTCGGCGGGTCGTCGCAGTTGGTGTCGCGCTTCCAGCCGCGGGTCGTGGTCATCGCCGGTGGAGCGCTGGTGGTCGGCGCCATGGTCTACGGGTCGACGTTCAACGGCCAGATGCCGTACTTCCCGAACCTGATCGTGCCGGTCGTGATCGCAGGTATCGGTATCGGCATGATCGTTGTGCCGGTGGCGCTCTCGGCGATCGCGGGCGTCGGCTTCGACCAGATCGGACCGACCTCGGCCATCGCGCTGATGCTGCAAAACCTCGGTGGTCCAGTGGTTCTCGCCGTCATCCAGGCTGTCATCACATCGCGCACGCTGTACCTGGGCGGCACCAACGGCCCGGTGAAGAACATGAACGCCGCGCAATTGCACGCGCTTGACCAGGGCTATACCTACGGCTTGCTGTGGGTGGCCGGCGTCGCCGTCATCGTCGGCGGGGTGTCGCTGCTGATCGGCTACACCGCCGAGCAGGTGGCTCACGCGCAGGAAGTAAAGGACGCCATCGACGCCGGCGAGCTCTAGCTCGTCGCTTCGCCCAACAGAAGCCACGGCTGTCATCCCTCGCGGAGCGCAGCCGTGGTTGCTGTTTGGCGATTACCACTCATTACTAGTTAGGCTTGCGCGCTGTGATCACCCGGATGTCCGAGCTGTTTCTGCGCACACTGCGCGACGCCCCCGCCGATGCCGAAGTAGCCAGCCACAAGCTGCTGATCCGTGCCGGCTACGTGCGACCGATCGCGCCGGGGCTCTACAGCTGGTTGCCGCTCGGGCTGCGGGTGCTGCGCAACATCGAACGCGTCGTACGCGAAGAGATGAACGCGATCGGCGGCCAGGAGATCCTGTTCCCGGCCCTGCTGCCGCGCGGCCCCTACGAGACGACGAACCGCTGGACCGAGTACGGCGACGGGATATTTCGGCTCCAGGACCGCCGCGGCAACGACTACCTGCTTGCGCCGACCCACGAGGAAGTCTTCGCACTGATGGTGAAAGGGGAGTACAGCTCCTACAAAGACCTTCCTCTTGCGCTCTACCAGATCCAGACCAAGTATCGCGACGAGGCGCGGCCCCGGGCCGGCCTGTTGCGGGTGCGCGAGTTCGTGATGAAGGACTCCTACACGTTCGACATCGACGACGCTGGGCTCAAGGCCGCCTATCACGCGCACCGAGAGGCCTATCAGCGCATGTTCGACCGGCTGCAGGTGCGCTATGTGATTGTGTCTGCGGTATCGGGCGCGATGGGCGGGTCGGCCTCCGAGGAGTTTCTGGCCGAAAGCTCGGTCGGTGAGGACACTTTCGTCCGTTGCCTGGAGTCCGGTTACGCCGCGAACGTCGAGGCCGTGGTCACCGCGCGGCCGGAAGCGCGACCCATCGACGGACTGCCCGACGCGGTGGTCCACGACACCGGCGACACCCCGACCATCTCGACCTTGGTCGAGTGGGCCAACGGGGCGGGGCTGGGCCGCAGCGTCGCCGCTGCTGACACCCTGAAGAACGTGCTGCTCAAGGTGCGCCAACCTGGCGGCGACTGGGAGCTACTGGCAATCGGGGTGCCCGGCGACCGCGAGGTCGACGACAAACGGCTGGGCGCCGCGCTCGACCCTGCCGAGTACGCGTTGCTCGACGACGCCGACTTCGCCAAATACTCCTTCCTCGTGAAGGGCTACATCGGTCCGAAAGCACTGCTGGACAACGGTGTTCGCTATCTGGTCGATCCGCGGGTGGTGGACGGCACCAGCTGGATCACCGGCGCCGATCAGCGCGGCAAGCATGTCGTCGGTTTGGTCGCCGGCCGCGACTTCACCGCCGACGGCACCATCGAGGCCGCCGAAGTGCGCGACGGCGATCCGTCGCCCGACGGCGCCGGGCCGCTGGTCTCGGCCCGTGGCATCGAGGTCGGCCACATCTTCCAGCTCGGTCGCAAGTACACCGATGCCTTCACCGTCGATGTGCTCGGGGAAGACGGCAAGCCGGTGCGGCTGACCATGGGTTCCTACGGCCTCGGGGTGTCGCGGCTGGTGGCGGTCATCGCCGAACAGCATCACGACGAACTGGGGCTGCGGTGGCCATCCGAGGCTTCGCCGTTTGACGTGCATCTGGTGATCGCGAACAAGGACGCCGAAGCGCGGGCGGGGGCCACCGCCCTGGCCACCGATCTGGATCGGCTGGGCATCGAGGTGTTGCTCGACGACCGGCAGGCATCACCCGGAGTGAAGTTCAAAGACGCCGAGCTGCTCGGGGTGCCGTGGATCGTTGTGG
>NZ_JBAPRN010000016.1:0-7687 GCF_049281135.1 Mycobacterium sp. | reverse complement strand
GCGGACCTCGTGTCCGAACAACACCGTCGTCCCCTTGCGCACGCCGTAGCCGATCAGCTGCCGGGACAACACGCCGAAGTCGACGTCGGTGCCGTCGGCGGCCCAGTTGAGCGCGACGGATTCGCAGCGGTCGCGTTCGGCAGCCATATACGGCAGCCGGCGAGCGAATTCGTCGGCGTCCTCGATCCATTCGGTGCGGGCGAAGAGCGGATTACCGGCCAGCGCCTCGCGGCGCCGGCGAAGATAGTCGACACGCTCGGCACCCTGCACAAAGCTGACATGCGGGACCGCGTTGAGAAAGCCGCGTACGTCCGACACCATGCCGTTCTCCGCCGCATAGGCCCAGAACTGACGGGTGACCTGAAATTCCTCGTTGACCCGCACCGCTTTGGCGATGTCGATCGAACCGTCGGGCAGCTGCGGTGTATAGAACAGTTCGCACAGCCCGGCATGTCCGGTGCCGGCGTTGTTCCACGGGTCGCTGCTTTCGGCGGCGGCACCGTCGAGTCGCTCGACCACGGTGATCGACCAGCTCGGCTCCAACCGGCGCAGCAGCGCCGACAACGTGGCGCTCATGATCCCGGTCCCGACCAGCACGGCGTCGACCTTCGAGGTTGTGCTTGCCTGCGGGGCTGACACCGGGCCGATCGTCCTTTGCGTGAGAGCGAGCTTTATCGATCGCCAGATTATCCCGGTCGCTTCTGAGCCGCTGGTCTGCGCAGTCTGCCACGCCGTGCCCATGACCTGGCGAAATCGAAGCGCGGCCGTCGCGCTGACCGCGGTGCTGGTCGCCGGATGTTCCGTAACGACCCATCGCGGCGCTGCCGTTCGCCGGGCAGGGCTAGCGGGTTCCACGGCGGCCACACTTTAAGCTGGCGTTCGTGACTGGCTGGCAGCCCGATGTCCTGCCCGGCTACTGGCAACTCACCATCCCACTGGGTGACGATCCCGACGGCGAGGGCGACATCGACGCGACGCTGCTGCGTCGTGGCGACGCCGCGCCGGCCGCCGATGCGGTCCTGGCCGTGCACGGATACACCGACTACTTCTTCCACACCGGGTTGGCTGACCATTTCGCCGGCCGCGACATCGCCTTCTATGCGCTGGATCTGCGCAAATGTGGGCGCTCATCGCGCAGCGGCCTGACCCCGCACTTCACCACCGACCTGGCCTGCTACGACCGCGAGCTCGATCGCGCACTGGAGATCATCGGCGAGGAGACCGGTTCGGCCCGCGTGCTGGTCTACGGCCACTCCGCCGGCGGACTGATCGTCTCGCTGTGGCTGGACCGGATGCGGCAACGCCGCGCGACCACTCGTAACCGGGTGGCGGGCCTGGTGCTCAACAGTCCTTTTCTGGATCTGCCCGGCCCGATGCCGCTTCGCTGGCCGCCCACGAGAGCACTGATCGCCGCGATCGCACGCTTCGGCGACAAACGGGTCGCCCGCGGCCCGAGCGAAACCGGCGGCGGTTACGGCGCGAGCCTGCATCGTGACTACCACGGAGAGTTTGACTACGACCTGCAATGGAAACCGTTGGGCGGCTTCCCCATTACCTTCGGCTGGCTGTCGGCGGTGCGGCGCGGCCAGACCAAGCTGCACCGCGGGCTCGATGTCGGCGTGCCGAATCTGATTCTGCGCTCTGACCACAGCGTGATCGAGGCCTCGGATGCGATCGCGCTGCAGTGCGGCGACGCGGTTCTCGACGTGCAGCACATCGCCCGCTGGGCAGGCTGTGTCGGCAACCAAAGCACGATCGTCCCGGTGGTCGATGCCAAGCATGACGTATTCCTGTCGATGCCGCAGCCGCGACAGGTTGCGTACCAGCAGCTGGACAGCTGGCTGAACGACTACCTGGGCGCGGCCTCTAACGTCGCGTCTCAGAACGGCTGAAGGGCTACCGGATGGAAAGCTACGAGCTGGCGATCATCGGAACCGGTTCCGGCAATAGCATTCTCGACGACCGCTACGCCAAGAAGCGGGTCGCGATCTGCGAGCAAGGAACCTTCGGCGGAACATGTCTCAATGTCGGCTGCATTCCGACCAAGATGTTCGTCTACGCCGCCGAGGTTGCCGAAACCATCCGCTCCGCAGCGCGTTACGGCATCGACGCACACATCGACCGGGTGCGATGGGACGACATCGTGTCGCGTGTGTTCGGGCGCATCGACCCGATCGCGATCGGCGGTGAGGACTATCGGCGCGCTCAACCCAACATCGACGTCTACGACACGCACACCCGCTTCGCTGCGGTGCAGGACGACGGTCGCTATTTACTGCGCACTGATGAGGGTGAGGAGTTCACTGCCGAGCAAGTGGTGATCGCTGCGGGCGCGCGCGCGGAGATTCCGCCGGCGATCCTTGACTGCGGGGTGCACTACTACACCAGTGACGACATCATGCGGATACCGGAACTGCCGACACATCTGGTGATCGTCGGCGGTGGTTTCGTGGCATGCGAATTCGCCCACATCTTCTCCGCGCTCGGAGTCCGGATCACGATGGTGATCCGCGGCGGCTCACTGCTGCGGCATCTCGACGACACCCTGTCCAGGCGGTTCACCCGGATCGCGGCGAGCAAGTGGGAAGTGCGCAGCCATCGCAACATTCTCGGCTCACACGAAAGCCGTTCCGGCATCGTGCTGGAACTCGACGACGGTTCGGAGTTGAAGGCCGATGCCGTGCTGGTGGCGACCGGACGGCGCTCCAACGGCGATCAGCTAGGTGCCGACACAGTCGGAATCGAGCTCGACGATCGCCGTATCGTCGTCGACCAATACCAACGAACCTCCGCGCGTAACGTTTTCGCGCTCGGCGACGTGTCGTCGCCGTATGAGCTCAAGCATGTTGCCAACCATGAAGCACGCGTCGTGCAGCGTAACCTGCTGCACGACTGGGACGACACCAAATCGATGGTCGCCACCGACCACCGCTATGTGCCCGCCGCGGTGTTCACCGATCCGCAGATCGCCTACATCGGATTGACCGAAAATGAGGCTGTTGCAAAGGGTTTCGACGTATCCTGCAAAATCCAGGACTACGCGGACGTCGCCTACGGCTGGGCGACCGAGGACACCGCGGGCATTGTGAAACTCGTTTCAGACTCCAGGACCGGTCAACTGCTTGGCGCGCACATCATGGGACACCAGGCCTCGTCGATCATCCAGCCGCTTATTCAGGCGATGACCTTTGGGCTGAGCGTGCACGAGATGGCGCGCGGCCAGTACTGGATTCACCCCGCGCTGCCGGAGGTCGTCGAGAACGCCCTGTTGGGGCTGTCGGACTGACGTCCGCGCGCGGTTGCGACCGGGATTACGCCGCGGTGGTTGACGATCGACCGCGCGGCCGGCTGTCGATCGACCACAGATGACCGCAGTCGGGACATTGCAGGTGCAGGAGCCACGCCTGGTAGTTCAACAGGTACTGCCAGTGCGTGTCGCAATTGCGACTGCTCTGGCAATCAGAGCACCCGACGGCGTGCTCGCACTGCGGGCAGCCGAACCAGGCGCGGCGACCCCGATCTGCAGTGGGATCAATCGGCAACACGGCCGGCCTCCCGATCCGGAAGCACCCCGGCGGCCACCAGGTTGTCGTAGATGCGTTGCTGGTCGTCGTCAAGGTTGGAGTACAGCGTCGCGTACGCGCGATCCTCCTGGGCGAGCACCTCGACCGGGTCCCAGTCGTCCCCGATCGCCTCGAGGACGGCGGCCCGGCGGCGCGCTTCATCGAGGGTTAGGTCGTATGCGAACGCCAGATGATCAGCCCCAGCAGCCACGTGTTCTCCTGCCGACATGTCGAACGAGCTACCAGAGTCAGCTGTAGCGTTCGGCGTCGGCAATGGCCTCCGTCACATTCGGAGGTTGAGGTTGATCACAGTTTTTCGACCGGACGCGTGTCGACCAGCGCGTTCGGCGCCCTGCGCGGCGCTGCCCTAGTGGGGGTGGTTGTGCTCTTGCCCCAGATCGGCTTGATGCACGTGTTGATGCGCGTGTTCAGTTCCGTCGGCGTGCGCGTGTGGGTGATCGTGCTCGACATGTTCGTGGTCGTGGCTGGTGTGCGGGTGCGCATGGGTGACTTCGTCGTGCTGGTGTTCGTGGGTGTGCGGTTCGTCGTGACCGTCTTTATGGTCTGTCACTGTCATCCCCTATGTGTAGAGATCCCGACCGCATCCATTGTGCTCTCCGCGATGAGCCCTGGGAACAATTGACTCCCATCCTGTCTGGTCCGCAACCCTCGCGGCGCCTGAGGTGTAGAACAGTGCGCATGGGCCTCAGATGGCAGGGCTCCGGGACTCGCGGTGAATAGCCGTGCATGAGCTTTCGCTGTGCGAGGCGATCGTTGGCGTGGTCAAACCGTATGCCGACGGTCGCCACGTCGACGTGGTACGTGTCCGGATCGGCGCGCTTCGTCAGGTGGTTCCCGAGTCGCTGTCGTTTTGCTGGACGCTGCTCCGAGACTACGAGGACATGCCCGACGCCGAGTTGGAACTCGAGTTCATCACCGCCGAGGTGCGCTGCCGGTCCTGTCGCAACGAGTCGTCGATCACTTCGCAGTGGTCATTGCTGTGCCCGCGTTGCGGGAGCGCCGACGTCGAAGTGCTGCGCGGCGACGAGTTTTTAGTGACATCGCTGGATGTCTCGTGAAAGGTGTTGACGATGGGTAGATTTCATCGCCACGATGACGGAACCGTACATACCCACGAGCACGGCGATCACGCCCACGCCCATCCTCACGACCACGGCGATCACAGCGGCTATCACACCGGCTCCCAACGGATCGACGTGCTCGAGGCGATCTTCGCCGAGAACGACGTTCGGGCCGACTTTAATCGAAAAGCGTTTGAGGACAGCCGAGTTCGTGCGATCAACTTGATGAGCTCCCCCGGCTCGGGCAAGACGACGGTATTGCAGGCCACCCTCGACGAACTGGCCGGCGAGATCGCTGTCGGCGTGATCGAGGGCGACATCGCCACCGATCTGGACGCCGCCAAACTCGGTGGCCGCGGCGCTCAGATATCCCTGCTGAACACCGGCAACGGGTTTGGCGGCGAATGCCACCTCGACGCGCCCATGGTCAACCGCGCGCTGCAGGGCCTGGACCTGACCCAACTGGATCTGGTGATCATCGAAAATGTTGGAAATCTGGTTTGCCCGGCCGAGTTTGACGTGGGCGAACATGCCAAGGCGATGGTTTATTCGGTCACCGAGGGTGACGACAAACCGCTGAAGTACCCGGTGATGTTCCGCGCCGTCGACGTGGTACTCCTCAACAAGATCGATCTGGTGCCGTATTTGGAGGTCGACGTCGAGTCGTACGTCGCCCGCGTCCGCGAGGTCAATCCGACCGCGACGATTTTGCCAGTCAGCGCCCGCACCGGCGTCGGCATGGCCGATTGGTTCGATTGGCTGCGACAGTTCGCTGCGGCCTCAGCGACCTGAGTGGACCGCGGTTTCATTTCGAGGACCCGCCTGCTCGTCGAACCGTAATCGCTTGGATACCAACACATGCAACTGATTCGCAAGAAGGCCATTATGCTGCTGATCATCACGCATCAACGAGGGTGCCGGACGGCGATTAATCGCCAACAGTACCCGCCTGCTTAACGAAATCAGGTACAAATCCGGAAACCCGTACATGCCCTCCAAATTTGCCAGAACAGCGTTGACAAGGCAGTTCAGCGAGAGTAAACCCAGGACATAGCGCCGCGTAAGCGGGCCGATAGCCGACTCCCGCGGTGTCAGGGACCTTAGCCCGGGTCCCGGAAAGCTGCGATATGCCAACGGAAGCAGCAGTCAAAGCGGAAGAAACATTGATCCACGTTCTCTGGATCAATGCGGGTCTGAGTTGTGACGGCGATTCTGTGGCGCTGACTGCCGCCACTCAACCCAGTATCGAGGAGATCGCGCTGGGCGCGCTCCCCGGACTGCCCAAGATCGCCGTGCACTGGCCGCTGATCGATTTCGAGTGCGGCCCCACCGGCGGCGCCGACGACTTCCTCGAATGGTTCTTCAAGGCCGATCGCGGTGAGCTCGAACCGTTCGTGCTCGTCGTCGAAGGTTCGATCCCGAACGAGGCGATCAAGAACGAGGGGTACTGGTGCGGGTTCGGCAACGACCCGGCCACCGGGCAGCCGATGACCACCAGCGAGTGGCTCGACCGGCTCACTCCCAAGGCGACAGCGGTGGTCGCAGTGGGAACGTGCGCCACCTACGGTGGCATCCACGCGATGGCCGGCAACCCGACCGGTGCGATGGGCGTACCCGATTACCTGGGCTGGGATTGGAAGAGCAAGGCCGGAATCCCGATCGTCTGCGTCCCGGGCTGCCCGATCCACCCGGACAACTTGTCGGAGACGCTGACTTATCTGCTCTACATGGCCACCGGGCAGGCGCCGATGATTCCGCTTGATGACGCGTTGCGACCGCAGTGGCTGTTCGGCAACACCGTGCACGAGGGCTGCGACCGGGCCGGCTACTACGAGCAGGGTGATTTCGCCACCGAGTATGGATCACCGAAATGCATTGTGAAGCTTGGCTGCTGGGGTCCAGTCGTCAAATGCAATGTGCCCAAGCGAGGCTGGATCAACGGCATCGGCGGCTGCCCGAACGTCGGCGGAATCTGCATCGGATGCACCATGCCCGGGTTCCCGGACAAGTTCATGCCGTTCATGGACGAACCCCCGGGCGGCAAGGTGTCCACCACGGCATCGGGCCTCTACGGCTCGGTGATCCGGAATCTGCGCGGCATCACCAACCGCACGCTCGACAAGGAACCGCGCTGGCGGCACAAGGGCGACAAACTCACAACGGGCGCACACCGCACCTGGTAATTCGCACCATCTCAGCTCGAAGGTAGGGAGCACACTGCGATGACAACGATCATCCCCGAGCCGTCCCACGCGAAGCGCGAGCCCGGCCAACTCGTCGAGATGGCATGGGATCCGATCACCCGGATCGTGGGCAGCCTCGGCATTTACACCAAGATCGACTTCGAGAACCGCGAAGTGGTCGAGTGTCACAGCACCTCATCCATTTTCCGCGGTTATTCGATCTTCATGAAAGGCAAGGACCCTCGCGACGCGCACTTCATCACCAGCCGCATCTGCGGCATCTGTGGTGACAACCACGCCACGTGTTCCTGCTACTGCCAGAACATGGCGTACGGGGTCAAGCCGCCGCACCTGGGCGAATGGATCGTCAACCTGGGTGAGGCCGCGGAATACATGTTCGACCACAACATCTTCCAGGAGAACCTGGTCGGCGTGGATTTCTGCGAAAAGATGGTCTCTGAGACCAATCCGGGCGTGCTGGCCAAGGCCGAGAACACCGCCGCACCGCACGCTGACGCGCATGGCTATAAGACGATCGCGGACATAATGCGCTCGCTCAACCCGTTCAGCGGCGAGTTCTACCGCGAGGCGCTTCAGGTCAGTCGCTACACGCGAGAAATGTTCTGCCTCATGGAAGGCCGCCACGTACACCCGTCCACGCTGTATCCCGGCGGAGTCGGCACGGTGGCGACCATTCAGCTGATGACCGACTACATGAGCCGGCTGATGCGCTACGTGGAATTCATGAAGAAGGTCGTGCCGATGCACGACGACTTGTTCGATTTCTTCTACGAAGCGCTTCCGGGTTACGAAGAAGTCGGGCGGCGGCGTGTTCTGCTGGCTTGCTGGGGTTCATTCA
>NZ_JBAPRN010000015.1:0-5590 GCF_049281135.1 Mycobacterium sp. | reverse complement strand
GTGATGAAGCTACCACACAGCATTGCCGCAGGGCGTCGGCTGGGCGGGGCACAGAACTTGGCAAGCTCCAACGGGCAGAGGGGACCGGCCTGCTGCTGATAAACGACCGCGGCCCTGACTCCATGTTTCCCGCTTATGCTGACTCCCGATGAGCGCATTACGGGAGCGAAAGAAAGCGGCGCTGCGCGCCACGATCGTGCGCTCGGCCGTCGAGCTGTTCGTGCAGCGTGGCTACGACTCGGTCGGGATGGAGGAAATCGCCCACGCATCGATGTGTTCGCGCAGCACGCTGAACCGATATTTTGGCACCAAAGAGGACGTGCTGTTCCCAGCGGTCCCCGAAGTCATCGAAGGATTGCGCAGCGCGCTCGACAACGTGAAGCGCACCGATGATCGATGGACGACTGCGCGCGAGGCGGTCACTATCCAACTGGGTCAATTCTTCGAGAATTTCGAGCCGGATCTGCGTGCGACGATCATGCGGCTGTGGTTCACCGAACCGACCCCGCGTCGGCGATACCTCGAGATCGCTTATGAGTGGGAAGAAATTCTCAAGGGCTACTTCGCCAGCGGCTTGCCCGATAATCCGGCGACCCATCTCAATGTCCAGGTCCTCGCGTCGGCGATGGTCTCGGCGCTTCGCGCAGTGCTGCATGCGGCGATCGAGACCGGCGATGACATCGCCTCCCTGGCCGACGCGGCGTTCGGCATGCTCGAGGCCGGCCTGCCGACCGCGCCGAAGCTCCCGCGACGCCGGTAAGTGCTCACTCGCGCGCGTTCAAACCAAGAATCGCGCTCCTAGCCAGTGTCTCGGCTTCTAGTTAGAACGATCGTTTGCGTGATGGTCCGTGTCTGTAGGCGCCAGAAGCGTCCGTTTTTGACACGCCTTCTCTATTGACGCGGTGTCGCAGTTTCTCTTAATCTAGCGTGATGACACTCTCAGGGCTGAAGGGTCAACGATGAACGGTCGCAGCCAGCGCATCTGCGCGTGGGCCGGGCCGGTGTGCGCCGTCACCTGGGCGGCCGGCTTCTTCTTACTCGCGGGGTTTATCCCACCCCCGTCGCCGAGCCTGGACGCCCACCAGATCGCCACGATGTTCGCCGAACACGGCTGGCGGATCCGCACCGGTCTGATCATCGTGGGATTCGGCGGTGCGATCTACTGCCCGTGGGCGGCCGCGATCAGCGTGCAGCTCAAGCGCATCGAAGGCCGGTTCTCGCCGATGACCTATACCCAGCTCGGTATGGGCTCCGTTTTCGTGTTGATCTTCATTGTGCCGGTGATGATGTGGCAGGCCGCTGCTTTCCGTCCGATGGAGAACATCGAGATCACCCATCGCTTCAACGACATGGCCTGGATGCTTTTCATCGGACCCGTCTGCACGATCTTCGTCCAGGGCATGGCGATCACGATTGCGATCCTGAGCGACAAGTCCGAGCGGCCCGTGCTACCGCGCTGGCTGGGCTGGTTCAACCTGTGGGCGCAGATCATTTACCTGCCGGGTACTTTGATCCCATACTTCAAAAGCGGTCCGCTGGCATGGAATGGCCTGCTGGCGTTCTGGATTCCGGTCGTGGTGTTCACCGTGTGGCTGTGCCTTATTACGGCGATGCTGTTGCGCGCGATCAACGAGCAGGAGCGTGCGGCCACCCATGAGTCGGCAGCACGACCGAGCGCGAGCACGGCGATGGCCGGTGAATCGCGATGACCGCACGCTCACAACGAATACTGCTGTGGTGGGGCCTCATCTTCATGGTGGTCTACGGACTGGTGTGGTGGGGGCTGCTTCACATGATGCCGCCGCCCAGCGCGAAATGGTCCGCGAACGAAATTGCGCGGTTCTATGTGCACAACGGATCCGAGATCAAGATCGGTGCCACCATCGCCGGCTGGACGAGCGGGTTCATGGTGCCCATCGCGGTGGTGGTGGCGATCCAAATTGCACGACACGAGGACGGTAAGCCGGTATGGGCGTCTCTCGCCCTCGCCGGTGGCGCATTGATGTCGATCCCGCTAATGCTTCCCCCGATTTTCTGGGGCGTCGCGGCGTTCACGCCGACACGGGCTCCCGACGTCACCGCGATCATGCACGAACTTGCGATGCTGACCTTCGTCACGACCGATCAGTACTACATCTTCATGTGGGTTGCGATCGCCTTCGTCGCGCTCCTTCCCAACACCGTTGCCTACACACCCTTTCCACGGTGGTTCGGGTACTACACCGCGTGGACGGCGCTGATGTTCGAGGCTGGCGCGATCGCCTTTCTCACCCGCTCGGGTCCTTTTGCGTGGAACGGCTTGCTGGCGTTCTGGTCGCCGGTGGTCACCTTCTTCGCATGGATGATCGTGATTGCGGTGCTGCTGTTCAGAGCGATCGCGTCGCAGGACGAGGCGCGCTCCCCGACGCTTGCGCTGCATGGCTAAGAATCAATTCGCGCTCGCCGCTACCCGCGGTTGTACCGAAACTGCGGCGGGTAGTCCCGCCCGAAGTCGCGGCCGTTGGCACCCTGGTCGCGGTTGTCGTTGCGCAGCAGCGGGATATCGGGTGCCGGGCAGGCGATGCCCGCTCCTTCGCCGCAGGTGTAGGTGAGGTACGACCGGGTTTGGATGTCCCGATTCCAAGCGGTGGAGTGGGCACCGAACCATGTGTTCGGGATCGTGTAGCCGACCGTCATCGCGAGCGTGACCAGTCCGATCACCGCTAGCGCCCTGATCGCTGTCACCTTGATCGGGCCGCCGCCGAGCTGTTCGGCTCCCCGCTCGGCCAGTGATTGCCCGCGATCGTTGGTGAAGTATCTGATGCAGGCGAACATCGTGAAAATGACGCCGGTGGTCAAGGCCTCGTTGAGCGGATACGCGTGGTAGGTGCCGGCGAAAATCTTGATGTGCCCGCCCGGATACTCCCAGGAACCCATGGGCATGAAGACAATTCCCTCGAAAACGATGTCAAACGGCACCATGACCGCAAAACAAATCGCGGCCAGACCCAGTCGCGGGATTCCGGGCCAACGTGCCTTCGCGCGGCGCATGATCGCTGCGCCCATCATCGTCACCAGTAGGAAGATCACCATGTAGGCGCCGGGCACGATGAGGAGCGGATAAGCCACTTGGTGGTCCGGTGTGCCGGGGGTTAGCGCACCGGGCAGGCTGTTCACCCACGAGCCCATGTTCACCTGCCAGGCGTTGTAGGTGTACCAGTGGCCGATGTATGCGCTGAGTGGGTCGTCGAAGGACAGCACGAGAAACGCGACGACCATCAGCCCGTCGAGTCCGATGCGCCGTTCGCGCCACCACGGGCGGATCACAAACCGATACAGGATCACCAAACCGGCGATCGGCAAAACGATTTGCCAGAACGTCAGCGCACCCTTCATCCACCCGGGAAGCGGGGTCGGGCCGGGATCGACCGACTTGAAATACGGGCCGCTGATCCACCGCACCAGCACGAACGCCTGGAACGCGAGTAGCGCCGCGCCGAGGGCGGCCCACCACTTGACCGCCACCACCGGTCGTTCCCCGACCGCAACCGGAAGTTGTCTGATCTGCGCGGAGGAAAGGGTGCTCATGTCGACACCTTCTTATCCGCGGTCATCTGGTGGACGATTCGATCCCCCGCGGCTTGGCCGGACACCAAGGCGCCGTTGACGCCAGGGATCGGCCCGATATCGCCGGCCAGTTGTACGCGGGCGGCCGGGTCGGTCTCGCGCATGAAGCGGTCTACCGCGCGGAAACGCCCCTCGTGCATGATCGGAACGACGTTGCGCCATCGTCCTATCTCGTAGTCGACGACCTTGGAGCTGAGGTCTCCGTAGTAGGGCTTTACGAAGCCCAGCACGGCGTCGATGACCTTCTCGTCAGGACTGTCCAGATTGTCCAGGCACCATTCATGGCGGCAGAAGGTCGTGATCATTCCCTTGTCGTCAGGGCATCGGTTGTTGGCCTTGAGGTGGTCGACGATCACGCCACATAGGTCGGGCTGCTCGCGCGGGGAACACATGATGTACGTCGCCGGGTTCGACGGCCGCTCGGACAACGCGATATGGCAGTTGACGCTGCAGATGTAGTCGGTCTTCTCGTAGTACTCGCGGGCGAATCCCGATATCTGAGGATAAATCTTAAGCGCTATATCCGTTGTCGTCGTCACAACGGCGTTGGCGAACTCCTCCGTGTGCTCTGCACCGTCGCGGCTGAAGGTAACCTCGACGCGATCACCTGCATCGGTCACATTGGCGACCGGTGTCGCGAGCCGAACATCGTTTAGCTGAGCCGCCATCGCGCGCGGCAAGGCATCCATGCCGTCGTCGAGCCCGTAGAAGTAGGGCTTGAAGAAATTCTTCATGGTCCACAGCAGTTGACCGACCGACACGTACGCGGGATCGCTCAACCACGGTCCCCGGACCACCACGGCGGCAACATAATCGAGGAGCTCTTCGCCTAGTTCGCGACGGCTGTAGGTGGTGACGGTGTCCGTGTCGATGGCGGCAACACCCGACGCGTCGGTGTAGTTGAGGTCTTGCCAATGCCTGGCCAGGAAGAACAGCAGCTTGGCCAGCTTTAGCTTGGCCCGGCCGGATAGGTACGGCGTCCGCAGTAGGCTCAGCGGCTTGCTGAGGTCGAGGAAGTTCAGCTCACCTCCACGGGGCAGCGCCCCAAAGGCGTTGAACTTGTGCATCTGTGCGCCGAGGCCGACCTCACGCATTTCCTGCGTGCACTCGGCGTAACTGCCGAGATAGATGAACGCCCCGACGTCGTAGACAAATTCGCCGCGTCGGATCGTCTTGACCCGGCCACCAGCACGATCCTCTGCCTCGAACACAACCGGTGTACCGCCTGCTTGCTGGATCCGTCGTGCCGCGGCGAGCCCGGCGATACCGCCGCCCACAACCGCAGTCCTCGCATCTGTTGCCATCAGTCACACCGTAACCTAGAAGTGATCGCTGATTCAAGAATGATTGTGTGATCATTTCCTGGCTTTTCGCAGCGACGCCGAGCGAGCCTTTCCCACTTTTGCTCCCTTCGCGGCGAACATCCCACCGTCAGTGACGATCTGGAGCGAGAACTTTTTAATGGGTGTTCGAAGGAAGCTGAAGTGCCCGGGCGAGGAACGCGTTCTCGTGATGGAGCAGACAGGATGTTGTTTTTTAAGTTGTTCTGTCTCATAATTGCCTGTATCGAGCGTTTTGTCATCGGGCACTGCCTGGAGACGGGATGACCGGCCGCAATTAAGAACGATCGTCAACGGTCATAAATGGCCTTACAGAATGGACGACTGACGGGAGGTACCGTGACCACTTCTGGAAGCGTCCCGTCTGCCCAATCGACGTCTTCCAACGCAACGGGCTCAGCGTGGACCACGGGTCGCCCTACACCTCCCATGGAGGACGGCCGGCTTCGCTTCCGTACTTTCGGTCCAACTCTGAGCGAATGTCGCGCTACGCGGATGCACCGGCACCACGCGGGGAAGGTGGTCTGCGATGACTGAGGTGGAGGCACAATTGCCGGCCGACATCGATGAGGAAGTCGATCCGCGCTGGGTGCGCTCACGGACCCGCCTTCTGGACGCGGCGGCCGATCTGCTGCGTGAAGGGG
>NZ_JBAPRN010000014.1:0-8952 GCF_049281135.1 Mycobacterium sp. | reverse complement strand
CGATGGATCCACCGGATCACACTCGTGCGCGCTCGATCCTGAGCCGGTTACTCACGCCGAGCCGACTGAAGGAAAACGAGGAATTCATGTGGCAGCTGGCCGATCGCCAGCTCGACGAGTTTCTCGGCAACGGAGAGTGCGAGTTCATCTCCGAATATTCGAAACCCTTTGCGACGTTGGTGATCGCCGACCTCCTCGGTGTTCCCGAGGAAGACCACAAGCAGTTCCGCACGGTGCTGGGCGCGGACCGTCCCGGCGCGCGGGTCGGCGCGCTCGATCACGAATCGGTCGGCATCAACCCGCTGGAGTGGCTCGATGACAAGTTCTGCTCGTACATCGAAGACCGGCGCAGCTCTCCCCGTGACGACGTGCTGACCTCGCTCGCGACGGCGAAATACCCAGACGGATCCACACCTGAGGTGATCGAGGTAAGTCGTTCGGCGACATTCCTTTTCGCGGCCGGTCAGGAAACCACCGCCAAGCTGCTGTCCGCGGCCCTGCAGGCACTGGGCGACCGGCCCGAAGTTCAGCAGAAGCTGCGCGAGGACCGCAGCCTGATCCCGGGCTTCATCGAGGAATCGCTGCGGACCGAGAGCCCGGTCAAGAGTGACTCCCGGCTCGCCGTCAGGGCGACCACCGTCGGCGGCGTCGAGATCCCCGTCGGCGCCATCGTGATGGTGTTGCCCGGCGCGGCCAACCGTGACCCACGCCGGTTCGAGAACCCGCACGAATTCCAACTCGACCGCAAGAACGTCCGCGAACACATGGCGTTCGCCCGCGGCGTGCACTCCTGCCCCGGCGCACCACTGGCCCGCGTCGAAGGCCGCGTCTCGCTTGAGCGCATCCTGGACCGGATGTCCGACGTCGCCATCAGTGAGACTCAGCACGGGCCGGCCAACGAGCGGCGCTACACCTTCGAGCCGACCTACATCCTGCGTGGGCTCAGCAACTTGCACCTCACGTTCACCCCGCGGCCGGCGCTGGCACCGGTCCAGTAGCCCCGTGAGGGTCGACAGGCCCTCATTGAAATACGTTACGCGGCAACGTATTCGGAATGTCCAGCGAACTGAGCAACCCTGCCGGCGCAGCCACCACATACGGCACGGCGTTCACGACCCGCATCGCGGTCGCGGCCATCGCCGCATGACCGGCGCCATGCCCTCGAGCGGCGCCCACCGTCATCGCGCAGTGAATGTCGGGGTCGCCCTCGATGTCGACCCGGTAGGTGGCGTCGGTCTCGGACGTCGGCCAGTTCGGGGCGACGTCGCGGGCCATCCGGATGATGTGCTCCATCACGATCGCCTCGCGGCCCCCGACCACCCCGGCCGCCCTGGTCCGCACCGCCCCACACGTGCCGCCCGGGATGGTGCCGAACGCCACCTCGATGTCGCGGTCGGTCAATTCGCGATCGAAGCTGCCGTGAATCTCCTCGACCTGCACGCCGAGCCCGTCGGCAATGAGGTGAATTGGTGCCTTCCAAGCGATTTCGATGAAGCCAGGTGTCTTCAGCATGGGTTCGAAGTCCAGTGGGCGGGCAAAGCCCATCCCGTTGATCATGACGTCGGCTACCGGATAGTGGTCGTTGAGTGCGATTTCGGTGGCCGTGAGCGTGCGGATCTTCTTGGACTGGGTGGTCATCAGCAGCGCGAGCTGATCGGATGCGAATCCCGGGAAGATCCCCGATGCGTAGAACGACGCGCCACCGGCGTGGGCCGCGGCGGCGAGCTGATCGCGCCACTCGGTGGCAAAGTACGACGGCGGGTACACCAGGCTGGTCGTCGACGTCGACACGACGTTGATGCCCGCGGCGAGCAGCTTGAGATAGTCGGGAATCGCGCCCGCGTCGCGTTGCGGGCCGCTGGCGGCATACACGACGCAGTCCGGCTCGAGTGCGATGAGCGCGTCGGCGTCGTTGGTCGCGGTTAGCCCGATCGGGTCGCCACCGACGAGTTCGCCCGCATCTTTGCCAACTTTGTCGGGTGAATGAACCCACACCCCAACCAGTTTCAGATCTGGCCGGTGCCGAATACCATCCACGGCAACCGAACCGACGCCTCCGGTCGACCATACGACCACGCGAATGGGGTCGGTCACCGCCTCCTCCTTGCTCATCCGTGGACCATCTGGGCTTGCTGATGGGCCGCCACCGCCGTCCGCAGATAGCGCCACGCCATGTCGGGTTCGATGCCACCGCACAATGGATGCAAGGGCAGCGATTTCCCAGCCCGGACGAATTCCGTTGCCGCCGTGGGTGTCAAGATGCGGTACGGTCCCCCGGCCAAACGCAGCTCGGCCACGGTCGTCGCCCGGGTAATGCTGGCCACCGAGTCGTCCCCGTGCCGGTAGGACGCGGCCATGGCGGCATCGTGAAGCAGGTGCGGACCCAGCTGTTCCCACGCCTGATCGACGTTCTCGGCGACGAAAACCGCTGTCGGAGAGTCAGGTACCGGGAATTGGAGGAAGCCCGGGACGTTGCCCATTGCGCGGCACTGGGCCTCGTAGTAGGTCCTCAACTCGGGCCGGTCGACCTGGGAGATGAAGCCCAGGCCGTGCGTGGCGGCCCTGCGGACCGCGGCCTTGCTGCCGCCGGCAATCATCATCGGGGGCCCGCTGGCTGAAGCGCATCGTGGCGTGACCCGCACCCGCCGGCCCCGGAACTCGACCGACTCACCGTGAACCAGCGCTATCAGAACCCGGAGATACTCGTCGGCGAGCCGGCCGCGAGCAGCCAGGTCGATGCCGAAGTGGGCGTACTCCTCCTCGCGATGGCCCACACCGAACGCGTACGAAACCCTGCCCCCGCTGATCAGGTCCAGCACATTGATCTCCTCGGCGAGCCGGACCGGATCCCATAGCGGTAATGGCACCGCCGCCAACAGAATCGCCATCTCCTGGGTTCTCGCCGCGACGGCCGACGCGAGGATCAGCGGGGTTGGTAGATGCCCATCGTCGGCCCCGTGGTGCTCCGACAGCACCGATAACGCCACCCCGCGGGTCTCGGCCCACTCGCACATGTCCAAAACCGCGGAATACTGAGCGGCCGCCGGCCCGGTCCAATCAGGAACCCTCATGTCGAAACGCATCGTCAGCACGACCGTCGACATCCTTTCCACACGGGAGTGCAACGACCGCCATCCAGCGGAGCCCCTCCCGAGGGGCTCCGCTCAACTCTGTTGCGTTGCAAAGACATTCTTCGGAATGGTCAATGGCAGGTCGACGGCGCTGAGGAGCCCGGGCGCTGCGTTGACGACATAGGGCACGGCGTTGACGACGCGCATCGCGGTGGCCACCATCGCGCCGGCACCCGAGGTCATCGAGCCGATGCCGGCCCGGCCAGGGTCGCGCAGCGTTGCCGCCAGGGTGCAGTCAATGTCGGGATCACCGGTGATCACTACGCGGTAGGACAGGTCGCCGATGCCGGTCGGCCAGTCCGGAGCAACGCCGTGCGCCAGCCGGGTGACGTGTTCGACGATGATCGCCTCACGACCGTCGACGACGCCGATGGCTTTCATGCGGATCGCCCCGCAGGTTCCCGCCTCGACGGTACCCATTGCGACGTGCAGGGTTTCGTTGGTCACAGCGCGGTCGAAGTCTTCGCGTACTTCTTGGACTTCGACGCCGAAGGCGTCGCCGATCAGCCGGAGCTGGCCCGCCCACTCACCGGCGATGGCTCCAGGAAATGAGATCCATGGCTGGTAGTCCAGCGGCTGTCCGAAGCCCAATCCGTTGATCATGATGTCGGGCACGCCGTAGTCGTCATACAGCCCGATCTCATAGGAGTGGATCGACTCGATCGAAGACGATTGGGTGGACAACACGAGCGGCAGGTAGTCGGCGGCGAAGCCGGGTTCGATGCCCGAGGCATACAGCGACACCTGTCCCTGCTTGGCCGCGGTGACCAGTTGCTCGCGCCACTCGGCGGGCTCGTAGGCGTGCGGGTTGACCAGCCGGGTGGTGCTGGTGGTGACGACGTTGATGCCTGCGGCAAGCAATTTCACGTAGTCGGGAATCGCCAGGGCGTCGCGTTCGGGTCCGGCGGCCGCATAGATCACGCAGTCGGGCTCGAGGGCGATCAGCGCGTCAGCGTCGTTGGTCGCGGCTACACCGATGGGATCGCCGTTGGCCAGCTCGCCGGCATCCTTGCCCACCTTTTCGTCGGAGTGCACCCAGACTCCGACCAGATCGAGGTCGGGGCGGTTGGTGACGGTGCGAATGGCGATCGACCCGATCCCTCCGGTCGCCCACACCACCACGCGGTACTTGCCTGCGGTCATCGCTTCCTCCTTCAGTGGTCTCAAACCCGTTGTTTTGCAGTGACTGTTGGCTATGCGATCTTGACCGGCAGCCGGGCCCAGCCTCGTACGCTGGACGTCCGCGCCCTGCTGGCGTTCTCGTAGTCGACGTCCCAATCGGTCCAGCGCTTGAACACCTCCTCGAACGCGACCCGCGCTTCCAGCCGGGCCAGCGATGAGCCGAGGCAGAAATGCAAACCCTGCCCGAAGCTCAAATGTGCTGCCTTACGGTGGATGTCATAGCGATCGGGATCAGGAAAGTGTGTCTCGTCACGATTTGCCGACGCGTTGAGCAACAGCATGTACGACCCTTCGGCCACGGTCTGCCCGTAGAGCTCGGTGTCCTGGGCGACGTAACGACCCTGCACCGGCGACGGTGGCTCGTAACGCAACGTCTCCTCGACCGCTGACGGGATCAGCGAGGGATCGGCGACGAGTTCTCTTCTCTGATCCGGATTTTCGCCGAGCAACTCACCCATGAACCCGATCAGTCGAGCGGTGGTCTCACCGCCCGCGCCGGCGATCATCGCGGTGTAGGCGACGACTTCACCGCGGTCGAGCGGTCGCATGGTTCCGTCGGGTTCCTCGATGTGCGCGTTGAGCAGCTCGGTCATCAGGTCGTCGGAAGGGTGCGTCGCCCGCCACTCGATGTAATCGGCGAACTGTCCGATCGACTCTTCCAGGGTCGTCGCGCTGAGCAGAGTGCCCCCGGACTCGACCGTGATGCTCTTATCGTTGCGATCGCGGATCTGTTGCTGCCCTTCCTCGGGAATACCGAGCAGGTAGCCGATCGTCCGCATCGGCATGATCGCACCGAGGTCGGCGACGAAGTCGAAACCGTCCAAGTCGCGCAGCGGATCCAGTGCACGCGAACACAGGTCACGCACCAGCCCTTCGACCGCCAACATGCGGCGAGGAGTGAAAACCCGCGACAACAGGCGGCGGTGCAGGTCGTGCAGCGGCGGGTCTTCCCATAGCAAGATGCCGGGCGGAATGTCGATACCGCTGAACAGGACGTCGGCGGTGGTGCCTCGTCCCGAACGATATGTCTCCCAGTCGTGCAGTGCGGGTGAGACATCGTCATAGCGACTGAGCGCGTAGAAGTTGTACTTGTCGTTGTAGTACAGCGGCGCCTCGGCGCGCATCCGTTTCCACACCGGATAGGGGTCGTCGTCGATCGCGTGGTCGTACGGGTCGTAGTACACATCGACTTTCGAATCGCTCAAGATCAACCTTCTGCTAGCGGGGCTGGTTGGGCGTGCCCGGGAATAGCTGCTCGGTGGGTCCTGCGGTCACCCAATCGCCCAACTTCGTGATGAGATGCGGCGCGAACACCGAGCCGTAGACAAGGTGGCCGACGACGATGACGGCGACGATGGACAGGGCCGAGGACTGCAGGCGGGTTTTCGATTTCTTGTCGGCCCACATCTCGATGACGTTGCGGCCTTCGACATCGGTGCGCCCGAGCAGGTAGGTGAAGACCATCATCTCGATGCCCATGGCCAACGAGTCGTACAGCGGGTATTGGTGTTTGGTTCCCTCGAATATCGCGAGTCCGGGGATCACGTAGCCGTAGTAGAAGTTGCCGAAGTGGGCGCCGGTAATGGCGTTGAACACGAAAGCCCAACAGAAGCCCACCAGCAGGCCCACCGTCAGGAGGGCAATTGGTCTGCGCCAGTGAAATTTTGCGCTCAGCCATCGGCCGAGTGCGGCTCCGATCAGGGCGGGAAGAACGAAGTAGGAGACGTAACCGATGGGCACCGACGACGGCAGCCCGCCCCACGTCACATTCAGCGGCCACCACGACGGCATCCGCGGCAGACCGGGCGGAAACTGTGCATACATCGCCCAGTCATAAGGGGACTCGATCCAGGAGAACGAGAGCGCGGAGATGCTCAGCAGAAGGAGTGGGTGCACGCGTCGGCGACGGTAGCTCAGATAGGCCCCGATCAGAATCAAAGCGAACCCCGAGACGTAGGCGAAGTACATCTGCCCTTCCAGCAGGGGCGTCATCTTCGCGTTCACGGGTGGCCGTCATTGCTCGGAGTGCGCCGCGCTTCCGGGTCGAAGCGGAGAACCAGGCCGAACACCAGAGCTATCAATCCGAACAGCGTGCCTAGCATGATCACAGCACCCACGCCCAACACCTCTCCCATGAAAAATACAACCCTTTAGATAGTGACGACTATCCTATGAACAGTCAACCACCAGATTCGGCTCGAGGAGTAGACACCCTTGCCTGAGCGCGCCTCTGCTAAAAAGCCGGTCGAGGCCGTGACCCCGGGGTCACGGCGGCCGCGGGGCGAGCCACGCAAGCTGCTGCTCGCCGCGGCCCGCGACCTCTTCGCCCGCCAGGATTACCGCAGCACCACAACACGTGAAATCGCCGAAGCCGCAGGCGTTACCGAGCATCTGCTGTTTCGCAATTTCGGTTCGAAAGCGGGGTTGTTTCGAGAAGCCCTGGTCTTGCCGTTCACCGAATTCGTCGACGACTTCGGCCGCACGTGGGAGTTGGTCGTCCACGAGGAGGCCGACGAAGACGAGCTGACTCGACGCTTCGTCGGGCAGCTATACGACGTGTTCGTCGAACACCAGGGGCTGCTGTTGACGCTCATGGCGGCAGAGGCTCTCAGCGAGGACGAACTGGCCGAAACGGGCATCGCCGACATCAGGCGAGCCCTCACCGTGCTCAGCCAGATCGGCGCGGAAGGCATGCGCATCCGCGGCATGCGTACCAGCCGTCCCGACCTGCCCGCCCACTCGACGGTCGCCATGATTGCCGGCATGGCCGCATTGCGCTCCACGTATTTCGGAACAGAGCCGCCGCCGCGACAAGCCATCGTCGACGAACTCGTCCAAGCGATTCTGCACGGATTCCTGCATCGACAGGATTGACGGAGCAAATGTGCTGTGGCGCAGTAACTCAGGTATCTGCGCGGGTCCAGAATGCGTGAACTTGCTGCGCGATGCAGATCAGGAAAAGGCCGTCGGGCGCCTGTGCGACGTAGTTGTTATACAGGTGGCAGTCGGTGTTCTCTTCTTTGATGCCCGCCATCGGCGGTGAGCGGAACCATCGCGGCTCGTAACGCCTCGGCGAGCCGCAGAACATCAGACGTCCGGGTTGGGTGGCGGGCACGTAGCCGCCGGATACCCCGAACGCGTAGTAGGTCGTGTTGTCGCACGGCGCACCCAGCACCATGTTCGGCGCGATGCCTGGAGTGCAGGCCGGATAGTCGCAGACGGTCGGCCCCGCGGCGGCCGTCGGCGGCATCACCACGCCGACTCCGCTCAGCGCAGCCACCACCGCCACGATGAAACGCACCGCAATAGTTTTGCATGGGCGATAAGAAAATTCTCTTATTCGGAGAAGATCACCAACGGTAGGTAGCCGGACTATGTTGCGCGTCGTCATACCCCGTCCGGCCAGCGACTTTGGGGTGATAACGTGATTCTCCGTGTGTAGCCCGGAACGAGCCGTGAGTCGCGGTGCGCTTGCGCCGGCGATTGTCTTGGACCAGTGACGGACTTCGGTACCGACCCGTCCTCCACCGAGTCTCCAGATTCGCTCGCGGCAGCAGAAGAAGAGCTCGTTCGTGCCGAGGAGCGCGCCGAGGCCGCACGAGCGCGTGCCGCAGAATTGCGTCGGGAGGCCGAGGCCGGTTCAAGCGAACAGACCGACGACGCTGAGGCTCAGCCGGTTCGCCGGCGGTCGAGGCTTCGGTGGCCATGGCGGCTCCCTCGTCCTGGCCGCAAAGCGGTGGGTGTCGGCTTCGCGGTCGTGGTCATTGGCGCCTCATTGGCGGCGAGCGGCTACATCGTCTGGCAGCACCGCGCACTCGTGCAGCAACGGCAACGTGCGGCAGAATTTTCCGCAGCCGCCCGCGAGGAAGTCGCAACGCTGATGTCGATTGACCCCGCGCACGCTGCGGAGAATCTCCAGCACACCATCGACGACACGACGGGAGCACTCAAGAGCCAGCTGGAAGCGACGTCGGGCTACATGGCCAAGAATGCCCAGGATGCGCAGGTCACCACGAAGGCCACCGTGCAAGACGTCGCGGTCGAGTCGATGACAGATAATTCAGCGGTCGTTTTGGTAGTCGCGAAATCCGACACCATCAACCCTGACAAGTCGGTGCGGCCGCCGGTCTTCTGGCGACTCAGTGTCAATATCGATCGGGACGGGGATCGGCTCAAGATGTCGAAACTTGATTTCGTCCAATGAATTCCGAATCAGAGTCGCCGCTCGACGATGCCGAGACCGCCGACGAGGATCCCTCCGTCGACGAATCGCGTCTCGACACAACGACTGCGATCGATCGAGTCGCCTCCCGCCTTCTCGCGCACTGGGGTTCGATCCTTCTGACGGCGTCAGTCGTCGCCGCGGTCGGACTGGCGGCTTGCTTATTCGTTCTTCAATACCGTCCGGATCGACAGATCGATGATGCCGCGGCCCAGCGGGCGATCCGAGCGGCCTCCGACGGAGCAGTTGCGGCACTGTCCTATTCGAGCGAAAGCATGGATCACGACTTCGCCAGAGCGAGATCACACCTCACCGGCGACTTTCTCGCCTACTACGACAAATTCACCAAAGACATCGTGATACCGACGGTCCAGCAGAAGCACCTGGCGCAAACCGCCACAGTGGTGAGGGCGGCCG
>NZ_JBAPRN010000013.1:0-6489 GCF_049281135.1 Mycobacterium sp. | reverse complement strand
CGTGCCCACCGTCGATCAGGTAGTCGCCATCATGACTGAGCTGACCGATCCGGAAAGGCTCGCGATGAGCAAGACCGACATCGTGACCCCTGGTTTTTCTCCTGAGGAAGCCGGGACGATTGATGATCATCTGAACCGTTCGCGTAATCATCCGGTCATGAGCTTCATTGTCACTGACATCCAACCCGCACCCAACAATTCCGCTGGCGCCACCGTAGCCACGGTGGGCAATGACGTTCGCCGGAACACTCACGGCAGATCTATCGTCCTGGTCGCTCAGGTCGGGCACTGGATGATCACTCACGACAGCGCTATGACCGAGTTGGACGTGCTGTGGCGCGCTGCAGATCGCTTTCAGGGTTGGGGTTAACCCCGTAGTGATCACTGCTCGGGTGAATTGGACCAAGCTTTCCGTCGGGACGACGCTGGCGGCGGCGTTAATCGCTTCGCCTGCAACGGCTTACGATGACTGCGGTGACCCCAGCCAAGACCCGTGCACCGGACCGGTCCCCACCGTCGACGCTGTATCTCCGCTGGGTTGGATAACCGGTGGAACAATTCCACCTCCGCCGCCACCTCCGCCGGGTTGCACACCGGATTCTCCGGACCCAGCGTGCCGACCCAAACACTTCTGCGGACTATCAAAAGGGACCCCCGTTTATGGCGTTCGTTGTTGCCGGATTCTCGGTGGTTGTGATGAAGACCCGTAGAGCTGGAGGGCGGGCATTGGCTGATCACCCACGACAACCGCTATGAGTGAGCTGAACGCGCTCTGGAGCGCCACCTACAGGCATATTTAGGTCGGCTGAGCACGCCCTAACCTGCACGTTTGATGCTGGTTGTTGCACGTAGCTTGCACGCCTGTGCGAAATGCCTGGTGAAAGCGTGCCCCCGGCAGGATTCGAACCTGCTATGTGCACTGGTACACATTGCGAACTGTAGTGCGAACTCGTCGCCACTCCGGTTCTTGATCCCGTAGGACTAGAGACCGATTGACGACAGCAGATCGGCGAACGATGAAGGATCAACGGCGCCGACCGCATCGGTGATGCCTGGGGGAAGAAACAGGTCAACGATGGGGGTGATGTTCTCGGTGCCGAACGGGGTTGTCAGGAAGTCCCCGATGATGGGGGAGGTCCCGGTGATGTTGGCTTCCTCCAGGACGTTGCCCCATCCGCCGCCGAATTCCTCGACCAGGAAGCCAGTGTTGTCGGGCAGCACGGTTCCGGGTGCTCCGGCGAAGCTGATGTCTTCGACGTAGGGGCTGCCGAAGGGGTCGAGGGGGCTGGAGACGGGGCTGTATTCGACGCCGCCGGTGAAGGTGTCCACCGGGAAGCCGAGTTCGGAGACCGTGAAGTCCTGTGTGCCAATGACATCGCCGCTTGCGTCGGTCGAAATCACATCCTCGGGACCTGTCGGCGAGATCGTGTAGACCGGCGAGAATATGTTCGTCGGGTCGGCGCTGTAGTAGAACACAGCGGGGTCGTCGGGGTTGGCGGAGCTGGCAGCGGTCGCTAGCGTGGCCGCGCTATCAGCCGAAGCGCCGGTGGCGACGGGGCCTCCGAGGCCGAAAACCTGAGAGAGGCTATCGACGAAGCTGAGGTCGTAGGTGGCACCGATGAGTTGCAGGTCAGGAAGCAGCAGGTTGTACTCGGTGCTGGTGGAAGGGAGTTCAGCGAAAGTCGCTGATGCGGGTTCGAAAGCGACGCTCGCGGTACGGAATAGCTCATCAGCGCCGCTGTATAGCTCTTGTGCGGCCCCCGCCGGCCCCTGCAAGGCTTCGGCGTGGTTCAGCGTTGTCAGCGCGTTGTTCAGAATGGCGGTTTGCTCGCTGAGGGCCGTTTCGAACTGAGTCGGTACCGTTGCGGAACTCAAGATCGGCTGGTCATAAGTCAAGACTTGATCCGCTTGGCCGAGGTCGGTGTTCACCGGGAATACGTCGCCGGCATCGGCGTGTGCGGTGCTCATCCCGATCATCGCGCCGCCGGCCAGCCATCCCCCAACGCCCAGCGCCACAGCCAACCCGCCGACCCTGCCGATATATCCAGCAGATTCCTTCATCATTTTCTCCTCGTCAAGCCGGTACCCAATCAATAGGGCTTGGTGATTGCGGTTGGTGGCGCTCCGCCGGTGGAGCAAATTCGCGGCTGAGAATAACCTATGTGCCGCTGAGGGAACAACGCGAAATTCACAGGAATGACCCGAATGAAAACGGGATTGTCCGCATGAAAATGCTTTCTATGGTCCGAAAAGCTCTTTTCAGTACTGAGTGCTGGATTGCGAGAGGCTTGATCACATGGTTAGCGTCACTACATGCCCATCACCGACCGAGACGGCAGGACCGCCCGACAGGCCGTGGCTCGTCTCCTCAGCAGGAGAGTCCACGACACCGAGATGGCCGCCGCTCTTGATGTTTCGTTGAGCACGTTCAGCCGGCGCAAAGACAAGCCTGACTTCCCCAGTTACGCTGAGCTGCGCCAGATTTCCGAACGGTTCGGCGTTGACGAGACGGTCCTGCTGGTCGACTTCGGGTATGTCGATGTCAACAGCCTCAACGACCAGCTTCAGCAGCGCTATGCCGCCTATCGCGACGCCCTCGACGTGATCAAATCACTGCGCAAAAGCCCCAGCCCAGGCGGCGGCGACAGTAAGCTGCAGTAATTCGGAGCGGGCTGCCGTTGTTCAGACGGGGTGACATGCCGCATTAAGCCGTTCCGCCTGCTGTCAATTCCATAATTTTGTGCTGTGGACTTGCTGGGACAACATCCGTTCAAGTTAGATAGCGTCCGGCCTTAGCCTAAGCTTAGGCATTCTTAGTATCTGTCACATGCTCTTTGGGTCATGAGCAACTCGAACCGACGGGGGCCAAATGTCCAGCAAGCGCCCGAATTGTCGTGTCCGGCGATGGAGTGCCGGTGCCGGCTTGGCTGCTGCCGCTGCCGCGGTGATCGGAATGGGTACCGCACACGCCGATGACACCAGCCCTCTTGTTGTGCTGGGCGATGCTCAGTCAGACCTAATAGACGCTAATCAAGTATTGGGTCAGATAGATGTCTCCGGCCTGACGGGTGATGAAGCCGGGGTGGGACCGAACATCACCACCCTGATTGACACCCAAGATCACGCGCTGACGGCCCTGGACAAATTGGACTCGGCTGAATCGGCGATCCTGTCGTTCGACAATGGGTCGCTGTCAAACTTCGTCAGTCCGTTGTTCACTAATCTCGATCAGCAGTGGTACCAGACAGCTGAAGCGCTGTTGGGCGCCGACCAATCGATAGCCAGCGCAGTCTCCGGCGGTTCGTTTGCGGACATACTCGCGGCTCAATTCGAATCCCTTACTCCCGACGCGCAATTGCTCAGCGACTCCTTTCAATCACTACCCACCGACTGGATCGGCTCGCTCTTCGGTGCAGGCAGTAGCGCCACCGAAGCTGCCTCCGAGCTAACGGCCCCCGCGTCCGCAACCCCCGACGACGTGATCGGTCAGGCGATCACCGAGCTGAATCAAGGACCTTTGGTGTTGGCTACAGCTTCGACAGCCGATCTCAGCACTGAGTCGGCGAAGCTTCTCTCCGCTCAGGAAGGTCTCCCGGCGCAAATCGATCCGATCCTCACCCAGACAGCGTCGCTGCAAGACGGACTACCCTCAGGCGATCAGTCTTTCTTGGCCCTGTTAGATGAGCAGCTAGTTTCGGCTGCACAAAACGTCGGTACGGCTGACCAAGCGTTCGTCGCCGCCGACCAAGCCGGTGAGCTCAGCGGCAGCGGCCTGAACCTGACGGACCTCACAGTGCTTGGCGCTGACCTAAACCTCGCCGGCACAGGTATTGATGTTTCCATTGCGAGCTTGCTTGTTGGTTTGGCTGGTGGTCTGGACCCCTCGTCAGCCACCGATCTCGCGTCGAGTCTGGATCCGGTCACGGCTCTAGACCCCTCCATTTTCGCCGACGTGCTCTCGTCAATCGGGTTGTAATTCCGAGTCACGGCGCGATGCGACTCCGACGTAGAGCGGCCGCGGCTCCGGCGGTAATCCTTGCCGCGCTCATCGCAGTAATGACCTGGCTGAACGGCGTCGCCGCCGCCGACGGCACGGTTGTGCTGGGTGGCGGGGCGGGTATCACCGTCAACGGCACGTCCTGCACCTTGGCCACGATTGGTCACGACGGCAGCAGCGCGCTAGTCGGGTTCACCGCCGCAACGTGCGGCGGTCCTGGTAGTTCCGTTGACGTCGAAGGCGGCACTGGCGGTGTCGGGAATATCGTGGCCGCCAACGATGAGTTGGACTATGCAGTAATCAAATTCGGTCCAGCCAAAGTGACCCCAACAGCCAACTTCGCTGGCTTCGCGATCAACGGCATCGGCCCGGACCCTAGCGGCTTCAGACAGCCGCTCTGCACACAGGGGGGCGCCACCGGTTTCGGTTGCGGTGTCTTCAAGTTTGGAGGCCCCAAACCGGGCATCGTCGCGGCGAACGTGCCGGCGTGGCAACCCGGCGATAACGGGGCACCGGTCACCGTTGACGGCCGACTGGTCGGCCTCACCCGCAGGGGCGACAGTACCGCTGTTCTCGGCCCGATTCCCGAGATGAGTACCCATATCGGCTTCACCTTGTTCAGCGCGATCCTCGGTGACGTCAACGCCAAAGGCGGTCCCGGCGCGGGATTTTCACCGATCCCCGCGTAGTAGCGCCAACCGAAGGGTTGGCGACAGGTCAACCCGTGTTGGTGAGCAACGGTTCGGACGCGCCGATTTGGGACGTAATGGTATGCGTCGGCTACGAACCGATGGGCGGCGCGGACGACGACGCCGAACGCGAGAGGCTTGCCATCGAATTGCTGTCGATACCGCCACGGGAGTGGGAGGTGTGGATGATCGGCAGCAGGCCGCTGCAGATGGCGCCGGTGACCGACACCCCCGAAATCAGATTCACCGACGCCACGAATGCCCATTGGGTCCGCACCGAGAGCGGCATGCTGGAGACTCGGCAGGTTTCCGCATTTGACGAAACAGGCGTTCATAGCCGGAACATGCACCTCTACGAAAGACCGCGCCGCCCGAGAATCGACCAGTGACCGGCATGCGCCAGTTTGTGCGCCAGTTGGGTCTGAAATCGGGGGTCTTTCGCTGGCTTGCGCCGACTTCCGCTGGCTTGCGGAAAGCCCCATGAGCTGGGCAAACTCGTTAGCCCGCGGAAGTTAGCGCAAGCGGCCGCGACTCATTCCGTAGCCTGGCGGTCAAGTGGTCGCAGGTTCAAATCCTGTCAGCCCGACCATTGTGGTGTCTCAAGACATCGGAATAGTTCCGAACCTGCGTTAGGTTCGGAACTTTTTCCGTGTGGGGCCTTTTGGTGCGCCGGTGGGTTGGTCGTTCGTGGTGGGGTTCAGCGTTAGCTCGCGGAGGAGTTCGCCGGTGGCGGCGTGGATGATGCGAATCCGGAGATCTTGAATCAGCGCGAGTACGCGGGTGCCGGTGTAGGTTCGGCCGACGCCGATGTGGTGTAGGCGTCCAGCGACGCGCAAGGTGATGACGCCGGCTTGGTCGATGCGGTCGCGGCGGACCCGGTTGTGGGTGTCGGTGCGAGAACGTGGGGGTTCACACGCTGCGCCATTCCGCGGCGGCTGCGTGGTTGGATGCCGGCGTCCATATCAAGGCGGTTGCCGATCTGCTTTGGGCACAGCTCGATCAGCATCACTGGCGACATTTACGGACACGCCACCGACGCGACGACCCGAGCTGCGATCGACGGCTTGTCGGGCAGGCTCGGGCTATAAGGCTCACTTGGTGCCCGCGCGCACAGTTCCGCTCAGGCAAGCGACCCCGGCCCCCGATCGCGTGAATTGCTCGCTTGAACCGCACATGCTGATCCATCAGCCAGTCGATCATCGCGGGCCATTGATCAACGCCCGTGACGTCGCCGAAGTGCGAGGTGACATACACCTGGTAGCCTCGCTACCGGCCATTTCATCCCACACGGCCTCCTCGCCCCAACTCTTAACCATATGCATTAAGAACGGACGTTACCTCCGAGCGGATTGGTTCAGGCAATTGCGAAGACGCGTTCAACCAACCGGAGAGAGTCTCGGGGTAGCTAGTTGCCGCACTGAGCGACACGGAGACCACATTGGCTAAATCGGAATCCTCGGATAAGTCCTGCCACGTGACTGGTTCGAGGGGCACTTGCAGTTGACCCGGTTCTGCCACGTCTTCCAAAAGCACTGATGCTTGCCATATTCCGGCGGTTACCTCGGAAAGTGCAGCAACGAGTGTCTTCTCTTCGCCGTTCTCCGGATTCCAGCGCAGAACGGCAGCGTCTTCTCCCCATCGGGGTGTGGTCGACTCAAGGCAAGCCTCAAGCGCCCGGTCTGGTCGCACCCGAAGTTCGACGCGAAGAGTTCCATCCTGACTTCGAAGATCTTCCAACGTCTTAGCGGGTGACGATGAGATTGGTTGGGCATATATGCCAACCAGGCCCGCGCCGGCAACTTT
>NZ_JBAPRN010000012.1:0-3650 GCF_049281135.1 Mycobacterium sp. | reverse complement strand
ATGATCACCTCCCCATGGCGCTGCCCACCGCCAAGCAGGTGGCGCACTTCGAAACGTTGCCGCAATGGCCGCTGCGGCCGGCCCCGCTGGCCGGTGAGCACACCCGCGAAATCTGCCGAACCATCCTTGGGCCTGTCCGATGTCGAGATCGACGCCCTGGTCCGAGACGGCGTCTTGCAGCCTTCGGCCAACGATTCTGCGCCGGCCCGTCTCCCATCATCGGCTGCCGTCTGAATCACCGCTGCGAAACGTCTTGGCGCGCAAGCATGAACTGCCGTCACGAAGCCTGATCGATCAGGACTTCATTAGATCGCGGTGGATGATCTCCTTCATGATCTCGTTCGCGCCACCGTAGATTCGCTGAATGCGGGCATCTACGAAGGCCCGCGCAACCGGGTACTCTGCCATGTAGCCGTATCCACCGTGGAACTGGACACCGGCATCCACGACTCGGCCCTGCAACTCGGTGGCCCACAGCTTGGCCTTGGCCGCATCCACCGCCGACAGTGTGCCCTCGTTGTGCTCGCGTACTCACCGGTCGATGTATGCGCGCGACACCTCGATGGCGGTCTGCAGTTCGGCGAGTGTGAAGCCCACGCCCTGAAATTCACCGATGGGCTTGCCGAACGCGTGGCGCTCCTTCAGGTAATCGAGTGTCCAGCCCATGACCGCCTCAGCGGATACTTGAGCGGCAACACCGATGCCAGGACGCTCGAGCGGCAAACTCTGCATGAGGTATGCGAACCCTTGGCCACGCACACCAAGGAGGTTCTGCCTGGGCACGCGGACCTGGTCGAAGAACAACTCGGCGGTGTCCTGGGCATGCAGTCCGACCTTGTGCAGTTTCCGGCCGCGGGTGAACCCCGCCGTACCGTTCTCGACGACGAACAGACTAAAACCGCGCGAACCCAGCTCGGGGTCGGTCTTGGCGACGACGATGACGAGGTCAGCGAGTACGCCGCTGGTGATGAAGGTCTTGGCGCCGTTGAGGATCCAGTCGTCACCGTCGGGGACCGCGGTCGAAGGAATGCCGCGCAGATCGCTGCCCGCCCCTGGTTCGGTCATCGCGATCGCACCGATCGTCGCGCCGGTCACAAAACCCGGTAGCCAGCGACGTTTCTGCTCCTCAATTCCCGTGCCGCAGAAGATAATTTAGAACAATGTCGTCGTTGGTTGAAAACCCCGACTGCAGCGCCGATGCGCCCACGCGGGCGATCTCCGTCTGGATCACCACACGAAACCGGTAGTCGTTTTCGCCCGCACCTCCGTACTCCTCTGGGACGTTCAGACCCAGCAGGCCCTGCTAGCCCGCGAGCAGCCAGGTGTCACGGTCTATGTACTCCTCGGTGCCGTCGATTGGCGTTAGCAGCCTTGCTCGAGCGCCCTCTGCGTCTCGCGGCGGAAGACCTGATTGGCGACTTCGTTGCGGCCCAGCAGCATGCGACCAGCGGACGCGCTGGTCATGCCGACCTGGGAGTCCCGCAACAGCGGGAAGTCCTCCTGATGCAATACCGCAAGCAGGATCTCCCAGTTCTTCTCCCACCGGCGCGACCACTTCTCTTCGCTGAACCCGCTCATCTCGACCGGCGGAACGATCACGCGCATCTCCATGCGACACCTCCCCGGGTCGGTCGGATGCGGACGGAACGTCAACAACTGAAAGTGGTCGGGCTGCTTGAGCAGGGTGCTGTTGGGACCCACGAAGTGACTCTCGATGACGTACTCGGCGAGACTGCGGTCACCTGGATCCTCCTCGAGCCACCGATCGATCGACTTACGCAGCGACAAGAACCGGCAGTGTCGCCCGAAGTCCTCGAACACCAACACGTTCGTATGAACGTGCTTCGCCGCCGTGTTCGGGTGCGCGTATTGGATGTGATACCCGTCGAGGAAGGCGTCCTGCATGATCTTCCAGTTGACGGGCTCGTCGAAACCCTCTGCCTGAAAGGCGACGAGCTTGTCGAGATCGTGTGAGGCCATGATCTCGTCCATCTCGGCACCAAGCCACGTTGCGACGTCGATCTGGGCGTCGGCGTCGTCGACGACCCAGATGAAACCGTGCCGCTCCTCGGTGGGCAGTTCGATCAAGTTGTGGTCGGTCAGGTCGGCTTCTCCGAAGGTGTTGGCCCGGGTGATCGTCCGCAGCGTGCCATTGGTGTCATAGGACCACCGGTGGTAGGGGCAGGAGAACAATCGACAGCGACCCTTCTCTGCCGTTTCGAGCAGGGCGCCGCGGTGGCGGCACAGGTTGACCAGAGTCTTGACGCCGCCGTCGCGCTGGCGCACGACGATGACGTTGTTGCGCGGCATCTGCAAGGTGAAGAAGTCACCGGGACGCGGGATCTCCGAACCGTGCGCGACGATGGACGGAACCCGACCAAAGATGAGGTCGCGTTCCTTCTTGGCAATCGCCGGGTCGGTGAACTCCTGGGGCTCGAACGGCGTGACGTGCTCGAACTCATCGGTGGTGTCGTTGCGCAAGTGTTCCAGGGCCCGGCGAATGCGTGCTTCGCGGGCGGCTGCGACGTCGGTCATGATGAGTCCTCCGGTGTCATTTGGCCTGGTGCTCTCTCGACCGGCATCCGACAAGAGTACAAATCTAACCCAATAAGTTTTAAGTGTAAACCGCGACAGATACTCCAAAGCGATCGCCGGCGGATTGCCTGGTTAACCGTTACGCATTAGGTTTCAGAGGACGTAGCGCGATGAGGAGCCATCGACATGATCTCGTACCAGTGGTGCTCGACGTTGAACGCCGGCGACCGTGAGGAAGTGCTCGCGCTCGTGGCCGCCGCCGCCGAATTCGACGAGGAGGCCGGGTTTTCTCACATTCAGCCCGACGAGGTCGACACCGTGGGCCGAGAAGGGCTGCGCGTGTTTCACCTGCCGGTCAAGGCGCACCGCGATCTGAGTTTCAGGGATGACGCGCCGAAGGTCATCGTTTCCTACCTACGACTGCTCGTCGACGACGCAGGACTGGGCACCATCCAGTACGTCGTACACCCCGACTATCGGTCACGCGGACTCACCACGATGTTGGTCGAAGAACTCGGCCTCGACGTCGACGCCCGCAACGGCTGGGCAGACACCGGGGCACGGGCCTTGCGATGCTGGGCATACGGCACGCACCCGGCCTCCGAGCGGCTCACGCGGCGTTTCGGCATCAGTGCAGTGAGTCGGTTGTCCACGCTCATTCGCCACCTGTCCGGCCCGTTCGCAGACACGCTCGATCCCCGCGCCTACCCGACCGGTACGACAGCCTCACCGGCACGCCCCCCTGATGATCCCGACGCGTCGAAGCAGATCCAGGAAGTCCTGGGCGCCACGCCCCTTTCGGACGTGCGATACGAGCGACTGGAGAAAGACATCAGGGACGGAAAGGGTTGGGTGATCACTGCGGCGGACGACTCCGGCACGGCGGTCGGCTTCGTCTGCTACGACCCAGAGCCCTTCCCCCACATAGAACTCCGAGCCGCCGCGATCCGCGCACTGGTAATGGCCAGCCCCGGACATGGCGCCGGTCTGGGAACAGCGCTTCTCAGCGACGCACTTGAAGCTCTGCTGAAGGAGGGCGCCCAGGTGGCAGTCATACGCATCGACCCGGATGACGAAGGCGCAGCGAGAATCGTCCGGCGGCTGTCCTTCGAGCA
>NZ_JBAPRN010000011.1:0-7512 GCF_049281135.1 Mycobacterium sp. | reverse complement strand
CGAATGACCAGCGAGCTGGTGGGCCGGTTCGCCTCGGCGGCGATCGCGGCCACCCGTGCGACCGCGGGGCCCGGACCGCTGGCTCGCTACCGGGCCGAACTGTCGGTGCCGGAGGTGGTCCGCGCCGAGGTCGCCCTGCTCAAGACGCTGGCCTTGCAGTTCATCATGTCCGATCCGCGACACCAGGAAATCCAGGCGCGGCAACGGGAACGGGTCCATCGGGTGGCGCACGGGCTGCTGACCGGAGCGCCCAACACCCTGGACCCGGTGTTCATCGCGGCCTTCAACGTAGCCGCCGACGACGGTGGGCGGCTACGCGTGATCGTCGACCAGGTCGCCTCCTACACCGAGGGGCGACTGGAACGAATCGCCGCGGCCCAGCCGTGAACCGCCGGACTAGAGTCGTGGCCATGGCCAAGCCGTCGCACGCTCTCGCCGCACTGTCCGTCGCCGCGCTCAGCGCCTGTAGCCCTCACCAAGAGCCGTCCACGTCGAGCTCGACGAACACGCCGGCACCGAGCGGGCAAACCCTCAGCGCGCAGCTCCATACCGCCGACGGCCGGTCGGTGGCCACCGCCACCTTCGAGTTCGCCAACGGCTACGCGACGATCACCGTGAAGACGACCGACGACCACATCCTGGCGCCGGGATTCCACAAGATGCACATCCACGGCGTCGGCAAGTGCGAGCCGAACTCGGTCGACCCGATGATGCCCGATGAGCACGGCGACTTCCTGTCGGCGGGCATGCACTTCCAGGCACCCGGCCACACCGGGGAGCCGATGAGCGGCGACCTCGACCCCTTGGAGGTGCGTCAAGACGGCGCGGCCTACCTGGTGACCACCACCGACGCGTTCACCCGGGACGACCTTTTGGCGGGCAGCAAAACGGCGATCCTGGTGCACGGCGCCGACGGCAGCCCCGACGCTGACAAGCGATTCGCCTGCGGCGTGATCGGCACCGGGTAATCCGGCGGCCCGCCCACCAGACGGCTCTACACTGGGCCGATGGCCGGCCGTATCTCTGATCGCGATATCGCCGCCATTCGCGAACGAGTCCGCATCGAGGACGTCGTGGGCGACTACGTCCAACTGCGCAGGGCGGGCGCGGATTCGATGAAGGGGCTCTGCCCTTTTCACGACGAGAAATCGCCGTCGTTTCACGTGCGACCCAACCACGGCCACTTTCACTGCTTCGGCTGCGGCGAAGGCGGCGACGTGTATGCCTTCGTGCAGAAGATCGAACACGTGAGCTTCGTGGAGGCCGTCGAGCTGCTGGCCGACCGGATCGGGCACACGATCAGCTACACCGGGGCCGCGACCACCAACGTGCAGCGCGACCGGGGGAGTCGTAGTCGGCTGCTCGCCGCCAACGCCGAGGCGCTGGCCTTCTATGTGGCGGCGCTGGAATCGCCAGAAGCCCAGCTCGGCCGAAAGTACCTGACCGAGCGGAATTTCGATGCCGACGCCGCGCGTCACTTCGGCTGCGGCTTTGCGCCGTCCGGCTGGGATTCGCTGACCAAACACTTGCTGCGCAAGGGTTTTGAGTTCAAAGAACTCGAGGCTGCGGGCTTGTCTCGGGAGGGTCGGCGTGGCCCGATGGATCGATTCCACCGTCGGCTGCTGTGGCCGATCCGGTCGTCGGCCGGCGAGGTGATCGGGTTCGGCGCGCGCCGGCTGTTCGACGACGACCCGATGGAAGCCAAGTACGTCAACACGCCAGAGACGTTGCTGTACAAGAAGTCGTCGGTGCTGTTCGGCATCGACCTGGCCAAGCGTGAGATCGCCAAGGGACATCAGGCCGTCGTCGTCGAGGGCTACACCGACGTGATGGCGATGCATTTGGCCGGGGTGAAGACCGCGGTGGCATCCTGCGGCACCGCGTTCGGTGACGAACACCTGGCGATGCTGCGCCGGCTCATGATGGACGACAACTTCTTTCGCGGTGAGCTCATCTACGTGTTCGACGGCGACGAGGCGGGCCGGGCAGCGGCGCTCAAGGCGTTCTCCGGTGAGCAGCAACTGGCGGGCCAGTCTTTCGTCGCGGTCGCGGCCGACGGCATGGACCCGTGCGACCTGCGGTTGGCATCCGGTGACGGCGCGCTGCGCGATCTGGTGGCGCGACGAACTCCGTTGTTCGAGTTCGCGATTCGCACGACGCTGAGCGATATCGACCTCGACAACGCCGAGGGCCGGGTCTCCGCGCTGCGGCGTTGTGTGCCTATCGTCGCCCAGATCAAGGACTCGACCCTGCGCGACGAGTATGCGCGGCAACTCGCGGGCTGGGCCGGCTGGGCCGACGTCGCACAGGTCATCAGCCGGGTGCGCGAAGAGGCGAAAAGTCCTACGGCGCGAGGGCGCGCCTCCGGCAGGCTCCGTGGGGCCGGGCAGCTTTCGTCTAAGACGGCGCCCGTGCCTGCCGTCCCTCGTCCCGATCCCAAAGACCCGACATTGTGGCCGCAGCGCGAGGCGCTCAAGTCGGCGCTGCAATACCCGGCGCTGGCCGGCCCGGTGTTCGACACGCTGACCGTCGAAAGCTTCACCCATCCCGGCTACGCCGCAGTGTGTACCGCGATAGGCGGGGCCGGCGGCACCGGAACCGGCGTAGGCGGGGCGGAATGGCTGGAGGCGGTGCGCCAAACGGCCCCGTCGCCCGCGGCAGCGGGGTTGATCAGCGAGCTGAGTGTCGAAGCCATCCGGGTCGACGACGACGAGAAACTGCCGCGCTACATCGCCGGCGTGCTGGCCCGTCTGCAAGAGGTGTGGGTCGGCAGGCAAATCGCGGACGTCAAGTCCAAGTTGCAGCGGATGTCGCCGGTGGAGCAGGGCGACGAGTATCACGCGCTGTTCGGCGATCTGGTCGCGATGGAGGCCTACCGCCGCAGTCTGCTCGAGCAGGCCAGCGGCGACGATCTCACGGCTTAACGATTGGGCGCCTCACGCTCGACCACGGCGGTCACGTCGTCGATCTCGGTCAGCGTCACCATCCGCGCGTCCGGCGACACACGATTGGCAACCTTGCGCCGTCCCGCTTCGATCACCGCCTTGGCGGCGGGGCTGCTGGTCAGGGCGCGGTAGGTGCCGACGATCTGGTCATAACGGCGCCGACCGGCCTTAGTGCCCAACACATAGCCCAGTCCCAGAACGACGACGTAACGGATCAAAACGGTCCCTTCCGAGGTTTGCGTTTCTGCGTCCATCCTGCCCCATGCCCGTGGTTCGGTGCCTCCCGGCGGACGATCGGTCAGGTTGGGCGCGCGCAAGCCAATACGCTAGAGTCTCCAGCGATCCGCGCCGATGTGCCGCGGACACCAGGTAGTCCCCTGTAGCTCAATTGGCAGAGCATTCGGCTGTTAACCGAAGGGTTGGTGGTTCGAGTCCACCCGGGGGAGCAACGAAAGGGTGTGCAGGACAACGCATTTAGCGGATTCGAGGGTGGTCGTGCAACATACGTGCCACATCGTCGCAGCAAACAACACCGCAGGTCAGGGGCGATCAGTCTGGTCGCCTTCGGCGTGTCGCCGCTGCGAAGTCCGACGCCGGCACTAATGTCGACCTGCTACGCACCCGACAAGAACGATGGAAGTGAACGGTATGTCCGACTTCGGCGACGAGCTCCAACGGTATGTTGACGACAATTTTCCGAAGGGCGTCAGCGTCCCGACCGGCGTCAGCGAGGAAGAAGCGATCGGCTCCGTTCAAGAGCAGTTCCCTGGCTTTACATGTCCAGAAGAGACGGCACGAGGCATTGTGCGTGAAGCCTGGCGTAGAGCCAGCTAGTCGTCCAGCTCGACAGGTTTACACCCGGCCCTGCAAACCGCGACCTTCACGTACACGGGCGGATCATCAGGAATTCCACCGCGCATCTGCGCCCGCTTCTCCCAGTCAGCAGGGCCACCACACCTCGCACATGTTGTCTCGTCACCGGACATGAGCACGAACGCTACGCCCAGCGACCTCACCCGCGACAGGGCCGCAGAGGACAATCGGCGCATGGCGGATGAGGTACCTACGCGAGAGATTCCCGAATCAGTGAAGGCGCGGGGCATCGTTGATCGGGCCACAGGCATCGAACGGGCTCGCGCTTCCCGTCAGTGGCTCCACGATGCGGCTGCGGCGGCTCTTAGTCGCACCGACCAGTTGCACGACAGCCACTTCCTGATCATGGGACTGGCGACCCGTGCCGCCGGTCTGCACGACGGAACCGTCCACGCGCTCGAAACCGACAACCCGTTTGCCGCCTACACCACGTTGCGGTCCTACGCCGAGAATGCTGCTGCGCTGCTGTATGCCACCGACCATCCCGACCAACTCGACAGAATCCTCGGATTCGGTGACACCTACCCAATCAAAGTGGGTGTCATCACGAACTACGCCGATCAGGGGAGTACTCGGTTTGGTGCATTCCGGGGCGTATATGCAGACCTCAGCGAATTCGCGCACCCGATGTCCCGGTCAATCTTCGCTTCAGCTAAGCGCAACGGGGACAACGGAATTAGATGGTCGCTTGAACCCGCATTCAAGTATGACGTCGATTTTATGGTGACGTGCGCCTTGGTCGTTGAAATGGCGGAGGCTAACTCGCATCTGCTCAGGGAATACGCAGATTCCCAGGGTTGGTGATACGAGGCCGGGCGCCACTCACCACTGGCATTGATCGGCATGCTCGACGTCGCCGGCCGGCTCAACCAGATCGTCGGGATAAACCCGGATCAGTGCCCGCGGATGCTTAAGCCAGTCCGGTGGATTCGCCGGGAGATGTTCGCGTGCAGTCGCACCTTCCACAACGACGGGTTCACCGCGGCGAAGCTTGTCCAACAGCGTTGATCGCTTCGGCTGGATTTTGGCCGCAGCAGCCGCGGCAGTCCGGCTCTGCGCGAACGTCGCCATGACGGTGGTGTCCCAGTCGAACGTCCGCTCGTCCGGCTTGATCACGGCAGCCTCCTGGCGCTCGAGGAGACCGGCATACAGACCGGGCACGCGGTGAACGACGGCGGCTGATCGTGGCGCTCGGCTAGCCGGCATGTTGACTCCATCGTGCCTGTGCTGCTCGACGGGCACGGCGGGTCTGCGGCGACTCGGCGGCCGGGTTGGTCACGTCGGTGCGCACCAACTTCAACATCCTGGTGAGCAACCCGTCCTGCAAACGGATCTCGCGGGCCACCTCGACGCGCAGCTTGGTTGATTCGGCCCGGGTGTAATCGCTGGTCAGGTCTTGAATGTGGTCGACAGTGCAGCTCATGCGTTCCAGGATCGCCAGTTCGGCCGCCGTCCAGTACAACTCGGCGCCCGCGGCGGCAGCGTTGGCGGCAAGTTCCTGATCAAGCTCACGGCGCAGTTTCCGAGCGGCGCTGCAGTGGGCAATCCGTCCCATAACGCACATGTTACCGCTGGTCGACAGGTATTCGATTTTGTCGAAGTCCTTGCAACGTCAACCCGATTCGGCTGAAAATTCCGGCCGCCTTGAATGATGCGGCTGAAACTGAGCTGCGGCCGGCCGCGCGAAAGTGTGCGTTTCTGCAATGCGCCAAAGCATTCCGCCGAAATGGCCGGTGCGTGTCGGAGGTGGGGGGAGGGGTTGGTGTGGCGGGAGTGGGGGGTCAGGTTAAGCATGCCTGTGTTTGTAATGGCCATTGCGGGGCTGGTTGTTGTACCTAACGACCGCGGTATTCATCCTGACCACGGTGCCCATCCGTCGAGCGACCTTCCGGCACGTCGTATGGATCCCGCACTCGATGCCCTTGTGCAGCATTCCCTTCAGCGCTGGCCTTCTTGGCCCCGCATGGCCCGCAGACCCCCTGCAAGTTTCCGTCGGTGTAACCAATCCCGTTGTCGATCCTGTCCAGGATGGTGGCGACACGGGTACAGACATTCGGGTAGGCGAGTGCGCAAACCTTGTCCGGCCCAACGTATTTGCCGCGCATCGCTCGCCGTGCCCGATTATCGCTACGTGCTACGGGTGTCTGTGGCCGTGTTTTCCACTGTCGGCGTGGGTGGTTGGGGCAGTCAGCACCTGCGGGGATAACTTTTGTACAGCCGACTGACGAGCAAATGCGTGGAGCTCTAGGCATGTGGCACCTCGATGTAGCGGACGGGCTGGTGTTGCGGGTCGGTGTAGCGGACACCGGGTACCGGCTCGGGCCCCATCGCCTCAACACTCCAAACATCGCGATCGCGGGACACGCGCAGCATGTGCCACGTCGATAAATCGTCTTCACACTGCGGACACGAGACGAGTACGGCCCGACCGATCTTCCCCAAGTAATCGTGGGTATATCCGTCGACGCCGGCCCAACCTTCAGTGTTCAACGTGTATTCGAGTTGGGCTGCGTGCAGCTTGTGCAGCGGGTTGGTGCGCGGTCCCCGGCTGCTGGTCATAGCATTCGCTCTCGGATCGCGGCGACCTGGTCGACGTCCAGCCCGGTGGCCTCGGCGATTTCGTCGTCGTCCGCACCGTCCCAAAATGCTTTCAGCACATAGCGTTTGATCCGTTTGTCGACGACCGCAATGTCGTTCGGCCAGTTCATAGAAGACTCTTTCGTTGGTAGACCCGGTGCCCCGTCGCGGAGCAGGAGAGTGAACCCCTACGGTTGCCGGCGGATGTGTAGGCGCCGAGGACCGATTGACGGGAGCACCGGGGTTGATGGCGTGGCCCGTAATTAGTCCCCACCACAAGGACCAACGCCAACGCCCCGACACGGTGGCGAGCAACGACCACGAAGGCGCCACCGTGCCGGGGCAGATCGGTTAGCTTCCGCCGGAAACTATTTGGACAACGCAATTGGGCTGGGTGAACCCGAACGCGGCGCGCATGACTCCGCGGACCTGGGTGCTGTCCGATGAGAATGCGCTGTACGGGTTCGCTTGTACGGAAAGGTCTTGCCGCAGAACGGTAAAGCTCTTGTCGGCGGCGATAGCCCAGACCACGCCATCCTCGATGGTCGGCAGGCTGTCGGTGCTCTCGGGCACGGAGTACAGCGGTACGCCGAAGATTCTGCGGTTGACCGGGTTACTCACGTCGCCGGGTGACTGCGCTAACAACGGCTCATTGGACACGATGGTGGCGGTCGCCTCGAATCGCTTCAGCTGAGACAGCTGTTCGACGGTCGAGAAGCTGGCCGCGAATCCGGTGATCACCGAACCGTACTGTTCCACTTGGCTGATCGCCTGGAGGAACGGATCGAAGTTCACGAACGCACCGTCGACGTTGATGGTCTGGTAGTCGATGCCGCCGAGTCCACCGGGCCCGTTGCTGGTCGACGTGGAGAAGAATGCGCTATCGAGCGCGCGTGCAAACGACCGGACGAGACCGTCACCGACGACGCCGGCAGCTTCCGCGTTGGCCGCACTGTCCGCGATCAGTTCATTGCTCACGGTCGTCAAGGCTTTGAGCCCGAACGGTGTGACGACGACTTCACCCAACGTCGGATCGGTCTCACTGATGTTGCTGCCCTCGACCACCCACGATGCCGCCGCGTCTGCATCGACAATCGGGAAGCGCAAGCTTGGCCGC
>NZ_JBAPRN010000010.1:0-5846 GCF_049281135.1 Mycobacterium sp. | reverse complement strand
CGCGGCCCCGGCAAGCACACCGAACCTGACAGCGGCGTGCACTTCGTTGTCATCGCGCCCGAGGTGGTCGCTGGTTGAGGGGTGATGTTGTGTTTGCATCGGGGATCCTCTATCGCCGTCACGCGCGGACACACGCGCCACATGCGTATACCCCTCGACCCGAAGCCGGTAAACCAGCGTCCGAGGTGAGCTCAGTCGCCCTCGGCATGCGTCGGCGCTGCGCGTCGCGAGCTGTACCGGATCATGAAGATCGCCGCGGCGATGCCGATGACCAGAAGTCCCAATGCCCCCAGTTCATACAGGAGGCGGTCGAGTTCCTTGTCCGAGTGGACCTGTTCGGATGCCGCGGTCACGATCAGGATCCGTCGCACGCAGGCAATCAGCCCGATGAAAAGGAAAGGCTCTGCAGCGATTTCGTGATAAAGCAGCACGGCACGCAGGGTCGCCGCGATCTCCGCGATGATCAGCACCATCAGGACTCGGTCGAGCACCAGGACGCCACCCTGCAGCGTGTTGACCTTATGAGTCGCGGCCTGCAAGACAGCTTCTCCGCCGCCGATCACCACCAGCACGGCGGCCGCGACCAGGAGCAGGAAGGCGATGGCGTAAATCACAGTCTCGAAACCGTCAACCAGCACACCGATGCGCTGACTCAGCCCCTGGCGGCTGGGCTCGCTTCTGGCATCCATGGCCCACCGATTCTATGGCGCACGCGGTCTGCCAGGGCGCGAGATCCCGGACAACCCGTTGCCCGGCGAATGTCGCGGAGCAGTACCGCGAAGCGCCGACTACTTTGCTGAGGTGACGAACATGCTGGTAGAACGGCGGCAGGGGATTCGCGACCAACCCGGGGTGATGATCGGTGATTGACGAGCGCGTACGTAATATGAAGTTTGCAGTGGCATCACGAGCGTTGACGACCTGTGCAAAGGATCGACCAGTACCATCTGCTCTATGCGGACTCCCCGGCGCCGGCTATCCCCGGACGATCGCCGCGCCGAGCTGCTGGCATTAGGCGCGGAGGTTTTCGGACAACGGCCCTACGACGAGGTCCGCATCGACGAGATCGCCGAGCGGGCCGGTGTATCCCGGGCGTTGATGTACCACTACTTCCCCGACAAGCGGGCGTTCTTCGCCGCCGTCGTCAAAGGGCAAGCCGATCAACTGTTCGAAACCACCAACACCCCCGCGACGCCCGGTCAGAACCTCTTCGAAGAGGTGCGCGGCGGTGTCCTTGCCTACATGCAGTACCACCAAGAGCACCCGCACGCCGCGTGGGCGGCATATGTCGGACTCGGCCGCTCCGATCCGGTCTTACTCGGCATCGATGACGAGGCCAAGGACCGCCAGATGGAACACATCATGAGCCGCGTCATGGAGGTCGACGGATCGGGCCAACCGCTCGACCCCGATGTCGAACGCGACCTGCGGATCGTCATCCACGGTTGGCTGGCGCTGACCTTCGAGGTCTGCAGGCAACGCATCATTCACCCAGAGACCGACGCGGGCCACCTCAGCGATAGCTGCGCCCATGCGCTGCTCGACGCGATCATCCGGGTGGACAACATTCCCGATCGACTGGCCAAGCCGATGGCGCCCGACCAGCGCTAACCCGCGTTGTCGTATCCCGTTGTCATGATGGCTGGGTGATCCCCGTACCCGACGACGCACTCGCGCGGTTCAGCGTCGTCACGCGCGACTGGTTCGCCGGTACCTTCGCGGCGCCCACCCCGGCGCAGGCCGACGCCTGGTCGGCGATCGCCGACGGCCATAATACGCTGGTCATCGCTCCGACCGGTTCCGGCAAGACGCTGGCCGCGTTTCTGTGGGCCATCGATGCGCTGGCGGGTGCACCGCGCAGTGCGCGGTCTGCCGGTACCCGGGTGCTCTACGTGTCGCCGCTGAAGGCGCTGGCAGTCGACGTCGAGCGCAACCTGCGCACACCGCTGGCCGGGATGGCCCGGGTCGCCGCACAACGGGCACTGCCCGCGCCGGAGATCACTGTCGGGCTGCGGTCCGGCGATACCTCACCGGCCCGCCGTCGACAGCTGATCAGTAACCCTCCCGATGTGCTGATCACGACGCCGGAGTCGCTGTTTCTGATGTTGACGTCGGCGGCGCGACAGACTTTGGCCGACGTGCAGACCGTGATCGTCGACGAAGTGCATGCCATCGCCGGTACGAAACGGGGTGCGCACCTTGCCCTTTCACTGGAGCGGCTCGACGACATGTTGCAGGCCCCGGCGCAGCGAATCGGGCTGTCGGCCACCGTGCGTCCGCCCGAAGAAGTGGCCCGGTTCCTGTCCGGGATATCCCCGACGACCATCGTCTCCCCGCCGGCGGCCAAGACTTTTGAATTGACCGTGCAGGTTCCGGTCCCCGATATGGCCAACCTGACCAACAACAGCATCTGGCCCGATGTCGAGGCCCGACTGGTCGACCTCGTCGAATCCCACAACTCGACGATCGTGTTCGCCAACTCGCGGCGGCTGGCTGAGCGGCTGACCGCCCGGCTCAACGAGATTCACGCCGAACGCACGGGCACCGAATTGCCGTCCGAGGCCAACCCGAAGGTGGCCGGCGGCGCACCCGCGCACTTGCTGGGCAGCGGCCAAACCTACGGCGCCCCCACGCTACTGGCCCGTGCCCATCATGGCTCGGTCAGCAAGGAACAACGCGCCATCGTCGAAGAGGACCTGAAATCCGGGCGGCTCAAGGCGGTCGTGGCGACCTCGAGCCTGGAGCTGGGTATCGACATGGGCGCCGTCGACCTGGTGATTCAGGTGGAAGCACCGCCGTCGGTGGCCAGCGGACTGCAACGCATCGGGCGCGCCGGACACCAGGTCGGCGAGATCTCCCAGGGGGTGCTCTTTCCCAAACACCGCACCGACTTGATCGGATGCGCGGTGACGGTGCAGCGCATGCTCGCCGGCCAGATCGAGACGATGCGGGTGCCGACGAACCCGCTCGACATCCTGGCCCAGCACACCGTGGCCGCAGCCGCGTTGGAGCCACTGGACGTCGACCGCTGGTTCGACACCGTACGGCGCAGTGCACCGTTTGCGACGCTGCCCCGCAGCGCATTCGAGGCCACCCTGGACCTGCTCTCCGGCAAGTACCCGTCCACCGAATTCGCCGAACTGCGGCCACGGCTGGTGTACGACCGCGACAACGGCACGGTGACGGCCCGGCCCGGCGCGCAGCGCCTCGCGGTGACCTCCGGTGGCGCCATCCCGGACCGCGGCCTGTTCACCGTCTACCTGGCCACCGACTCCGAAACCCCCTCCCGGGTAGGCGAACTCGACGAGGAAATGGTCTACGAATCGCGGCCCGGTGATGTCATCGCGCTGGGTGCCACCAGTTGGCGTATCACCGAAATCACCCACGACCGTGTGCTGGTCATACCGGCCCCGGGCGAGCCGGCCCGGCTTCCGTTCTGGCGCGGCGACGATTCGGGCCGCCCCGCCGAACTCGGCCGTGCGGTCGGCCAATTCACCGGCGAGCTGGCCGCGCTGGACCGCAATGCGTTCGAAAGCCGTTGCACTGAATTGGGATTCAATGAGTACGCCACCGATAACCTGTGGCGGCTGCTGGACGACCAGCGCACCGCCACCAACGTCGTTCCCTCCGACACCACGTTGCTGGTCGAGCGATTTCGGGACGAGCTGGGCGACTGGCGGGTCATCCTGCACTCTCCTTACGGCCTGCGGGTGCACGGCCCCTTGGCGCTGGCGGTGAGCCGGCGGCTGCGTGACCGCTACGGCATCGACGAGAAACCGACCGCGTCGGACGACGGCATCGTGGTGCGGCTGCCCGACACCATTTCGGAGACCGGCGCCGACTCTCCGCCGGGCGCCGAGTTGTTCGTCTTCGACGCCGACGAGATCGACCCAGTCGTCACCGCGGAGGTGGGTGGCTCGGCACTGTTCGCCTCGCGGTTCCGGGAATGCGCGGCCCGGGCTCTGCTGCTGCCGCGACGGCACCCGGGCAAGCGGTCCCCGCTCTGGCACCAGCGCCAGCGTGCCGCCCAGTTGCTGGATGTGGCGCGTAAGTACCCGGATTTCCCGATCGTGCTGGAGACGGTCCGGGAGTGCCTGCAGGACGTGTACGACGTGCCGACGCTGGCGGGGCTGATGACCGACATCGCCACGCGCAAGATTCGCGTGCTGGAAACCGAAACCGCGACGCCGTCGCCGTTCGCGACGTCGCTGTTGTTCGGCTACGTCGGGGCATTCATGTACGAGGGCGACAGCCCGCTGGCCGAACGCCGCGCTGCCGCGCTGTCGCTGGACCCCACGCTGCTGGCCGAGTTGCTCGGCCGAGTCGAGCTGCGCGAACTGCTGGATCCCGACGTTGTCGCGGCCACCGGCCGGCAGTTGCAGCACCTGTCGGCAGATCGGGCGGCCCGCGATGCCGAAGCGGTGGCCGATCTGCTGCGGCTGCTCGGCCCGTTGACCGCCGACGAGGTCGCCGAACGCGCCGGCGGCGCCGACGTCGGTGGCTGGCTGGAAGCGTTGTTCGCCGCCAAGCGTGCGCTACCGGTTTCGTTCGGCGGCCGCAGCTGGTGGGTGGCGATCGAGGACATCGGCCGGCTGCGCGACGGTGTCGGGGTAGCCGTGCCGGTCGGCATTCCGGCCAGCTTCACCGAGGCCGTCGCCGATCCGCTCGGCGAACTGCTGGGCCGATTCGCTCGTACCCACGCGCCCTTCACCACAGCCGATGTTGCCGCCCGGTTCGGGCTCGGGCTGCGCGTCGCCGCCGACGTATTGGGCCGGCTGGCCGCCGACGGGCGACTGGTACGCGGCGAGTTCTCCACCGAGGCGACCGGCGAACAGTGGTGTGACGCCGACGTCTTGCGGATCCTGCGGCGCCGATCGCTGGCGGCGCTGCGCGCCCAAGTCGAGCCGGTCAGCACCAGCGCCTACGCGCGTTTCCTGCCGGCCTGGCATAGCGTGGGGGCCGGCCACGGGTCGGCCGCCAACTCCGGCGTGGACGGTCTGGCAGCCGTCATCGATCAACTCGCCGGCGTCCCACTACCGGCGTCGGCGGTCGAATCGCTGGTGCTGGCGCCGCGGGTGCGTGACTACTCCCCCGCGATGCTCGACGAAGTGCTGGCCTCCGGCGAGGTGATGTGGTCGGGATCGGGCACGATCTCTGGCAGCGACGGCTGGGTGGCCTTCCACACCGCAGATTCCGCACCGTTGACCCTGGCCGCCGGATCGGAGATCGAGTTCACCGCGACTCATCGCGCGATTTTGGAGATGCTGGCCGGCGGCGGCGCGTTCTTCTTTCGACAGCTCGGCCATGACGGAGTCGGCGAAGCCGAGCTCAAAGCGGCGCTGTGGGAATTGATTTGGGCCGGATGGGTCACCGGCGACACATTCGCGCCGGTGCGCGCGATGCTGTCGGGTGGCCCGGGCGCGCGTAAGCGATCGGCTCCGGCCCATCGGCAGGGACGCGGCAGGCGCCCACCGCGCCTGAGCCGCTACAGCGTTGCGCATCCGCAGGCGCGGGCCGCAGATCCCACGGTGGCCGGCCGCTGGTCGGCACTGCCGACGCCCGAACCGGATTCGACTGTGCGGGCCCATCACCAGGCAGAGCTGCTGCTGAGCCGGCACGGGGTGCTGACCCGCGGCGCGGTAACGGCGGAGGGGGTGCCGGGTGGCTTCGCCGCCCTGTACAAGGTGCTGACCGCTTTTGAGGATGCCGGCCGCTGTCAGCGCGGCTATTTCGTGGAATCGTTGGGCGGCGCCCAGTTCGCAGTCGCATCCACAGTCGACCGGCTGCGCAGTTACCTCGACGGTGTGGACCCCGAACGGCCGGCGTACCGGGCGGTGGTGCTGGCC
>NZ_JBAPRN010000009.1:0-5972 GCF_049281135.1 Mycobacterium sp. | reverse complement strand
CACCATGCCTGCCGGGCCGCGAATCGACTCGGAGAACGCGACGATTGCATTGGCCGACAAGGGCGTTCGTTCATCGGTTGTCCGGCTGTCACCGCTGGTGCACAGCAACCTCGATCACCACGGTTTCGCCCATCGTTTGATCGGCACTGCCCGCGAAAAAGGGGTGGCTGCCTACATCGGCGACGGCTCCAACCGGTGGCCGGCAGTTCATACCCTCGACGCGGCACACCTGTACCGGCTCGCTCTCGAAGATGCTCCTGCGGGAACACGGTTGCACGGTGTTGCCGACGAAGGCGTGCCGTTCCGCGACATCGCCGGTGTCATCGGCCGCCATCTCGATGTGCCGGTCGTCAGCATTTCGCCCGAAGAAGCGCCGGGTCACTTCGGGTTCCTGGGTTTCTTTGCGTCACTGGACAATCCGACGTCCAGCACGCTGACCCGGAAAGAACTGGACTGGTATCCCGAACGGCCGGGCCTGCTGGACGACCTCGACGAGGGTCACTATTTCGCCGAGCAAGAGCACTGATGGCGACTGGCGTCGAAGCCGCTCGCGCGACATTGGGGCCAGTCGGGGTGTGCCTGCCGGGCTCGTTGACCGTCCCTTTGAATGCTGATCTGCAACGCGATGCCGTGCGGCGGTTCGACCACGCGGGTTATCGAACGGTCTGGACCAACGAGGTGCTCGGCAAGGACGCCTTCGTGCAACTCGGGGTGCTGCTCGCCGAGACCGAGCGGATGGTGTTCGGGACTTGCATCGCCAACATCTGGGCCCGGCCGGCCCAAACCATGCACGCAGCCGCCGCCCAGCTCGCCGAGGCCTACCCGGGCCGGTTCGTGATGGGTCTGGGCGTCGGCTATCCCGAGCAGGCGGCCAGTGTCGGACAGGAATTCGGCCGTCCGCTGGTCACGATGCGCGACTACTGCCAGCGGATGGACGAATCGACGTGGCCGCCGGTCCCTGATGCCACTTATCCCAGGATCATCGCTGCCAACGGTCCGAAAATGGTTGCGCTCGCCGGTGAGATCGGGGACAGCGCACATGAACACCTGTTCGCAGGCGCCGACCACGTCACGATCCTGCCGCCGCTGGGCGGCGATTTCGGTATTGGTATCGACCAGCTCGAGAAGATCGCCCCGGCCCTGACCGGACTGGGCTAACCCCGCGACGGGTTGGTGTAGACGCGGACCGGCGTGATCAATACCGCGGTGCGACGTTCTTCGCGCATCACCCGGTCGTAGGTCTCCCAGTCGTCGTGGGTCCCGCCGGCCGCGGTGAAGATCTCGCGAAGCATCAACCGCAGCCGCTCGGCGTCGACCTCGGGGTGCGGGTCGTCGGGCCCGATCAGCTGGGCCGTCCCTTCGACGGTGGCCCACTGCCAACCACTGCGGGCGGTGACGGTGGTGCGCGGATCGGCGCGCAGGTGGGCCAGCTTGCGGGCGCCGCCGATGGCTACCAGCCCGACGACCGGCTCGTTGGTCAGCGGGTGCGGTAAAACGCCGGCGTTGACCACCGACGCCTGGGCGCTGCCGTCGCGGCGCAACGTGGAAAATACGACAAGCCCCTGGTCGGCGGCGGCGAGCTTCTCGAAGGCGGGCAGGTCAGTCATGGTGCGGGATCCTTTCCGGGTCGTTGCCGTATTTCAGCCCCGGAGCGCCGCGTTCCATTCCCGACCTGCGGAAAGTGTTGCCGTGCAGCGCTACTCGTACTCCACCACGACCGACGGAGTGTCGGGAACCGCCTGGCAGGTCAAGATGTAACCGTCGGCGATCTCGTCGTCCTCGAGCACGTCGTTGGTGCGCATGGTGGCGGCGCCCTCGACGAGCTTGGCCATGCAGGTCCCGCAGTTACCGGCCTCGCAGCTGAACGGTGGCGACAGGCCCGCCCGCCGTGCGGTCTCCAGCAGCGTCTCCCCGGCGACCCGCGGCACCGAGGCCTTCTTGCGCTCCAGCTTGATGGTCACCGTGCCACCCTGTTCAGCGCCGCCCTTGGCGGCCGCGGGTGCGGGCGTCTTGACCGGCGGCGACGCGTCGAAGTCCTCGACGAGGACGGTCGCGCCCTCCGGCAGCGCGGAGCGCACCACGGTCATGAATCCCTCCGGCCCGCAGACGTAGCAGTCGGCATCGGTATCCGCGCCGACGAATTTCTCGACGCCGGCCGAATCCAGCAGCCCGTGCTCGGCGTCGATATTCCGGTGCATCGAGAACCGGCCGGGGTATCGCTCGACCAGATCGTCGATCGCGGCCTCGAAGATCACCGAGGCCCGGTCCCGGTCGGCGCACAGAACCCGCACCGTGCGGTCGGTGCTCGCGAGGGCGCTCTTGGCCAGCGACAGGATTGGTGTAACACCGCTGCCGCCGGCGAAAGCCAACAACGGAGCCGGTGTAGACCCCAACACGAAGGTTCCGGCGGCCCGCGTCATGGTCAGCTCATCACCCTCGACGACGTTGTCGATGATCCAGTTCGACACCTTGCCGCCGGTCACCCGTTTGACCGTGGTCATCACCTCGGTGTCGGTCTCCGGCGCGCTCGACATCGAATACGACCGGTACAGCTCCTCGCCGTCGACCGTGACCTTGAAGGTGCAGAACTGTCCGGCGCGATAGGAAAACGGCTGCTCTTCGGGGGCGAGCACGTAGGTACGGCTGTCGGCGGTCTCCTTGACGATCCGGGTCACCGTGGCCCGATGGAACACGTGGCGCTCCGCCATCCCGGCCCCTTCCACACTTTGCGTTCTTCCCTTCAGAGAATACTATTCTCTCAAAACGATAGGATGTTCTCAATGTCTCCGACGGCGCTGGTATTCGAGGAGCGGCATTACACGCTGCCGCAGCTCGAGGCGTTGGCGGACGGGCTGGCCGCAACGTTGCGCCGGCGCGGCGTGACGGCCGGCGGGCGGGTCGCATTGATGGCGTCGAATCGTCCGGAGTTCGTCGTCGCCCTGCACGCGATCTGGCGGCTGGCCGCCGTCGTGGTGCTGATCAGCCCGGCGTGGAAGCGTCTTGAGGTCGAGCACGCGCTGGCGTTGACGAACCCGTCGCACGCTGTCGGCGACCATGAGGTGCTGTCGAGTCTCATGCCGATGTTGCATCTCGACGAAGCCATCGTCGCGGGCGAACCAGAGTTCGGCGACGCTGCTGCGCCGGATGCCGATGCGGTATTGGCGTTCAGCTCAGGTACGACAGGTCTCCCGAAAGCGGTTCGGCACACGCATCATTCGCTACAGGTCGCCGTCGGGCATTGGCGTGAGGCGATGGGTTTGACTGCCCGCGATCGCATTCAGATCGCCACGCCGCCGTCGCACATTCTCGGATTGCTCAACATCATGACGGCGCTGCAGACCGGTGTCTGGATGCGCCTGCATCGCCGGTTCGACGTGCAGCGCATGTTGCAGCACATCCAAGACGATCGGATCACCGTCGAGATGGCGGTCGCGCCAATCGCTTTGGCCATCGCCTCGAACCCGCATCTTGAGTCCTACGATCTCTCGTCGCTGCGTTTCATCATGTGGGGAGCGACGCCGGTCAGCGCCAGCGTCGCCGAGACCGTCACCCGTCGAACCGGCGTCGGGTGGGTTCCGGCGTACGGGACCACCGAGTTACCGGTGATCGCCTGCAACCCGCTCGATGACGCCCGGCTCGACTCCGTCGGCCGGCCGGTACCGGGCGTGCAGGTGCGAGTGGCGTCATTGGAGACCGGCGAGCAGGTCGGTCCGGGTGAGATCGGCGAGATCCAGGCGCGGGCCGATTCGCTGATGGCCGGCTACCTGCCGTGCGAAGCGACGCGAGAAGTCTTGTGCGACGGCTGGTATCGGACTGGTGACGTCGGCCACCTGGACGCCGGTGGCTGGCTGCGGATCACCGATCGGTCCAAAGAGATGATCAAGGTGCGCGGCTTTCAGGTCGCGCCCGCCGAGATCGAAGCCGTGCTGCACGGTCATCCCGCCGTCGAAGACTGCGCGGTGTTCGGTGTCCCCGACGACGCGGACGGGGAGTCGATCGTCGCTGCGGTGGCAGCCTGCGAGCCGGTCGACGCCGCCGAGCTCACCGCGCGAGTCGGCGAGAGTCTCGCGTCCTACAAACGTCTGAGTCGTGTCGTGTTCGTGCCCGAAATACCTCGGTTGCCTTCCGGAAAGGTGCTGCGCCGAGTTCTCAAGGAGCGTTATGGATGTACGTCTGACCGCTGAACAACAACAACTGCGTGACGCGGCCGCGAAGCTATCTGATGACCTCGGGCCGGGATCGGTGCAAGACCTCGCCGACGACGGGCGAATCGGCAAGCTCGACAAGCAGATCCAGCAGACCGGCTGGCGATCGCTGCGCTCCGACGGCGCCTCGGGCGTGGAAGTGGCCATCGTCGCTGAGGAGTTCGGCCGCGGATTGGTCGACGCCCCGTTCCTCGGTCCGGTGCTCGCGGACGATCTGGCCCGGCAAGTCGGCGACGACGGCTCCGGGTCGACGATCGCGGTGAACGGTCACGCGATCGACGCGAGAGGCTACCGGCGTGCGTTGATGTTGGAGGGCGCGGCAGTGTCAGCCATCGAGGTGGGCGTTGCTCGCGATGCGGTCGACCTGACCAGGGCCGCGGCGGATGTCAATGGAACGGCGACCGCCGTCGGCGATCTGGATTCTGACGCCGTCCAACGATGGCAGGCACTCGCGCTGGCTACCACGTCGGCGGATCTGGTCGGCACCGCGCGCGGTGCGCACACGCTGACGTGTGATTACGCGAAAATCCGTGAGCAGTACGGCAAGTCGATCGGCTCCTATCAGGCCATCGCACACCTGCTCGCCGAAAGCCTGGCCCTGATCGAGGGGTCGGTGAGCATCTTGCGGCACGCCGCCTGGGCGGTCGACGAGTTGGACCCAGCCGAGGCGATCCGCGCCGGCCGGTTCGCCAAGGTTTACTGCGCGCGGGCCGCGCGCACGGTGTGCGAGACCGCCATTCAGGTGCACGGCGGCATCGGCAATACCTGGGAGTGCCTGGCACACGTGTACCTGCGCCGGGCGCTGACCTCGACGCAATTGTGGCCCGTCAAGCTGGAGGAGATCAACATTGGACTTCCGTGACTCGCCCGACGAAGCCGCTTTCCGGGATCGGCTGAGATCCTGGCTCTCTGTGCACGCCAAAGAGTTTCCAAGCTCAGGTGACGAATATTGGGCCCGGCAAGGCGAATGGCACAGTGCGCTCTACGAGGGCGGCTTCTTCGGGCTGTCCTGGCCGCGGGAGTACGGCGGGCAGGAATTGCCCCCAGTCTATGACGTCATCCTCGACGAAGAGCTGGCCCGCGCCGAGGCGCCGCCGCGGCCCAGCCTGGGCTATCTGGTCGCCGGTCTGAGCCGGCATGGCAGCAAGGAGCTGTGCACTCGCTTTCTGCCCGGAATGATCAACGGTTCCGAGCGGTGGTGTCAGGGTTTCAGCGAGCCGGGGTCGGGCTCCGATCTCGCTTCGCTGACGACGACCGCCACCCCTGAGGGCGACAACTACGTCATCAACGGACACAAGATCTGGACCAGCTACTCCGACGTCGCGGACTGGTGTCTGCTGCTGGCTCGCACCGATCCCGAAGCCAAGCGGCACCGGGGCATCTCGGCATTCATCATCCCGATGAAACAGCCTGGCGTGCAACAGCGTCCGCTGCAGATGATCAACGGCGTGACCACCGAATTCGGTCAGGTGCTCTTCGACGGTGCGACGGTGCCGGCCGAGAACATGGTGGGCGCCCCCGGCGAGGGATGGCCGCTTGCCATGACAGTGGTCGGTCATGAGCGTGAGCCGTCCACGCTGGGCTACGCGGCCCGTTACGGCAAGTTGGTTCGCCAGCTGGCCGCGCGCGCCGGTGGTTCGGCGAATGAGGAACTCGCCTGGGCGGCCGTACAAACCGAGATGTTGACGCATCACGTCCGGCGGCGGCTGTCCGAACAACTCGACGGGGTGACGCATACCTCGGACGGATCTCTGGACAAGTTGCTGA
>NZ_JBAPRN010000008.1:0-7819 GCF_049281135.1 Mycobacterium sp. | reverse complement strand
GGTGCCCAGCGTGACGGTGCCGGTGAGTTGATCACGAAATGCATCCATTGACGTCCGAGCCCGGTGAGCCGTGTGGATCACTTCACGTGCGTGCTCGAGGAAGACCGCGCCGGCCGCCGTCAGCGTGATTTGGCGTTTGGAACGGTCGAACAGTTCGACGCCAAGTTCCTTTTCCAATCTGCTGACCGACGCCGATAGGGCAGACTGCACCACGTGGATACGCTGGGCCGCCCGGGAGAAGTTCAACTCCGCGGCCACTGCGACGAAGTACTCCAGGTGGCGCAGTTCCACGAAGATCACTCTATCGCGATTCGCGATTGCAAGGTTCGCTTTTCTTCGTTGGACGCGATGACTGCTCCGGGTGTTGGCTAGACGATGTAGGCAGCAGCACATCAGCTCAGGAGGATCGGACTCATGCGGGCCTTGCGTTTTACCGAATTCGGCGACCCCGGTGTGTTGCACGTGACGGACCTACCGGATCTGACTGGAACGGCAGATGAAGCGGTGATCCGGGTGGAGGCGGCGTCGGTCAACCCATCCGACGTGAAAAACGTTGCCGGCGCAATGGAATGGACGGTGCTGCCGCGCACGCCCGGGCGTGATTTCGCCGGCGTGGTGATCAGCGGACCGCCCGAGTGGCAAGGAGCGGCGGTCTGGGGCACCGGGGGAGACACCGGCTTCATCCGAGACGGCTCGCACGCCGAGTTGATGTCGGTGCCGGTGGAAGCGCTGGTACGCAAACCCGAACGGCTCAGCTTCGACGAGGCCTCGACCGTCGGGGTCAACTTCGTCGTCGCTTGGTATGGGGCGGTGGAAACGGCGCAACTCGCGGCCGGCGAAACCATCGCGGTCTTCGGGGTTTCCGGTGGCGTGGGTGGAGCGGTGGCACAAATCGCCCGCGCGATCGGCGCCAAAGTCATTGGCGTGGATCGCCGCCGGCCCGGCTCGGAGACTGCCGCCGCGGCCGTGATCGACGACTTCGTTGCGTTCGACCCGACCGCAGACGTCGGCGCCGAAATCAGACGGCTCACCGCCGGCCGTGGTGTCGACGTGGTGTACGACGCCGTGGGGGGCGTGACCACACCGGCCGCGCTGGCCGCATTGGCTCGGCGAGGCAGGCTGGTGGTGATCAGCGTGGTCGGTTCGCGTGCGGTCGAAATCGATCTGTTGGACCTGTACCACAACGAAACTCGAATCCTCGGCATCGACAGCACCAAGCTGACTGTCGTCGACTCCGCGCGACGCCTGCAGCAGATGGCGCCCTACTTCGAATCCGGCGACTTCCGCCCCCTTCCCATCGCCGGCACCTATTCGCTCGACGATGCGGCCGCGGCGTATCAGGCGGTCGCCGACCACACCGCCGGCCGCGTCGTCATCCGGCCCTGACAACCCGATCCCACAGAGAGGCAAAGACAATGTCATCCGACCTGACCGAACAAACCATCACCGCCGCCGTGCAGCAGACCTTCGACGAGTCGACCGACGAGCGTTTCCGCCAGGTGTTCACCTGCTTGGTGCAGCACATCCACGATTTCGCCCGTGAGGTCCGCCTGACCGGCGACGAATGGTTCACCGCAATGGATTTCCTCGAGCGGGTCGGCAAAATCTCGATGCCGACGCGCCAGGAGTTTGTGCTGCTTTCCGACATCCTTGGCCTGAGCATGCTGCTGGACAAGATCAACCAGCATGTCGAGTCTTCGACCACCGACTCGGCTTTGCTTGGCCCCTTCTACGTCGAGGGACGTCCCACCGTGGACAACGGGGCCGACATCTCCGATGGCGTAACGGGCACACCGATGTTCGTCACCGGTCGGGTCGTCGACGAGTACGGCAAGCCTGTCGCCGGGGCCCACGTCGACACCTGGCACAGCGACGGCGAGGGGTTCTACGACGTCCAGCAGACCGAAAAGCTGCATAACGAACTCGCCATGCGGGCACTGCTGACCACTGACGAGAACGGACGGTTCTGGTACCGCTCCATCACGCCGCGCTACTACCCGGAGCCCACCGACGGGCCATGCGGTGAGATCCTGCGCGCCGCAAACCGATCGCCCATGCGCCCGCAACACGTGCACTTCTGGTTCAAGGCCGAGGGCTACCAGCCGCTCATCACTCAGCTGTTTTGGCGAGACGACCCCTACATCGGCCGCGACGCCGTCTTTGCGGACCAGAAGTCACTGATGGCAAGTTTTGTCCAGCACGAGCCAGGTATCGCTCCGGACGGAACGACGGTCGACGAACCGTTCGTGACCCTGGACTGGACCTTCGCCCTCGCCGCCGAATAGTCAAGGGAACAAGCCAATGTCACGGATACCGCTCACCAGCATCGATGAGCAACCCGAGCCTGTCCGTCAGTGGATGGCGCGTCGCGGGAACCTCAACGTGTTCCGATTGCTCGCCAACGCTCAGCAGGTCTTCCCGGGCTGGACGCACATGGTCGACGAGTTGTTCGACAGCCCCACCTTCAGCGCGCGGATGCGCGAGGTGGTCATCCTGCGGGTGGCTCATCTACAGGGCTCACGTTATGAGCTCGCCCAGCACGTCGGGATCGCCCACACCGCCGGCCTGACCGAGCGGCAGATCGACGCGATCCTCGACACCGGCGACCTCGACGCGGCCAACTTCAGCCGCACCGAACGCACCGCGCTCGATGTCACCACCGAGCTGTGCACCACGCACCGATTGCGTGATGACACCTTCGCCGCGGCGCACGCCGCTTTCGGCGACGAGGCGCTCACCGAATTGCTGATGATCATCAGCTGCTACTACGGGCTGGCACTGGTGCTCAACGCGGCGGACCTCGACGTCGATGCCGCCGCTAGATTCCAACTCTGACAGGAGAACTCACATGACTCGAATCGCCTACCGTCGACCGGAGGAAATGACTGAGCAAGCCCGCGAATTGACCTCTGCGCGCGGCAACCTCAACGTGTATCGCGCGCTGGCCAACGCGGATAAGGTGTTTACCGGCTGGATGCTGGCCGGCCAAGCCGCCCTGACCAGCCCGGTGTTGCCGCTCCGGCTGCGCGAACTCGTCGTCCTGCGCACCGCTTATCTGATGGACAGCCCTTACGAGCTCGGCCAGCATAGGGACGTGGCCCGGACGGCCGGGGTCAGCGGCGACGAGATCAACGCGGTCGCCTCCGAATCCGCGTGGCAAGAAGCAGAATTCAGCCCTGTCGAACTCGCGTTGCTGCACCTGACAACCGAATTGCTCACCACACGCAACGTCTCCACCGAAGTGTTCGAACAAGTGCACACAGCCCTGGGTTCGGAGGCAACGGTGGAGGTGCTGATGGTGATCAGCCGATATGCAGGCCTGGCGCTCATGCTCAACGCGCTCGAAGTCGACCTCGACGAAAGCGCGCGACTACCGATCCCGCCCAGGCGCGAATCGACCTGAGGTCACATGGTCACGGACAGTGGCCACACATTCCAGATCTCGTCGCAGTACTCGGCGATAGCGCGGTCCGACGAGAACTTTCCGCTGCGTGCCGTGTTCAGGATGGACATCTTCGTCCACGCATCCTTGTTCAGCCACGCCGCGCCCACCTGCTCCTGGGCGGCCAGGTAGGACTCGAAGTCGGCGCACACCAGGAAGGGGTCGTCGTAGCGCAGGTTGTCCACCAGCGGCTTGAACACCTCGGTGTCTCCGTGCGAGAACGCGCCGCCGGCAATGAGATCCAGCACCACGCGCAATTCGTCATTGCCGTCGATGTAGTCCTCCGGGCGATACCCCTTGGCCTTGACGGCTTCGACCTCGGACTCGGTCAGACCGAATAAGAAGAAGTTCTCGGTGCCGACCTCCTCGCGCATCTCGACGTTGGCGCCGTCGAGCGTGCCGATGGTCAGCGCGCCGTTGATCATGAACTTCATGTTCCCGGTCCCCGAGGCTTCCTTGCCCGCAGTGGAGATCTGCTCGGACAAGTCCGCGGCCGGATAGATCAGCTGGGCGTTCTTGACGCTGAAGTTCGGCACAAACGCGACCTTGAGGAATTTGTTGACCTCCGGGTCGCTGTTGATCGTCTCGCCAACGGCGTTGATCAGTTTGATGATTCGCTTGGCCATGAAATACCCCGGCGCCGCCTTGCCGCCGAACACGAAGGCGCGCTGCGGAATCGACAACCCAGGGTTCTGCTTGAGGCGGTGGTACAACGCGATGATGTGCAACACGCTGAGGTGCTGGCGCTTGTACTCGTGGATCCGCTTGACCTGAATGTCGAACATCCAGTCAGGGTTGAGTTCGATGCCCGTCGCCGCGCGCAAATACTTGGCCAGGCGCGCCTTGTTGCCGCGCTTGATGTCGCGCCATTGCGCACGGAAAGAAGCGTCCTCGACGAACGACTCCAGCCCGCGCAGGCGGTCCAGGTCCTTCAGCCAGCCGTCACCGATGGTGCGGTCCAGCAGCTCGCGCAGACCCGGGTTGGCCAGCGCCAGGAAGCGCCGCGGCGTCACGCCATTCGTCTTGTTGCTGAACCGCTCTGGCCACAACTCGTAGAAGTCCTTGAGCACGCTTTCTTTCAGCAACTCCGAGTGCAGCGCCGCGACACCGTTGATGGCGTGGCTGCCGACGGTCGCCAGGTGCGCCATGCGGACGTTCTTGCCGCCGTCCTCGCCAATCAGCGACATGCGGCGAACCCGGTCCTCGTCACCCGGGAATTTGGTGCGCACCTCGTCGAGGAATCGGCGATTGATCTCGTAGATGATCTCGAGGTGGCGGGGCAGTGACTCGGAGAACAGCTCCAGCGGCCACTTCTCCAGCGCCTCCGGCAGCAGGGTGTGGTTGGTGTAGCCGAACGTCGCCACGGTGATCGCCCATGCCTCGTCCCAGTCGAGGTCGCGCTCGTCGACCAGCAACCGCATCAGCTCGGCGACGCCGATGGACGGGTGGGTGTCGTTGAGCTGCAATGCGAATCGTTGCGGAAGCTCACGGACTCCGGCGTCGGCGAGGTCGTCCATGATGTGTAGCACGTGCTGCAGCGAACAGGACACGAAGAAGTATTGCTGCAGCAGGCGCAGCCGCTTGCCGGCCTCCGGCTCGTCGTTGGGGTAGAGCACTTTGGTGACCGTTTCCGAGGTCACCTCGTCTTCGACGGCCTTGTAGTAGTCACCGGTGTTAAAGGCTTCCAGCGCAAAGGACTCGACCGCCCGTGCACTCCAGAGCGTGAGCACGTTGCAGGTGTTGACGCCGTAGCCCTGGATGGGGGTGTCGTAGGCGACCCCCTTCAGCAGACGCCCGGGCACCCACCGGACGCGTTCGTGGCCGGCGTCGTCGGAGTAGTGCTCGGCGTAGCCGCCCCACTTCACCAGGTAGTTCACGTCGGGCTTGGCGATCTCCCAAGCATTTCCGTTGACCAGCCAGTTGTCGGTCTTCTCGACCTGCCAGCCGTCGCGGATTTCCTGGTTGAAGATGCCGAACTCGTAGCGGATGCCGTAGCCGATCGCCGGACGTTCGAGGGTGGCAAGCGAGTCCAGGTAGCACGCGGCGAGCCGGCCGAGGCCGCCGTTACCCAGCCCGGGCTCCGCCTCGCACGCCAGGACCTCGTCGAGGTCCTGACCCATCGCCGCCAGCGCGGTCTTCGCCGCCTGCTCCAGGCGCAGGTTCAGCAGGTTGTTGCCCAGCTGCGGACCCATCAAGAACTCGGCGGACAGGTAGCAGGTGACCTTACGGCCGAGGTCAAGCGAGGTCTGTGTCGACGCCACCCGGCGGTCCTGCATGCGGTCGCGCACGGCCAGTGCCAGCGCCCGGTAGTAGTGCTCGGGCTTCAAGGCGGCGGCCGGACGGCCGACCGAATAGCGGAGGTGATCGGTGATCGCCCGCTGAAGGGCGTGCGCGCCCATCCCGGTGCGTGAATGCTCGTTGAGGTCGGCGCGGACGCCACTGGGTGTCTGGTCGACATCGGTCATCGTGAGTCCTGTTCCCTCGATCGGCTCAATACGCAGTTCGTCAGTCTGTCAGCGACGTCTGCACAACAGGCACGCAATTGACGTCTGCTTCGTGAACGACAGCCCACGGGCTCGCGACGAGCAGCTTTCCGGTCTGCGCTGCCGGGCCTACATCTTGATCGCCGGTATCAGCCTGTCGAGGTTCCAGAGCTGATCTCGCCGGGCAGACAGGCACGAGATCAGCATGGCGAAAGCCCATACGCCGACCAGCACCACGATCGCCTGCCACAGCCGCCCGTCGATGCCGCCCAGTATGAGTTGTCGAAGTCCGTTGACGCCATAGGTCATCGGGTCGAAGCGGTGCAGGAACTGGAACGGCTTCGATGTGGTTTCCACGGGGTACATGCCTCCGGCGCTGACCAGTTGCAGCATGAGCAGCGCCATGATCAGCACCCGGCCCACGGCCGGCCCGACCAGTGCATTGATCGCCTGTGTCGCGGCCACGAACGCGAACGATATAAGGATCATGAAGCCGAGCATCGAGGCAGGGTGGACAACGTGCATGCCGAGGCCGAACCGCACCACGCAATACAGGATGATCGCCTGGAACATCGCGATTACCGCTGCAGGAAGATAGCTGGACAGCGCGACGCGAATGGGAAGTACCTCGGCCGCAATCGCGCGGCTCTGCAAGGGCCGCAATATCATCCAAAGTACTAGTGCGCCGAAGAACAGCGCCAGCGTAAGGAAGAACGGAGCCATGCCGGTGCCGAAGTTCGGAGCGGCGTTCTCGTGTGAGGTCTCGAGCTGAACCGGGCCGCCGATGGTATCCGCGATGGCGTCCTTCTGCTGGTTCGTCCAGTTGGGCGCCTGCTTGGCCCCGTCGCTGAGTTTGGTCGCGAGCTCGGCCGAGCCGGTTTTGAGCTGCAGTGCTCCGTCGTCGAGTTTGGCTATGCCGCTTGCCAACTGGGCGTTGCCCGAGGCGACTTGCTTGGCTCCGTCGCGTAGTTGCGTGAGTTTGTTGGTCAGGTCCTGTCCTTTGCTGCCGACCTGGTCGAGGGCCGAGCCGAGCGGACTGCCGGGTGCGCGCAGTCCCGACGTCATGGCGATCGCGGCGTTTTGCGCGTCGGTGAGGCGCTGGCGGATTTGCGGGGTGAACGCGTGCTGTCGGAGCTGGTCCTGCACACCGCGCAGCGTGTTTGCCAACGGATCCTGTCGCGCGGACAGCTGGTCGATCACCGGCGAAAGTGCACCGGCGGCATTGTCCTGCGCCGTGGCGATCCCGCCGATCTGATCATTGGCCTGCTGTAGCGCCGTGACGCCCTGTTGCAACTGGTCGGTGCTGCCACCGATTTGGGACAGCGCCTTGGTCACCGCAAGGAGCGGCTCGGTGGCCGAGTTGATCCCATCGGAGAGCTGCTGCGCGCCGGTGGCAAGCGTCGCAGAGCCGGACCGGGCGGTGTCCAGACCGTCCGCCAGCTGACTGGTGCCGTCGGCGAGTTGGGCGGCCCCGTCGGCGGCCTGTTTGATGCCGGCCCCGGACGAAACCACCACGGAGAGCATCTGATTGACCGCCTGCCCGGAGATCCGGGACGAGACGGCGTTGAGCACCTGGTCGATCGCGGTACGGCCGATGCTCGTCGAGATGTAGTTGTTGGCGTCGTTGTACACGGCGATCAGGTTGGCCTTTTTCGGTTGTCCGGTCACCGGCGAAGCGATCGCCGCACTGAAATCTGGGGGCAGCTCGACCATGAAGTAGTACTTGCCGTGTTCGACTCCGTTGTGCGCTTCCGCGGGGCTGACGACGTGCCAGTCCAGGCTGGCGTCCGCGGTGAGGCTCTTGGCTATCTCGCTGCCCGCGTTGAACGGTTGCCCGGACACCACAGCGCCCCGGACGGAGTTGACCAGTGCCACCGGCATCTTGTTCACATGG
>NZ_JBAPRN010000007.1:0-2351 GCF_049281135.1 Mycobacterium sp. | reverse complement strand
AACGTCAACTCCATCATTCGGCGGTAGCTCAGCCCAACCCCAACCGACTGCAACGACATGCCCTACGCGGGCACTTTCACATGAGGCAACGAAGGGACTAAACGGGCATCTTTAGCGAGTCAACGCGACTGCCGCCGCTTCGTGGCGCCTGGGACAGGAGTGGCTAAAGACTGCGGGTGACCTTCTCGGTTTCCATCCGGCGCGCCAAGGCGGCCCGGTCGGGGTTGGCGACGTGCACCAGCGACCCGCCGACCGCCAACACGCTCAACAAGCCGTCAATCACGTCGTCGGCCGTGCTCCAGGAGGCGGTCGAAAGCACTCGGTCGTCGGCGGTCAACGCCCTTGCTGACGCTGTTTTTTGGCAGGCATCCAGCACCTGCTCGACGGATCGGCCGGCCAGCGCGGGGCCGGGATGCTGCTCGGCGACGATCTGGTCGCCATGGACCCGCACCGCGGTCGCGTAATCGGTGAGGCCGATTGGCAGATCTGGTGCCGGACGCCCGAACGCATCCAGCGAGAGCACCGCGATCTCACTGGCACCGGTGGCGTCGGCTTCGTCCAGCCGCCCGGCCGTGCACAGGGCGACGTCGGCGTGCGAACCGTCGAGCAGCACGTCGGCGCCGATCCACCACACGCCGAACAGCACCGCCGCGGTCTGCCAGTGCGCCGGCAGCAGCACTGCCACCCGGCTGGCCGGGCCGCCGCCCAACTCCTCGCGCAGCAGGTTGCCGGTCTTGGCCGCCCAGTTGGCCAGCGTGACCGCGGAGAGCTCGATGCGTTCGCCGGTGGCGTCGTCGTAGTAGGTGATGCGCGGGCCGACCGGGTCGGCACGCAACATCGGATCCAGGATCGCCGCGCTGAGGTTCACCGGGTCAGTAGATCAGTTGACGCACTCCGGATGGTCGGAGCCGGCAGTCAGAATCGGCGAGGGCGGGGGAGCCTCGGAGTCCGGGTGCGAGGCGGCCGCCAGCTTGGGGCCGCCGTCGCTGAGGCCCGATCCCGGTCCGGTGTAGTCATTGCCCAGCACCACCCGAACCGTGCCCTGCGGTACCGACGTGTTGGCGATGACGGGCAGCCCGCCCAGTTCTTTGGCGATGGCTTTGGCGCCCACGTCATCCGCACTGGCGGCTTGTACTTGGCTCCTCGATACGTGCGCGGTGTCGTTGTTGCCGACCTTGCCCGTGCTGAATCCTTTGGTGGTCAACACTTGTGACACCGAAGCGGCGAGGCCGTTGATGTCGGTGTCGTTGAGGACGCTGGCGCTGGTCTTGTCCGGTGCGTAGGCGAGTTCCTCGGTCTTGCCCTTGGCCTGATCCTGCAGCAGGCCACCGACCCAGTCCTGGACCTGGTGCTGATCGACCCGCACCACGCTGTGCATGCCGTCGTCGCTCCAGCCGGACTCATCGAGCACCGGAATGGTGGCGAAGGCGATCTTGCCCGCGGCCAACTTCTGCAGCTGATTCACGAAATCCATGATGTCCCAGCCGGATGACAGCACCACCGAGCGCTGGATGGCCGACTGCAGCCGCTTCATCGTCGCCGGGCTGGACAGTGTCCTACCGGAGATCACCTGGTGAGCCAGCGAGGACATCACCACCTGCTGACGCACCACCCGGTCCAGGTCGCCGCGCGGCAACTCGTGGCGCTGTCGAACGAAGCTCAATGCCTGCGGGCCGTTGAGCTTCTGCGGGCCGGCCGGGAAGTCGGCACCCGAAAGTGGTTCGAAGACAGGCTGTTTGAGGCAAACGTTGACACCCCCGAGGGCGTCGGTGATCAGCGAGAAGCCCAGCAGCCCGATCTCGGCGTAGTGGTCGACGGTGACGCCGGTGAGGTCAGCGACCGTCTTGATCAGTGCCTCGCGGCCGGCCTCGGTGCCTTCCCGCTCGGCCTCGTCGGGCGCTATGCCCGATTCGACCAGGCTGACCCGCTTCTCTTCCTTGGTCTGGCCGTAGACGCCGTTGATTTTGGTCTTGCCCAGGCCGGGTGCGGACACGTAGGTGTCCCGTGGAATGGAGATCGCGGTGGCCGACTTTCCGTTGTCGGGGATGCGCACCAGGATGATTGTGTCGGTGTTGCTCGCCACCTCGTCGCCGGCCCGTAGCGTCGCGAGCTCTTGCGGGCTCAGCGGGTTGCCGTGAGCGTCGGCGCGGCTGTCCATGCCGACCAGCAGGATGTCGAGCGCCCCGTCGTCGCCGCCGTGGCCCAGCGACGGCGCGAAGACGTGGTAGATCCCGTCCTCGAAGGAGCGGACTTTGCCCCATGCCACCCCTGTCACGAGGACGACCAGTGCGGCCGTGACGCTCGCAATCACACGAGTCACTCGTTGCTCAGGCATCACATCAGATTACTTG
>NZ_JBAPRN010000006.1:0-5866 GCF_049281135.1 Mycobacterium sp. | reverse complement strand
CCGTTAGGCAGGGGAAAGCCGGGCGGTGCGCTGTCCCAGCTCCACCCGGTGGAATTGCTGGCCCAACTGCTGACCGGGCTGGTCGAACGCAACGGCGTCGACCCCGCCCTGATCGACGACGTCATGATCGGAAACGTCACCCAGGCCGGGGAGCAGGGTGGCACACCCGCCCGCCAGGCCGTCCTGGCAGCCGGTTTTCCCACCCATGTGCCCGGCGTGACCATCGAACGCAAATGCGGATCGGGCCAACAGGCCATCGAATTCGCGGTGCAGTCGGTGGCCGCGGGCGTCAACGACCTGGTCATCGCCGGGGGAGTGGAGTCGATGAGCCGGGTGCCCATGGGGTCCAACCGGATGGGTGCCGACGTCTACGGACCCTCGATCACCGAACGATTCGGCGAATTGGTGGGCCAAGGCGTCGCCGCTGAACTGGTCGCCCACAAATGGGGGCTATCCCGCGAGCAACTCGACACCTACGCACTGGCCTCCAACGAACGCGCCGCCTACGCGCAGGCGCAAGGCTGGTTCGACGCCGAGCTCTATCCGATCGACACTCCTACGGGTCCGGTCAAACGCGATGAGAGCATTCGTGCCTCGACCTCCATGGCGCGGCTGGCCGGGCTGGCCCCGGTCTTCGGCAGCCCCGCGGTGCGGCAACGATTCCCGGAGCTGGAGCCCAAGGTCACCGCCGGATCGTCGTCCCAGATCACCGACGGCGCCGCGGTGCTGCTGATCGCCTCGGAGAAGTGCGCAGCGGCGTTGGGTCTGCATCCTCGCGCCGCCGTCTACGCCTCGGCGGTCGTCGGTGACGACCCGTTGCTGATGTTGACCGCCCCGATACCCGCCACCCGAAAGGTCTTGAGCAGAGCGGGCCTAAAGGTGCAGGACATCGGCGTCTTCGAAGTCAACGAAGCGTTCGCACCGGTCCCGCTGGCATGGCAGGCCGAGCTGGGGGTCCCCTCCGAGGTGCTCAATCCCGTCGGCGGAGCCATCGCACTGGGACACCCGCTGGGCGCCTCGGGTGCCCGCATCATGACCACGATGCTGCATCACATGGAGCGCAACGGCATCCGCTTCGGCCTGCAAACCATGTGCGAGGCCGGCGGAATGGCCAACGCCACCATCATCGAGCGCCTCGACCCGAGCGCCTGACAGATCCGACTCGTCGGACACGGAGGAGAGACAACTGTGGACCTATCGCACGCATCGGCGCTGGTGACCGGGGGAGCATCCGGGCTCGGCCTGGGCGCGGTGACCAAACTCATCGACGCCGGCATCCCGACGGTCATCGTGGACCTGCCCAGCTCCAACGGTGAGCAGATCGCCGCCGACCTGGGCAAGCTCGCCTCCTTCGCCCCCGCCGACGTCACCGACTCCGAACAGTTCAACGCCGCCCTCGACGTCGCCGAGGAGATCGCGCCCGTGCGTGCGGTCGTGCACTGCGCAGGTCGAGCCATCACCTTGCGGGTGCTCGACCGCGAGGGAAACCCCGGTGACATCGACAGTTACCGCGCGGTCGTCGAGACCAATCTCGTCGGCAGCTTCAACGTGCTGCGCCTCGCGGCGGCTCGGATGGTGCGCTACGAGCCCGTCGGGGAGGAACGTGGGGTGGTGGTTCTCACGGCATCGATCGCCGCCTGGGAAGGCCAAGTAGGGCAGATTCCCTACGCGTCCTCCAAGGCGGGCATCGTGGGCATGACCCTCGTCGGCGCCCGCGACCTGTCCCGAAAGTTGGTGCGCGTGAACAGCATTGCTCCAGGAATCTTCGACACCCCGGGCTTGGGGCGGCATTCCGACGAGATCAAGGCCGGTCTGGCCGCGCAAGTCCCGCACCCCTCGCGGCTGGGCGTGCCGGCCGAGTTCGGTCATCTGGCCCTTGCGGTGATCGAGAACCCCATGATCAACGGTGAGACCATCAGAATCGATGGGGCCGTACGGATGTCGGCGAAGTAGGGCAACGATGACGACCTTGATACCGCGTTCCGACGACGACACCGACCTCGACGATCTGCGCCGCGAGGTGCGGGCATTCCTCGACCAGCAGCGCCGCGACGGCCTCTTCACCGCACGCACCGATTCCTGGGGCGACGGGTGGGACGCGCAATTCTCCCGCGCGCTCGCCGCCCAAGGGTGGGTCGGCATGACCGTGCCGACGCGCTACGACGGACGGGGCCGCAGCTTCGTGGAGCGATTCGCCGTCACCGAAGAACTGTTGGCCGCCGGAGCGCCGGTGTCCGCACACTGGGTCGCCGACCGGCAGGTGGCCCCGTCACTGCTGCGTCACGGTACCGAGGCGCAGCGCGAACGCTTCCTTCCCCCGATCACTCGCGCCGAGCACTTCTGGGCCATCGGGATGAGCGAAACCGAGGCAGGTTCGGATCTGGCGGCGGTTCGGACCAAGGCCAGCAAGGTCGAGGGCGGGTGGCGCCTGAGCGGAACCAAGCTGTGGACCTCGGGCGCTCACCACGCCCACTTCTTCATCGTGCTCGCCCGCACCGCACCCGTGGACTCCGCACATCGGCACGCCGGCTTGAGCCAGTTCATCGTGCCGCTGGACGCATCGGGCATCCGTATCTCTCCGGTGCTCAACATGTCTGGGGCGCACCACTTCAACGAAGTGGTTCTCGATGACGTCTTCGTCGAGGACGACATGCTGCTCGGCGAGGAGGGTGCCGGTTGGTCACAGGTCACCGCCGAACTCGGATACGAGCGCTCGGGCCCGGAACGGTTCCTGTCTGCCTACGCCTTGCTGACCGCGGCGTTGCAGGGAGTACGTGACGGGACCGTGCCCGAGGATCCACGTCTGGGTGCGCTGCTCGCCCGCCACGTCGGCCTGCATCACATGTCGAGGGCGGTCGCATCTGCTCTGCAAAGCGGCCTCGAGGCCGACACCGCCGCGGCGGTGGTGAAGCTCTTGGGAACTCAAACCGAGGGTGATGTCGTCGACGTCGTCGACGAGCTCATTGGTCCGGACTCGGCCACCCCGACAACGCTGGCCGACTTGCTGCACGGAGGAATCATGAACAGACCCGGCTTCACCATCAGAGGTGGTACGACGCAGGTTCTCAGCGGGGTCGTCGCGCGCGGCCTGGGACTGCGATGACCGGCGGCGTGCAGGTGCGCGACACCAGCATGGCGCAGGAGGTGGCCGCGCTCGCCGAGTCGATCCTCGAGGAACACGCCGACCCCGCTGTCGGTGGCATCGACCTCCCGGCGTGGAAGATGTTGTCCGACAGCGGCTTGACCGATCTGCTGGCCCCGGAGGAAGTTGGCGGCGCCGGGGCTGGGTGGGCCGAGGTCGGCGCGGTTCTCGGTGAAGTGGGTGCCGCGGCGGCACGTCTACCGATCCTCGAGCACGACGTGCTCTCGGGTTGGCTCCTGGACTGCGCAGGTCTGCCGCGCCGCGATGGTGAAGTGCGCACCGCAGGGCTGTTCGCCGACGGCGTGAGCGGCTGGGTCGACTTCGCCGGGCAGGCCGACAGGATCGTCGTCCTGCGCGCGACGGACGACCATCAGTGGGCGGTCGGCGTCCTCGACGGTGAGGCCGGCGCCAGCACCGATGCGGACAGGGACGGTCACACCCGGGTGCGGTGGACTCCCGGCACCGAGGAGCGCGTCGTCGCGCCCGAGGTCGCCGAGGAGTACCGCCTCAGGGTGGCCTTGAGTCGGGCGGCCATGATCGTCGGGTCCAGCAGGCGCATCGTCGAACTCACCGTCGAGCACGTCACCAGTCGGGAGCAGTTCGGCCGGACACTCGCGAAATTCCAAGGCGTACAACATCTCGTCTCGGCCACCGCTGCGGAGGCCAGCCTGATCCAGGCAGCGGTCGACGGCGCGATCGGCGTCGTGGGGGGCCTCTCGCTGCGAGATCCGCACGTCCGGCTGGCGGTGCTGAGCGCGGCGTCCTGCGCGGCGCACGGTGCGGCGGTCGTCGCCCGCAACGCCCATCAGGTCCTCGGTGCCATGGGCTACACCCTCGAGCATCCGCTGCACCGCTACACCAATCGCATCCTGACGTGGCGGTCAGAGGCATATTCAGTACGCGATCTCGATCTTGCGGTGTTGCGGGCCGCCACCGCGTCGGACGTCGCCGAGTTGTGGTCGTTGCTCGTCGACGCCACACCAGCCCAGGAACGAGGAGCACCATGACCGAACCCATCATCTTCGACGCCGACGGCGGCATCGCCGTGATCACGATCAACCGTCCCGAGGTCCGCAACGCCATCAACGGTGCTACCGCCCGGGCGATCGCCGCCGCAGTCGACGAAGTCGACCGGCGCGATGACATCGCCGTCGCCATCATCACCGGAGCAGGCGGCAACTTCTGCTCGGGAATGGATCTGCGGGGCTTCCTCGACGGCGACCGTCCGTCCATCGAGGGGCGCGGATTCGCGGGCCTGGTGCTCGCTCCGCCCAAGAAACCCCTCCTCGCCGCCGTCGAGGGATACGCCTTGGCCGGCGGCTGTGAAATCGCGTTGGCCTGCGATCTGATCATCGCCTCCGAGACGGCCACGTTCGGCCTGCCCGAGCCCAAGCGCGGGCTCGTACCGACCGGCGGCGGCGCCCTGAAGTTGCATCAACGATTGCCCTATCACATCGCGATGGAGTTGTTGCTCACCGGCGACATGATCACCGCCGAGCGTGCGCATCACTTCGGCCTGGTCAACGAGCTCGCGTCACCCGGGACGGCACTGGACGCGGCGCGCTCGGTGGCGGCCCGGCTCGCCGCCAACGCACCACTGGCGCTCGAAGCCATCAAGCAGATCGTGCGCCAGAGTCCGGACTGGCCACTGGAGCTTGCTGATCGCAATCAGCGCGAACTCTCCGACCACGTATTCCGGTCCGCCGACGCACGCGAAGGTGCGCGGGCCTTCGCCGAGAAGAGAGCCCCGGTGTGGACGCGCCGCTAGACGTTCACGGCTTTGCCGCGGCCTTCTCCAAACCGAGTGCGCGCGCCCAGATCTGAGTGAGGGTGTGCACCAACTGATCCCGGTCGTAATCACCGGGGTCGATGCTGTACCAATGCGCACAACTGGACAGCATGGACACCAGCGACGCCGCCGTGGTGTGCACGTCCAGATCCGGATCGGCGACCCCGCGCTCCTGTAACCGCTCGATCGTGGCCTCAATGCGATTGACGTGCGCGCGCCGCGCTTGAACGCGGGACGCCAAGATCACCGGATCGGCCGTCGCCACCTGATCGACCAGCGCCAGGATCGCGGCGTTGTCGCGGTGCACGTCCAAGTATCTGCGGTTGGCCCGCTCGAGGTTGCCGAGGACGTCGCCGGGCACGTCGTCGCTGGTGTGGGCGACGGCATGCAGGATCAGCTCGCCGACCTGGTCGACGACCTCCTGGAAGATCTCCCGCTTCGACGGGAAGTAGGTGTAGAAGCTGCCATGCGCGACGTCGGCTTCGTCGACGATGTCGCGCACTCTGGCGTCCATATAGCCCGAGCGGATGAACACCGTCCGGGCGGCATCCACCAGCGATTCCCGGGTTTGAGCGGACTTGGCCGTGGCCGTGGCGGAATCAGCAGTGCGCGCCCGGCGCTGGGCCGACGTCCCCGTCGGGACATGGCCACCTCGGGTCTTACGCGGTTGCTCCGCCGTACTTCTTCCCACGACCGGCAGCTTATCCGACCCAGCGTCGACATGAGTGTCGACCGCCGACGGCTCTCTCGAGGTGCGTGATCGCACGACTTACCCGTACCGCGGGCCAACGCACTTGCATGGGCGGAGTGTGACCTCTATCATCAAGAATCGACATCAATGTCGACAACTGCGCGATGGCGATCAGGGCGGTTCCGCGGCAACGGATCCGACCGCCGCGCCGATGGCTTCGAAGGATGAGGACCGGTGACTACAC
>NZ_JBAPRN010000005.1:0-1521 GCF_049281135.1 Mycobacterium sp. | reverse complement strand
TTCCCTCGACCGGGCCGAAAATCCTCTTGTCCGCAGTGGCCCGGTCATCGGGCGGTATGCCCTGGGCAAGCAAGTTGGGATCCAGGGGCGACGGGCCGAGCACATGCTGGCGCATCGCCAACGGCATGAACGGCTTGTCGCTGTTGCAGATTTCGACGGTGGGCGCGCGCTTTCCGGGGTGCCCCATGCACGGATAGTTGCGGGCGCCGCGAACCGCGAGCGGCGAATCCTGCGGCAGTTTGCAGTACAACCCATCCGGGGTGTCGATATCGCTCGTGTCGGCCGGGGATCGCCATTGGTTCTGCGGCAAGAAGCCGACCGTGCAAATCGGCGGATCGTCAACGGTGAGCGCGAAGTCGCCCCTGGCCTGACCGTCGGGCCAGTTCTGGCCCTGCGCCGTTTGCTCGTAGGCAACCGCCGCCGGCAGCAACACCAGCAGCTGTTCAATCGAGGGGTGGTAGGTAACGCCGATCTGCCCGATCGTGGTCAGGTTGGCAAGTAACACCGGCAACGTCGGCTTGATCTGCGTGAAGAGCCGTGACGCCTCATCCAACGCCCCGGGACCGTCCTGCAAAATCGTGCGGATCCGGGAATCGTCGTTGGCCAGTACGTCGGAAATCCCGGCCAGGCTGTGCGCCCACGTCCGGATCGAGTCGGTCGTCTGTGCCTGCGCGTTCAGCAGCGGCTGTGAGTCTTCGGTGAGGGCGCGGGTTCGGTCGACAATGCTGTTGGAGTCGGCCGATATTCGCGACGCCGAATCCGACAGTGAGCCCAAATCGTATCCGGCCCCGTTGAAGGCCTGGAAAGACTCGTCGAGCAGTTGACCGATCTTGTTCTTGGGAAGGCTCTTCACCAAGGCGTTCACCTGATCGAGCATCGGTCCGACCGCTTGCGGAATCGTGGTGTCGTGCATGGCAATAACCGAGCCGTTGTGCAGATACGGCGCCGAATCGGTGCGCGGCTGCAAGTCCACATACTGCTCGCCCACGGCGGAGACGCTCATCACCGCGGCTTGCAGGTTTGCCGGGATCTTGGGCGAAGTGCCCAGCGACAGCGTCGCTTTGGCGCCCTTCGCGGTGAGCGACACCGCAGTGACCTTGCCGACCTGGACTCCGCGGTAGGTCACGTTGGAGAACCGGTACAGACCACCAGTCGCCGGCAGTTCGAGGGTGACCGTCATCCGGCCTATACCGAGCAGTGTCGGCGCCTGTATGTAGAAGAGGACCATCGCGATCACGCCGATGATCCCGATGATCGTGAAGATCAGCAGCTGAATCCGAACGAAGCGCGTCAGCATCTACCTGCTCCCCTCCGTCGGCGGAATCACCGGTGGCGGTGCGGCATTCGGCGCGACCGGCCCCGGCGGCGGTGCGGCCGCGGGTCCGGGCAGCGGACCAAACCCTGGCGGTGCAGCGGCCGGTCCTGGCAACGGAGCGCTGAACTGGAGATTTGGCTGAGCGGGGCCGGGCGGTGGCGGCGCCTGGGGCCCTGCCGGCGGTACGCCAGCCGGCGGCCCTGGGC
>NZ_JBAPRN010000004.1:0-6432 GCF_049281135.1 Mycobacterium sp. | reverse complement strand
AACGTCAACTCCATCATTCGGCGGTAGCTCAGCCCAACCCCAACCGACTGCAACGACATGCCCTACGCGGGCACTTTCACATGAGGCAACGAAGGGACTAAACGGGCATCTTTAGCGAGTCAACGCGGCCCGGTCCGGCCGGGTGCTGATGTGGCCTCTGTGACATCGGAAGCCCGCTCCACACCGCTCAAGTAAGCTGGCAAACCGTGCAAAAGCGGCGGCTGGGAGTGATGGGCGGGACGTTCGATCCCATCCACAACGGTCACCTGGTCGCGGCCAGCGAGGTGGCTGATCTGTTCGACCTCGACGAGGTGGTGTTCGTGCCGACCGGCCAGCCCTGGCTGAAGGGCCGCCAGGTCAGCGCCGGCGAAGACCGCTATCTGATGACGGTCGTCGCCACGGCGGCCAACCCCCGCTTCTCGGTCAGCCGCGTCGACATCGATCGCGGCGGACCCACCTACACCAAGGACACGCTGCGGGATCTGCACACGCTGAATCCCGACTCCGACCTGTATTTCATCACCGGCGCCGACGCGCTGGCCTCCATCCTGTCCTGGCAGGACCTGGACGAGCTGTTCGCGGCCGCGCGCTTCGTCGGAGTCAGTCGGCCCGGCTACGAGCTCGGCAGCGAGCATCTCAGCGGCGTCCTCGAGGGTCTGCCCGAGGACGCGCTGTCGTTGGTCGAAATCCCGGCGCTGGCCATCTCGTCCACCGACTGCCGGCTGCGCGCCGCAGAAGGCCGGCCGTTGTGGTACCTGATGCCCGACGGCGTCGTGCAGTACATCTCCAAGCGCGACCTCTACCGCAAACCCGCGGAGGAGGCGTGACGGCCACGACCGAGGCGATCGACATGGCCACCGTCGCCGCCCGCGCGGCCGCATCGAAGCTTGCCGACGACGTCGTCGTCATCGACGTGTCCGATCAACTCGTCATCACCGACTGCTTCGTGATCGCGTCGGCGTCCAACGAACGGCAAGTCAACGCGATCGTCGACGAGGTCGAGGAGAAAATGCGTGAAGCCGGCTACAAGCCCGCCCGCCGCGAGGGCACCCGCGAAGGCCGCTGGACGCTGCTGGACTACGTCGACATCGTCGTGCACATCCAGCACCAAGACGAACGCGATTTCTACGCGCTGGATCGGCTCTGGCGGGACTGTCCGCTGGTCACGGTGGACGTCTCATGACGGTGCGCCGGCTGGTGATGATGCGACACGGTCAGACCGAGTTCAATTTCGACAGCCGCATGCAGGGTCAGCTTGACACCGAGCTGACTGAGCTGGGCCGGGCCCAGGCGATCACCGCGGCCGAGGCGTTGGCCAAACACCATCCGCTGCTGGTCGTGTCGTCGGATCTGCGCCGCGCATACGACACCGCGATCGAGTTGGAGGAACGCACCGGCTTGCGGGTCCGGGTCGACGAACGCCTGCGAGAAACCCACCTCGGCGACTGGCAGGGCATGACTCACGCCGAGATCGACGCGATCGCACCGGGCGCCCGACTGGCGTGGCGCGACGACGCCAGGTGGGCGCCGCACGGCGGGGAGAACCGGGTTGACGTGGCCGCCCGCAGTCTGCCGTTGATCGCCGAGCTGGTCGCTGGTGAGCCCGAATGGGGCGCCGCCGACGAACCGGTGCGACCAGTGGTGTTGGTTGCGCACGGTGGCCTGATCGCTGCGCTGACCGCGGCGCTGCTGCGGTTACCTGTCGACAACTGGCCCGCATTGGGCGGCATGGGCAACACCAGCTGGACCCAGCTGTCCGGTCACATCGCCGACCCCGATGGCGCCGACGATTTCGACGCCATCCGGTGGCGGCTTGACGTGTGGAACGCATCGGCACAGGTCGCCGGCGATGTCCTCTGAGCGGCCGACGCGGCCGACGCTGCTGGTCTTCGCCGACTCCCTTGCCTACTATGGGCCCACCGGCGGGCTACCGGCAGATGACCTGCGGATCTGGCCCAATATCGTTGCCGCACAGCTGGGTTGGGAATTAGAGCTGATCGGCCGGATCGGTTGGACGTGCCGGGATATCTGGTGGGCGGCCACCCAGGACCCGCGGGCGTGGGCGGCGTTGCCTCGCGCCGGAGCGGTGATCTTCGCGACCGGTGGCATGGACTCGCTGCCGTCGCCGCTGCCCACCGCATTGCGCGAGCTGATCCGCTACGTGCGTCCGCCGTGGCTGCGGCGATGGGCTCGCGACGGCTACGGTTGGGTGCAGCCGCGACTTTCTCCGGTGGCCAGGGCCGCTCTGCCGCCGCATCTTTCGGTCGAGTACCTCGAACAGACGCGCGGTGCAATCGATTTCAACCGGCCCGGAATCCCGATTGTGGCATCGCTTCCCTCGGTGCACATCGCCGAGACTTACGGGAATGCCCATCACGGCCGGCCGGGCACGGTCGCCGCGATCACCGAGTGGGCCGACCAACACGACGTTCCGCTGGTCGACCTGAAAGCCGCTGTCGCCGAACACGTGCTGAGCGGTCGCGGCAATCCCGACGGAATCCACTGGAACTTCGAAGCGCACCAGGCCGTCGCGGAACTGATGCTCAAAGCGCTGGCCGAGGCCGGCGTGGCGACGATGCAGAGCGCGGAGCGCGATGAGGAGGAGCCGCGCAATAAGGCCGGCATCGAAGCCGAGAAACCGCGCGGCTGACTTCATGCCTGTCGTCGTAGTGACCGATTCATCGGCGCGCCTTCCCGAGGAACTGCGTCGGCAGTGGGGGATACGGCAAGCCCCCCTACACATTCTGCTCGACGGCGTCGACCTGCGCGACGGCGTGGACGACATTCCAGCCAACATCCACGAATACGGAGATGCCACCACGGCAGCCGCGACACCGGCCGAGTTGGCCGATGTCTACCGGCAGGCGCTGGCCGACAGCGGCGGCGACGGGGTGATCGCCGTGCACCTTTCCAAGGCGTTGTCGGGAACGCTAGGTGCCGCCGAGACCTCCGCGGCCGAGATCGGCTCAGCAGTAAGGGTTCTCGACTCGAAATTCACCGGAATGAACACCGGCTTCATCGCGCTGGCCGCGGCACGGGCCGCGGCCGACGGCGCCGACCTGGACACCGTCGTGCAAGCCGCTACCGCCGCGGTGAGCCGCAATCACGGGTTCATCGTTGTGCATCAGCTGGACAACCTGCGGCGGAGCGGGCGTATCGGTGGTGCCGGTGCGTGGCTGGGCACCAAGCTGTCACTGAAGCCGCTGTTACGCATGGACGACGGTAAACTTGTCCTTGCACAACGAGTTCGAACGGCGAACAAAGCGGTCGCGACCATGATCGACCGGGTGAGTGAGATTGTCGGGGAACGATCCGCTTCGCTCGCGGTGCATCACGTCGCCAACCCCGATGGCGCCCAGAACCTGGTGGCGGCACTGGCCGAGCGACTGCCGGTGTGTGAGCCTGCGATCGTGACCGACCTGGGCCCCGTCCTCGCATTGCACGTCGGCGCCGGAGCTCTCGCGGTGTGCTTGGAAGTAGCCGGCGAGGTGGATCCGCCGGCCCGGGCGTGACGCTGCTCGAGGCGCGCTGTTCTGCGACATATCGGTAGTGGTGCTTAAACTTTGTGCCTGGACTCGTAAAAGGCACAAGAGGGCGGTGGTCAGTGGCAATGTAACAACCAACACGGGAACGTCTGGGCGGTGCGGGTCTCGTTCTGGTGGCGCAGGGCTCGATCTCGGCCACCAGCGGCGATGAGCCCCCACCTGCAGCGCGCGTCGAGGCTTACCTAAACTGTGAGGTCATATGATTGGACGTTCCGGCATGATGGGGAACATTCACCAGGCAGCCGGACTCGGACACCGGCCTGGTCGAGATGCGGTCGAGTGCCTTCTGCCTGATGAGGAAATTCGAAAGCTCAATCGTGACCTTCGGATACTCATAGCGTGCAATGGCACCCTTACTCGGACTCTCGGAATTGTCGCTAATGATGAGATCGTTGTGCAGATCGTTGAGCAACAGGTTCACGATACGGCGCCGGGTACGCCCGATTTAGAGCAATTGCCGACCGGCCGGATTCTTCGGCGTCAGATCCTACTCAAGGGCCGGAGTTCAGGGCACCCATTTGTTGCTGCGGAGTCGTTGATCGCTATTGACTTGTTGCCTCCTGCGATTACGACAAGCCTGACAGAGACGGAGCGGCCTATCGGTGAGATCATGAACCTCAGTAGCCTCGAAACGTTCAAGGAGGCGGCTGAAGTCTGGATGGGACGGCCGCCTGGTTGGCTTGCACTTGCTGGATACCAGAACTCGGACCCGAGAATTGTCGCCCGGAAGTATCGAGTTATCAGCGGAGGAAAACCAGTGATTACCATTACGGAGTACTTTCTTCAAAATGTGTTCCACGATGCTCCGTGAGATGAAACCGATCGACGCCGAGATTCGAACGATACCGAATACGGGGAGTTGACATCGATTTGCACTTACCGGGCGGATTCCGAGAAGTCTGCAGCGCGGACAACGTCAGGTTACGGTTGCGCCCGGAAGTCGGGGAGGCAATCTAGTAATGCGGGATGGGAATCTGGCAAGGCTGCTGGCTGAGCGATCGTCACAAGCGGGATGGAGTAACCGGCCCGCCTACTATGCGCCGCACGTCGTCACACATGGCCAAATCCATGACCGGGCCGCACGACTTGGGGAAGTGCTGAAGAACCGAGGTATCTCCACAGGAGACCGCGTCCTGTTGTGCCTCCCGGATTCGCCGGAGCTGGTGGAGCTATTGCTGGCCTGCCTGGCTCGCGGGATTCTGGCATTCCTCGCCAATCCGGACCTCCATCCCGATGACCACGCTTTTCAGGAACGCGATGTGATGCCGGCGCTTGTCGTCACGTCTGGCCCCCTTCGCGCCCGGTTTCAGCGGTCGCGCGCTGTGGAAGCCGGCGAGCTCTTGTCCGACGCGGGCCACGTCGAGCCGGGGGCCTACGCGCCGATGCGTGGCGACGCGCCTGCCTATGCCACCTACACATCTGGTACGACGGGTCCACCGAAAGCCGCGATCCATCGACACAGCGATGCGTTGGTGTACGTCGACGCCATGTGCCGCACGGCCCTACAGCTCACTTCCGACGACATCGGGCTCAGTATCGCCCGCATGTATTTCGCCTATGGCCTTGGTAATTCGGTCTGGTTTCCGTTGGCGACAGGTAGTTCGTCGATCATCAATCCGGCACCGGTCAGCCCGGATCTCGCCGCCGAGTTGGTCGCGAAATTCGCGCCGTCGGTTCTGTACGGTGTGCCGACTTTCCTGGCCAGAGTGACCGAGACCTGCTCCTCCGATGCATTTCGCTCGCTGCGGTGTGCGGTGTCAGCGGGAGAAGCGCTGGGGACCGGGCTCGCCGAGCGGCTCGCGGCATTCTTCGGTGGTATTCCCATCCTCGACGGGATTGGCTCCACCGAGGTTGGGCAGACGTTCGTGTCGAACAGCGTCGACGAATGGCGCCCGGGGACTCTTGGGAAGGTCCTTGCCCCGTACGAGATTCGCGTCGTGGCCCCAGACGGCGCGAGCGCCGAACCGGGGGCCGAAGGCGACCTGTGGGTCCGCGGACCGTCGATCGCGGCGAGCTACTGGAATCGGCCCACAAGCGTTCTGACCGAAGGGGATTGGCTCAACACCGGGGATCGGGTCCACGTCGACGGCGACGGCTGGGTCACGTACAGCGGTCGCGCCGACGATATCGAAATCATCGGCGGCCTCAACGTCAATCCGGCCGAGGTCGAGCGGCTCATCATCGAGGACCCCAACGTGGCCGAGGCCGCAGTTGTCGCAGTGCGGGAATCGAGCGGTGGCTGGGCATTGCAGGCGTTCATCGTTCCCGCCGGCGGGCAATTCGACGAACAATCGGTTACCCGTGACATCCACCGGCGTCTGGCCACTCAACTGACGGCATTCAAGGTGCCGCACAGGTTCGTCGTCGCTGAGCAACTTCCGCGAACCTCGACCGGAAAGCTGATGCGAGACGCGCTTCGCGCACAGGGCGCCGCGCAACCGCTGTGGGATCTGCCGCCAGATGCTCCAACGTCGGACACGACGGCATCGTCGGACAGCGGACCGGTGCCGGACGGGCGGACTGCGGGAACCCCGACCGACGCGACGCTCAACGAGCGGCTGGCCGCCTTGCAGCACGAACGTCAACGTTTGGTGATCGAGGCGGTGAGCGCGGAGGCCGCGCATATCTTGGGCGAGCGCGGCCCTGGGTCGTTGAATCCGGATCTCACCTTCGCGGAGCTCGGTTTCGACTCGCAGATGACGGTCGAACTGCGCAATCGACTGGCGGCTGTCACGGGTCTGCGGCTGCGCGACACCGTCGGTTGGGACTACAGCTCGGTTGCCGGATTGGCCCAGCATCTGGAGTCCGAGCTCGCCGGATCGGCCACGCCGGTGCAGCTTCCATCCTCGGCGGACGCCGATGAGCCGGTGGTCCTGGTGGGGATGGG
>NZ_JBAPRN010000003.1:0-3158 GCF_049281135.1 Mycobacterium sp. | reverse complement strand
TCGGAAGCCAAGAGAACGGGTGTGTGTCGAGCAGGGTGCGACTGATGGAGGCGTTGTCGACCCCGAGTTCGAGCAACCGCGAGGCGAGGCGGTGCGCCCGGGCGGTGGCCCACCGGAACGATCCGGTGTCGGTGGTCAGCCCCGCATACAGGCAATAGGCCACATCGGTGTCGATCGGTTTGTCCCAGGCATCGAGCAGGTCGGCGACCATCATCGTGGTGGAGTCCGCCGACGGCTCGACGAAATTCGCGGTGCCGAACATCTGGTTTGACGCGTGATGGTCGATCACCAGCACATCCTGGCCGTCGGCGGTCATCTCACGCAGGCCCCCGAGCCGGTTGACGCTCGGAATATCTACGGTCACAACCAGATCGACATCGCGGCGCATGGCGTCGGGAGCAACCAGAAGTTGGCCGCCGGGCAGCGAGCGCAACGACTCCGGCAACGCGGCCGGAGCCGCGAAGCTGACTTCGACGGTCTTGCCGCACCGGTCCAGTACCAAGGCAAGCCCCAACCCCGCGCCGATCGTGTCGGCATCGGGATGGACGTGGCAGACGACCGCGATCGTCGCCGCGGCTTCGAGCACCTTGGCGGCGCCGACAGCGTCGACGCGTTGTGTAGTCGAATCAGTCTTCGAGTTCGTCGTCGTCACCGGCGCCTTCCCCGTTAGCGGTGGGCGCACCAATATCCGATTGCCCGGCTGCTCCTCGGGCCGCCACGCGGCCCGCATCCTCACCGGGCGTGTTTTCGTTTCCGTCGTCCTGCTCGCCGCTCACCCGGTACGGATCCGGGTCGCCGGCCGGCGAGGCTCCCTCACGCACGCGGGCCACATCGGCGTCGGCGGCACGCGCGCGGGCCAGCAATTCCTCCATCCGCTGCACGGAGTCGGACACCGTGTCGCGGGTGAAGGTCAGCGTGGGAGTGAACCGCACGCCGGTGCCGGCTCCGACCTTGCTGCGCAACACACCCTTGGCGCGTTCCAGCGCCGCAGCGGCGCCTTCGTAATCGGGCGCGTCATCCAGCGTCGACCCCATCACCGTGTAGTACAGCGTCGCATCGTGCAGATCGCCGGACATCTTGGAGTCGACGATCGTTACGCCGGCCAGTCCCGGGTCTTTGATCTCGTACTCGATCGCCGTGGCGACGATTTCGGAGATCCGTTTGGACAGCCGGCGCGCCCGCGCGGGGTCAGCCATACCGCGAGGTCAACTTGTCGGAGCTCATACTCAGACGCGCTCCTTTTCCACGAGCTCGTAGGTCTCGATGACGTCGCCCTCTTTGAGGTCGGAGTAGGTCAGCGTCAGACCGCATTCATACCCGTCGCGGACCTCGGTGACGTCGTCCTTCTCCCGTCGCAGCGAGGACACCGTGAGGTTTTCGGCCACCACGATGTTGTCCCGCAACAAGCGGGCCTTGGCATTGCGCCGCACGATGCCGGAGGTAACCAGACATCCCGCGATGAGACCGACCTTCGACGACCGGAACAGCGCGCGGATCTCGGCACGACCGAGCTGGTTCTCCTCGTAGACCGGCTTGAGCATGCCCTTGAGCGCACTCTGGATCTCGTCGATGGCCTGATAGATCACCGAGTAGTAGCGGATGTCCACGCCTTCGCGGTTGGCCAGCTCGGTGGCCTTGCCCTCGGCGCGCACGTTGAACCCGATGATGATCGCGTCCGAGGCCGACGCCAGGTTGACGTTGGTCTCGGTGACGCCACCGACGCCGCGGTCGATAACGCGCAGTTCCACCTCGTCGTCGATCTCGATGCCCAGCAGGGCCTCCTCCAGCGCCTCCACGGTGCCGGAGTTGTCGCCCTTCAGGATCAAGTTGAGCTGCGACGTCTCCTTCAGCGCTGCGTCCAGATCCTCCAGGCTGATCCGCTTGCGCGAGCGCGCCGCCAGTGCGTTGCGCTTGCGCGCGCTGCGACGATCGGCGATCTGACGGGCGATCCGGTCCTCGTCGACAACCAGCAGGTTGTCGCCGGCTCCGGGCACCGAGGTGAAGCCGATGACCTGCACCGGCCGGGACGGCAACGCCTCTTCGATGTCGTCGCCGTGTTCGTCGACCATTCGGCGAACACGACCGTAGGCGTCACCGGCAACGATGGAGTCGCCCACCCGCAGCGTGCCGCGCTGAATCAGCACGGTGGCCACCGGACCACGGCCACGATCCAGGTGCGCCTCGATCGCCACACCCTGGGCCTCCATGTCGGGGTTGGCCCGCAGGTCCAGCGCTGCGTCGGCGGTCAACAGCACCGCCTCCTCCAGCGCCTCGATGTTGGTGCCGGCCTTCGCCGAGATGTCGACGAACATGGTCTCGCCGCCGAAATCCTCTGCCACCAAACCGTATTCGGTGAGCTGGGCGCGGATCTTCTGCGGGTCGGCGCCCTCCTTGTCGATCTTGTTGACCGCCACCACGATTGGCACGTCGGCTGCCTGCGCGTGGTTGATGGCCTCCACCGTCTGCGGCATCACGCCGTCATCGGCGGCCACCACCAGAATCGCGATGTCGGTGGCCTTCGCGCCGCGGGCACGCATGGCGGTGAACGCCTCGTGACCCGGGGTGTCGATGAAGGTGATCGGCCGTTCGTCGCCGTCGAGGTCAACGGTCACCTGGTAAGCACCGATGTGCTGGGTGATACCGCCGGCCTCTCCCTCTCGCACGCTGGCGTTTCGAATGGTGTCCAGCAGTCGGGTTTTACCGTGGTCGACGTGACCCATCACGGTCACCACCGGCGGCCGCGTCTGCAGATCTTCCTCGGTGCCTTCGTCCTCGCCGTAGGTCAGGTCGAAGGACTCCAGCAGCTCGCGGTCCTCGTCCTCGGGGCTGACAACTTGGACGACGTAGTTCATCTCGCTGCCCAGCAGCTCGAGCGTCTCGTCGCCGACCGACTGGGTCGCTGTCACCATCTCGCCGAGGTTGAACAGCGCCTGCACCAGCGAGGCCGGGTTGGCGTCGATCTTCTCGGCGAAGTCGGACAGCGAGGCGCCACGGGCCAGGCGGATCGTCTCGCCGTTGCCGTGCGGCAACCGCACACCACCGACGACCGGCGCCTGCATGTTCTCGTATTCGGCGCGTTTCGCCCGCTTCGACTTGCGGCCACGTCGCGGCGCACCGCCGGGACGTCCGAATGCACCGGCAGCACCGCCGCGCTGGCC
>NZ_JBAPRN010000002.1:0-10251 GCF_049281135.1 Mycobacterium sp. | reverse complement strand
GTATTGATGTATTGGGCCTCGATCTGGGCGAAAGCAAATTCCACGACAGCTTCAGGCAGAATCTTGCCCTGCTCGCGGGTGAGCAGCACGTCCCACCCGAGCTCGCCCGCCTTTTGCTCGATGATCACCGCGGCGGCCGAGGCGATTGCCACCCGCTCGGCGACGGGGACGGCCGCCCACTCCGGTGCCGCCTTCGCGGCGGCTTGTGCGGCGTCGTCGACTTGTTCGAACGTCGCCACACTCACCTGGCCGACGACCTGAGACGTCTTGGCCGGATTGCGGATCTCCCATTCTTCCTTGCCCGTAACAGCCTCACCTGCAATGAGATTGAGCGCGCTCTGCTCCGCATATTTGGTCACGATGTGGTCGTTCCTTCGCTTTGGGCCAGCCGGTCTTTGGTCCGGCGGTTGAGGGCGTCGGCCCGCAAGTCGACCTTGCGAACCTTCATCGTCACCGTGCGAGGCAGAGCGGCGACGAACTCGATATAGCGCGGGACCATGTACTTCGGCAGAGATTGCTGCAGGTGAGTCCAGATGTCCTCGGCGGTCGGATTTCTACCGGCGACGGCAACGATGCAGATCTTGACTTCGTCCTCGCCGGTGTCCGACGGGACCGCTATCGCGGCGGACTCCAATACATCCGGGCACCGGTTGGTGGCGGCCTCGACCTCGTAGGCAGAGATATTCTCGCCGCGGCGACGAATGTAGTCCTTGAGTCGCTCGACGAAGTAGTAGTTGCCATGCTCATCGCGCCGGAACCCGTCACCCGTGTGAAACCACCCGTTGCGCCAGGCGTGCGCCGTCTCTTCGGGCATCCGAAAATATCCGGCGTTGAGCGCCCACGGATCGCGTGTTCGGGCCACCAGTTCGCCTATCTGGCCGACGCACACCTCCATGTCGTGCTCGTCGACCAGACGCACCTCCAGGCCCGCCGGTCCGGCCACGGCGCGGCCACACGCCCGATAGTCATCGACGTGTGCGCCCGAAGCGAAAGCCACACCCAGTTCGGTCATTCCGAACATGGTCCGGGTTCGCACACCGAACCTGAGATCGAATTCCCGATGCTCGGGGATCATCGGCACCGCGAAAAGGGTGCGCAGGGTGTGGTCGGTGTCATCGTTCCTGGGCGGTTGCTGGTAGAGCGGTGCTGTGAACGCGAAGGCCATCGTTGCGCCGTACCGACGCACATCGGACCAGAACTCCGTCACCGAGTACCGTTTTCGGGTGACCAGCCGTCGACCGGTCAGCGCCATTTGTGCGACGCAGTGCCGGCCCAAGAGATGGTAAAACGGCAACGCGCAGTAGTAGACCTCGTCGGCCAGGACCTCTTCAAGCGGAAAGGCGCTCCGTGCGGCGGCATCGAGCATTCCCCACGGAATCAGCACCCCTTTGGACGGCCCCGTGGTCCCCGATGTGAAGATGATGCACGCGATATCCCAGGGTTGGGGCGGAGCGAGGTCGGTGATCGGGGTGTCGCCGGCCTGGGCCAGGAATGTGGCGAAGTCGTCGACTTTGCCACGCAACGAGGCGGGCAGGTCGTCTGGCGCCGACGGCACGATCAGCCGGTCGACCGCCTGCACGGCGGGGGTGGCCGCCAGATCGCCGAGCCGGTCGGGTAGCGCGATGATGGCGCTTGGCTCAATAAGTTTCAGCGCCGCGTCTAGCATATCGCCGCGGTAATCGGGGTTGGTCGCAACGTCTATGGCTCGGAGCCAGGCCAGCCCCAGCCAGATGGCGACGGCGTCGATTCCGGTGGGCAGCATGGTGACCACCCGGTCGCCCGCGCTGATCCCGGCGGCGGCGAGCGCCGCCGTCCACCGCATCGCGCTGCTCTGCACCTCGCCGTACGTTGCGCTGGGTCCATCGACTTCCTGCAGGAAAGGCGCGTCGGGTGTCAGCGTCGCCTGCCTGGCGATGACTGTCGGGAGCATGGTCTGGGCCCCGCGATCGGGAGTTCGAGTGGACTGCCGGAGGCTTTCGGACACATCGTCGATATTCAGCATCGCGATCGTCCTTTGGTGACGGTTTCGCCGTTTCTGTCGTCGATCTGGCCTGGTGTCCAGTGGGTGCGCCGGCCGCCATGCTCGGGGACCGGGTCGTCGAGGGCGCTTTCCAAGGCCGACCTCCATCGCACCGATGATTAACTATCCGACAAGTAAATCTTATGAGCGGGGGGTGTGCACGTCAAGGCACCGTCCGCGCAGACAGCGGCGGCGGTTCAGTTTCACCGCCCCGACACGTGAACGATGCTCGACACTCAGTAATGCAGTCGCCCCTTGGCAACCACGCCGCCCGCGCTGTCATTGACTTGCACGGCAACTCGGTCCTGCTCATCGACAACGGAGATCTCAAGGGCTCGGCCCGGCAGAACCGGACCACGCATCTGGATGTCGAACGTGTAGCCGGCGTGCTCGCCCGCTGCAGAGCGCGCCGCCTTGTCCAGCAGACCCATCACAAATAGGCCAGAACCGATGACGCTGGGCAGACCTGCGCGGACGGCGGCCTGGTGATCGACGTGGATGGGGTTGGGGTCGTCTGTCGCGATCGACATCCGCGCGAACGCCAGTGCGTCCAGGATCGGAGTTACGTATCGGTAGGCGCTCACGGCGTCGCCTCGATAAAGGTGAATTTCACGGTGCTGATCGGTCGACCGTCTTCGTGCCGATAGGTCGTTTCGATCACGACCAGTCGCCGCGCGGCGCCGCTGTTGGAGACCTTTTTCTCTTCTCCGACATAGCGACACTCGCCAACAACGACGGCGGTTTCGAGCAACGCTCCTGGTGATACCTGACCCGTTGCGCCTGCGAACGCTGTGTGATTCGGTGACAAGCCCAGCTGATGCACGAAGTCATCCATCGCGCATGTCTGAAAAAAGGCGAGCAGCGCCGGCGACGCCAGGCGCGCAGTAAATCCCTGATCGAGTGCGTCGCTCAGGTTGACATACGGTCCCTCGGTCGCTCCGAGTGCCCGTGCAAATCCCGCCGCACAGAGCGCGTCGCTGACTCGAAAGGTACGGCGCGCCAGAACATCCCCGATCTGAGGCTTTGCCGAAGTCTTGACGTCTGCTGACACCGCGTGACCCCCTTATGTTGGTTGCTGATCGGGCCGCCCGGCTGCCGCCCGGATAACGGGGACCTTGACGATAAATATTAAACGGCTGGACGATAAATCGGCCGGACTGATCACCGTAGTAACCCGAATCGCGCACCGAAGGCCGGCAAGTCGTTGACGGTCTTGTAGCCAGGCGTTGACTGCACAACCGCCTCGATTGCATTGACGCAACGGGCTGCGGTCATCGCGACAGCGTCGTCGAGGCTGAACCCAGTACCACCAGGAAGAGCCAAGGGAAATTCACCACGGTATGGGGGGAACCCGTCGATTTCGACACGATAGCCGCCTTCGCGCCCCATGTTCGGCCAGTCAGGCGCCATATCCGAACCCATCCGGTTCACGTGATTAATGGACAATCGCGGGTGACCGTTCACCATGCCGATCAACGACCAACGCAATGCGCCAATGGTGCCCTCCTTGATGACAAGGCCGCTGTTGACCGTGACCGTCCTGGGCGAAAGGTAGTGATCAACCTCGAGGCGCACTTCGTCCACGGCGGCGTCGAAGGCCTCCGCCATGGAGTAGATCGCGCCAGCCCACCCCGCTTTGAGCACGGCCGCCGTGGTTGTCGGAATATCTTCTGGGAGTCGGCCAAATCCCATTCCCAGCATGACATCTGGAGCCGGGTAGTTGGAGTAGTCGATGAACTCCCAGGTGCGGATCCGCTCGATTCGCCCGACCACACTTGACATGGTGATCGCGAGTGCGTCGGTCACGAAGCCAGGGTCGATGCCCGTGAAGTAGATACTCGAAGACCCCTTCTGACAGGCTTGGTCGAGCTCTTCATGGAGCGCCGCGCCGTTGGAGAGCTGCCGCCAATGCATGCCCGACGCAATGGAACTGATGACGTTCTTGCCGCCTTCGAGGATGGGCAGGACCGCATCCACCCACTCGCGACCCGGGCTGTTCGGCAGGGTGGGATCGAGCTGGGTCACGTCGCGTGGCATGAACAACACACAGTCGGCGTCAAGAGCCAGGAGTTGCTCTGCGCTTTGAGTTGCACAGACTCCCATGGGTTTACGGCCCGCGAGGGTCCCTGCGTCGTGGCCGACCTTCCCATCGGTGAAACACTTGACCCCCACCAGGCTGAGGTCGTCACGGTCAAGGATGTAGCGCAGAGCTTCGATGCCTACTGCTCCTGTGCCCCACTGGATTACACGATGCGTCATCACCATCTCATCTCCTGTCTCAAATCGATCTCTGCCGCTGCCGACGGCACTCAGGCCAGCGTGCGCAAGAACCCCTGATCCATGATCCCGTAGCCCACCGCACCGTCAGTGGTACGCACTTCGACGAAATCCTGATAGGAGGTAATTGCTTCGGGGCCGGTTGGCCGGTTGAACGGACAGAAGATTTGGGCATCGGGCACCTCGAACTGCAAACCCAGTGTGGTGTCGTCGTCTAGGTGTAGGTCAAGCTCGGCCACCGATCCGGTCTCGTAGCGACGCATAATTCGGCTCTCCGACACAATGTTGTTGCGTGACCCATTCAGTTGCCCATGTGGCGGTGTCATCCCCTCTCGGACCTTGTATTTCATGGTCGCGACATCGAAGTCGTCGAAAGCGAGCAATGTGGCGTAGTACTCCACCCAGGAGGCGATCTCCTGACGAAATCCCCAGCTGCGGTCGCGAATCACGCCGCCCTCAACCTGTGTGGTTTGGCTGCCGACGGTGATCGTGCCGCTCATCGTGCCCGTGCTCTGATAGTGGTGCATCGGTTCTGCCTTGCTGAGCCCGGGCAAAGTACGCGCTTGCGTGTAGTCGATCGGCTCGCGCACTGGCTCCACGGTGATGTCTACGGTGAAGTCGTCGCACTTGGCGTGCAAGTGACCGGTCAGGTCGAGTGATATGTGGTCGGAGGTGAACGTCATCGGCCCAAGGGGCTCATAGATCTCGGTGAAGCGCTTATCGAGAATGACCGAGCAGCGCGCGAACATCCCTGCGTCAGTCTTGCCGCCCTGCATATGGGTAATGCAGTAGAAGGATTGCGTGCGGTCGTAGACCGCCATGAAGACGTTCTCGCGGAAGGGAAGTCCGGCGGGGTCGATGTCCCGATCGACGTGCGGTGGTTCGGCGAGCGGGCCCCACGGACCTCGTGGGTCAGTCATGACGTCTCCTGTCCGTTGCTTGCGTGCTGAAGGATCGTGATGGTCCCGGTCTTTCCGTCAACTCGACATCGGTCGCCGGTTCGGATACGCCGACTGCCAGTCCCGGTGTTAACCACGCAGGGGACGCCGAGCTCGCGCGCAACGATGGCGGCGTGCGACAGCGCGCCCCCTATGTCGACAACCAGGGCAGCTGAGATGAACATGATCGACGCCCAACTCGGGTCGGTCGACGCAGCGACCAGGATCTCGCCGGGCTCCACTTCGTCGAAGTCGGGGTCGATGACGACGCGTGCATAACCCTCGACGACGCCGGGGGAGACGCCGACACCGGTGATCACGTCAGATTCGCCGGCGCTGACCGAGAGGTCGATTGGCACTGGTCCGCCCGCCCACTCCGACGGCAGCTCGACCGAAAGGTAGTGGTCATAGCGTGCCCGGCGTCTGGCGATCAGCTCCTGGACGTTGGCCGGTCTGGTCGCGGTGACCTCATCGTCGGTGAGAAAGAAGACGTCGTCTGGGTCAGCCAAGACACCTTGGGCGGCGAGCAATTCGCCAATTCGGCGCGCCGATGCGCGCAGCACATCGAGCGACATGAGGAAGGCGTCTTTGGCGATACCGCGCAACGGAATGCGTTGCGCGGCCAGGCGAAACAAGGTCCGCACCAGCGGACGACGTGATGCGGGCAGAGCGGCGAGAAGCGCCTGCTCCATTCCACGACGCTGCGCTGCAAGTTGGGCTTCACGGATGAGCGGGTCCTGGCTCTCGTCCATCGCGGCGTATTCGACAAGAAAACGGCGTAGGGGACCGCTGTCCTCGCGCCAGGATTTGGCCGAAAGCTCGCCTTCTCGCGGACCGTGATAGCCGTGTCGGGCCACGACGGCCGCCAAGTCAATCTCGCCGCGCGAGGCTTTCCACAAGTCGCCCACGACAGCCGCTTCAGGTACGGATCCGTAGCCGCTGGTCATTGAAGTTAGGTCGCCGACGCCGGTGTTGGCGGTGATGTGATCCAAGGCGTCATAGATTGGCTGGACTACACAGAACAGAGCCGTGCCTTGCAGCCGGGTGTTCTGCCAGAAGCGATCTCGGGCCTGAACAAAGAGTGCCAGCGCATCGGTCTCGGTGAGGTTGGCAGCCGAGGCGGTATTGCGGAGCCACCAGATCTTCGTGTCGGCGGCCGCACGGCGAAGCTGTCGGGGCACCCGCAGGAAAGTAAGCGGCATCCGCACCGCGATCACTGGATAGCGACGGCGGCTTGGTCGGCCGAGAAGTTCAGCAGGAGCGTTGCCCAGTAGCTGCTCAGCAATGGCGGCTCCGGAGGTTCCCGGAATGCGGTTGCCCATCGTGGCCAGGAAGTCGACTCGGACCGCGCCGCGACCGTAGAACGCACGGGTGAATCGTTGGTCCCGGTCGGCAGGAACCATGCTTTCAGCACGCGTAGCCGCACCGAGGGCGTGAAACCCTCCACGACCTGCGATCTCGGCTCCCACTTCCCAGATGGACCAAGTCAGTGGGGTAGCAACTCCCGGCAACGCCTCGCCGATATTGGCACGCGTCCAATGGCATCCGGCAGGGCTGGCGGCATGAAGTGGATCCCACGGCGTCGGTGCGACCACTCCGGAGCCGCTGATGAGGTCTGTCATCAGCGGTCCTTGACCGGATGGGTCAGCTTCTCAGTGAGACCACACGACTCAGCCGACATGAACCGGCTTGGTCGAACCGATCGCTGAGTCTGCAGCAACGTCCTCAGCTTGCTGCTGGTCGATCGCGCGTAGCACGTAGGCGGTGACGACGGCGATCCATATTGCGAACACCCCCAACGGAAGCCAGTATGCGAAGATTCCGTTCCACGCCAGTGGCCCGGTGTGGAAGTAGGAGATCGCCGTGCCGGGGATGAACAGCGTTCCCGCCCAGAGGCTGAAGTAACCCAACCAGCGAGGAAATATCGGCGTTGCTCGGTGATCTTGAAAGATCACCGCTGTCAACGCGAACGCTTGGATCACCGCGAGAAACGGAAAGCCGATGAGGCAGAGGTATCCCAGATCGCTCACAGCCTGGACGAGTTCTGCCGAGCGGTCTGCGCGAAACGCGGCCACCTCCAGAAACAGCATTGGGAAGATGAAGATAAGCGCCCCAAGTGCGCCGGTGGTCAGCTGCGTGTAAGTCATCACGCAGTTTTCGCCCTCGATGCGCTTCATTTGAACGGCGACTACCGCGGCCCATGGCACCGATATGGCACCGGCCACTCCGCCAAGCCCCACACCGAGGCGGATCAGCGTCCGGTGAGATGCGAACACATCCGCGATCGACGCGGCAGAAAGGTTGGGTGAGGGTGGTTGGACCCAGCGGGCCAATGCCATCCAGCCGAGACCGAACAAGATACAGAAGATTGGGCCGCACCACGCACTGACCTTTTGTGTGCCCGCGTTCATGACAGTCTCCTTCGCTCAACTGGCGCGTGTCTGCTAGCGCCAGGTGGATCACCGTGGCGGCCATAGTGGAGTGGTACAGGAATGGGAACGCAGAAGTATTAGTTGACCGTATGGCTAGACTATTACACGGTGCCGTCGGCTGTGTCAACGGTCACAGTCCGGCGCGGGATCTCATGGGCCTGCTGCGCGTATGTCGGCGGCTATGGCAAATCCGTCCTGCGGCAGGCCAACCCGAACATGGGGAGCTGAGCCACGACGCAATGCGCGTTTAGTCATGCAGGGGCACTGGTCGAGGTGTGGCGGCGAAGAGCCGCGATGACATTTACTGGTCAGGCGTTAAAGAAGCCGCCGACACCACTACGGCGCTCTTATGCTCCGCTCTTGACAATTCACCTTCCAGCCGGTTATCTCATCATGATTGCCGCGGGCTAACCGCCGCAACCGTTAACGCCTTCCCGTAGAGACCGTCGTCGGGTTACCTGTCAGCGGCCACGCAATTGTCCAGCTTTGGGGAGTTGTCCGTCACCAAATTCCCGGTTGAGTCTGTTGGCCCCGGTAGCGCCCCTGTGATCAGCTGTCCGCCATCACACCGCGGCGGCCAGGTTATTGTGCTCGCCGACATTGTCGCGTGAGTTCGCCGAGAGCAGGATTGGAATCCTCGGGACAAGCCCTAAAACCGGGCAGCCGATTCGATCCGCAGAGGTACCCATGACCAGCCTGAGCACCAATCTCTTCGCATCCGCAGAGCGCTACCCCAATAACGTTGCGCTGCGTTGCGACGACCTGCAATTCACCTTCGCGCAGTTCGACGCATCAGCCGCCCGGGTGGCGACGCTGCTCGAGCAAGCCGGAATCGAACCGGGGGACCGGGTCGGCGTGATGCTGCCCAATACGCCCGCGTTCGCCATCGCGTTCTACGGGATCATGTATCGCGGCGCCGTCGCGGTCCCGATGAATCCTTTGCTCAAGGCCCGTGAGGTGGCGTTCTACCTGTCCAACAGCGGAGCGAAGGCGTTGTTCGCTACGCCCGGCTTCGCCGACGAGGCCAGTGCCGGCGCCGACGAAACGGGTTCGCAATGCTGGATTGTCGACGACGCCGGCCTGACGGACCTGATCGCCGGCCTGCCCGCGCAGGAGTCACCAGTGGAACGCGGCGCCGACGACGTCGCGGTCATCTTGCACACCTCCGGAACCACCGGAAAACCCAAGGGCGCCATGCTCACCCATGGCAACCTGGGCCGCAACGCCGAGGTCAGTTGCCGTACCTTGGTCGAGACCGGGCCTGGCGACGTTGTCATGGGCTGCCTGCCGCTCTTTCACGTGTTCGGGCTCACCTGTGGCCTCAACGGGGCGGTGCTGTCGGGTGCGACGTTGACGCTGATTCCTCGATTCGACCCGCGCAAAGCGCTCGAGGTGATCGAGCGCGACGCCGTCACGGTGTTCGAAGGTGTGCCGACGATGTATTCGGCGCTGCTGGGCGTGGCCGACGAGGCCGCGGCCGAGGCGACGCGCACGTTGCGGGTCTGCGTCTCGGGTGGTGCGGCAATGCCCGTGCAGGTTCTCACCGATTTCGAAAAGGCCTTTGGTTGCACCGTTTTGGAGGGCTATGGGCTCTCCGAGAGCTCACCGGCGGCCGCGTTCAATCATCCGCACCGGGAGCGCAAGGTGGGCTCGATCGGCACTCCGATCGAAGGCGTGCAGATGCGGGTCGTCGACCTGAATGGCAGTGAGGTACCGCAGGGCCACACCGGCGAGATCCAGATCCGCGGACACAACGTGATGAAGGGCTACTGGAACCTGCCCGAAGCGACCAAGTCCACGATCTCACCGGATGGTTGGCTGGCGACCGGCGACGTCGGACGCGTCGACGAGGACGGCTACTTCTACATCGTCGACCGGACCAAGGACCTGATCATCCGGGGCGGCTACAACGTCTACCCCCGCGAAATCGAGGAAGTGCTCTACGAGCACCCCGATGTGGCCGAAGCGGCGGTCATCGGCGTCCCGCATGACTCACTGGGTGAGGAAGTCGGGGCGGCCGTGGCGCTGAAGGAAGGGGCGAAAGTGCACCCCGACGAACTGCGCGACTATGTCAAGGAGCGGGTGGCCGCCTACAAGTATCCGCGCCAGGTCTGGTTGGTCGACGCCCTGCCCAAGGGTCCCACCGGCAAGGTGCAAAAGCGCGACATCACCATTCCGACAACCGAAAGCACACGATAACCATGGCAACCCCCAAGGACCCCACGGCCAAAGTCGACGAGCTGGCTGCGCCGCTCGACCTGCTTCTCACCAGCGCCACAAAGCCATTCGCCAGCCGGATGATGCCAAACGCCACTTGGGCCCGCTTCGCCGGCAACCTCGCTCAGCACCCCGGCGCGGTGGCCGACCGGGTGGGCTCGCTGACCCGTGAGCTCGGCAATATCGCCGTGGGCAAATCGCACCGCGCTCCGGCACGCGCCGACAAGCGCTTCAGTGACCTTGCGTGGCAGGAGAATCCGTTGCTGCACAGGATCATGCAGGCCTATCTGGCGGGCTCTGAGACCGCTGAGGAGTTGCTCGCGGACGCGCAGTTGGATTGGCGCGACAAAGAGAAGATGCAGTTCGT
>NZ_JBAPRN010000001.1:0-2305 GCF_049281135.1 Mycobacterium sp. | reverse complement strand
GACACGGTTGAGGCGGTTGAGGAGGCCGGCGGCGACGCAGTGTCGGTGCCGTGCGATGTTCGTGACGCAGCCGCCGTCGATCGCGCGATCGCCATAGTCGCAGAGAAGTTCGGCGGCATCGACGTCGTGGTCAACAACGCGGGTGCTCTGGATCTCAGGTCGACCGCCCAACTGCCGCCGGCGGGTTTCGACAGACTGCTGGCAGTCAACGTGCGAGGGGCCTTCGCTGTGGTGCATGCTGCGCTACCGCACCTTCGCAACTCTGACAACGCACACATCGTCAACGTGTCGCCGCCATTGAACATGAGTCCGGGATGGTTTTCGTCGCACGTGGGGCACACCGTGGGCAAGTACGCCGAGAGCCTGCTCACGCTGGGCTGGGCAGCCGAATTCGCGCTGATCCCGATAGCAGTCAATTCGCTGTGGCCTGCCACCACGGTGGCAAGTACCGGAATGATGGTCGCGATGGGTGAGGAGGTCGTGCGAGCCCAGGCCCGCAACCCACAGATCATGGCCGACGCCCTGCACGCGCTTGTCACGCGAGCCGCGGCAGAAAACAGTGGACGGTTTTATACGGATGAGCAGGTGCTGCGTGAGGAGGGCGTCCAGGATTTCTCCCGCTATCGGCTTGCCCCGCGCGAGCAGGACCTCACTCCCAACTTCTACCTGTCGCCTGTCGTCGCGACGGCCTAGCCAGCTATTACGATGACCGATTTCGACTTGCTGTGCGGGAACGATCCCGAGCTGTCCGAGCTACGCGCGTCGGTACGAGACTTCATCGCTGAAGATCGCCAGCGCTTCAGTTGGCAGCCGAAGGTCGACTCGTGGATAAGGGGCTGGGACGCGGCGTTTAGCGCCCGGCTCGGCGCTGCTGGCTTTGTGGGACTGACAATTCCCAAGCAGTACGGCGGACGCGGTCTGGGCCATCTGCACCGTTACGTCGTCGGCGAAGAGCTGCTGGCCCACGGCGCACCTGTCGCGGCGCACTGGACGGCCGACCGCCAATTGGCACCAGGGTTGCAGGCGTTCGGCAGCGAAGAACAACGGCAGAGCTTGCTGCCCGAAATCGCTGCGGGACAACTGTATTCCGCGATCGGCATGAGCGAGCCCGGCGCCGGTTCCGATCTGGCTGCCGCCCAAACCAAAGCCACACGCGTCGAACGCGGTTGGGTGCTACGGGGCACCAAAGTGTGGACCAGCGGCGCCCACCTAGCACACTGGATCGTCGTGCTGGCCCGCACCAGCCCATCCGACTCGAAGCAGCGGCATGCGGGATTCAGCCAGTTTCTTGTGCCGGCCGGCGCAGACCGCGTCGTGATCAGTCCCATCGCGCTGATGTCAGGTGAACACCACTTCAACGAGGTCAAGTTTGACGACGTCTTCGTTCCCGATACGCGGGTGCTCGGTGTGCCTGGCGAGGGCTGGCACCAAGTGACGCGGGAGTTGTCCTTCGAACGCAGTGGCCCCGAACGGATTCTGTCGACCACACCGCTGATTACCACGGCGCTTCGTGACCTGGCACTGTCTCGCACAGTCGACGACCGCACGGCAATGGAGGTCGGCAAGCTCGTTGCGCGGCTGGTGTCGCTTCGCCAGCTATCGATCTCAGTGGCCAGAAACCTCGCCGATGGCGAGGATGCCGCGAACCGGGCGGCGCTGGTGAAAGACCTAGGGACCACCTTTGAACAGAAATCCGTCGACCTGATCGCGGGCCTGATCTGCGGGATCGAGCAGGACACAACGGGACGTGAACTGCTCGACACGGCCCGGCTGCATCAGCCGCTGTTCACCCTGCGCGGTGGGACCAACGAGGTGCTACGCGGTGTGGTCGCGCGAGGAATGGGGCTGCGTTGAGCATGTGGCTGGCGGGCGGGGTGTTCGACACTGTGGTCGACGACGATGATTCGGCCGAGTTGTACCGGCTCGTGGACGACATCGGCCGGCGTTCGTTCGACGCTCGGATTGGCCAACGGCGCCGCCCCGAGCCATTCGATACCGCCCTATGGCACACGCTCGAAGAAACCGGTCTAGCGCGCCTGACAAGCACGCATGATCAGGACGCCGGCCCAGCCGAAATGGCCGTCGTGCTTAAGGGTTTGGCGGCTCACGCCGCCGCGGTGCCGCTCGCCGAGACCGATCTAATGGCCGCGTGGCTGGCGGCACAGGCCGACGTGTCAGTGCCCGAGCGGGGCGCGCTGACCGTGGCGCTGGCACGGGCGCGGATCGATGGTTCTCGCGTCGTCGGAGTCGCGCCGGAGGTGCCGTGGACACGCGCGTGCGCGGCCGTGCTGCTGGCCGCAGAGAC